>MKUB01000152.1 GCA_001898545.1 Sphingomonadales bacterium 63-6 | reverse complement strand
CGCTGAAGGAAGCCTTCGCCCGTTCCAGCAATGTCGCCGCCGTCCGCCTGTTCGGGCAGCTGGGCAGCGAAAAGGTAATCGAAACCGCGCGCGATCTGGGGGTGACTTCTCCTCTGGCGGAAGGCGACCCCAGCCTGGCGCTCGGCACATCCAGCATGACCTTGCTGGAACTGACGGCAGCCTATGCGGGCGTGGCGGGCAATGCCTTTCCGTTGAAGCCGCGCGCTGTGAAGGCAGAGGAGCCGGGCTGGTTCGACTGGCTGTGGAATTCGCAGCAGCACCTCTCCTCCCGCGAGCAGGAGGGGATCGAGGAGATGCTGCGGGCGACAGTCAATCGCGGCACCGGGCGGGCGGCGATGCTGAATGTGCCCAATTTCGGCAAGACCGGCACCAGCCAGGATAATCGCGATGCGCTGTTCGTTGGTTATGCCGGTGATCTGGTGGTCGGCGTGTGGGTGGGCAATGACGACAATACGCCGCTTGCCGGAGTGCATGGTGGGGGCCTGCCCGCACGTATCTGGAAGGATTTCATGAGCCAGGCGCTCGGCCCCAAGGTCGTGCCGGCGAAGCGCAAGGCAACGCCGCAGCCCGATCCTTCGGGCCCGGTCCAGCCGCTCGACGTGCCGGAGGGCGCCGATATTCCCATCGGCACGGATGGCACGAATTTGCGTGTCAAACAGGGCGAGGCGGTGCTTTCCACACAAGTGAACGGCATGCCGGTGGATGTGCGGCTCACCAATGACGGTTTGACCGTGGCTCCGGGCACGAGCGCGCCGCGAAGCTCGCCGTCTCCTGCCCCATCGCCCTAGAGAGTGGGATCAGTCCTCGCCGGGGTAGAAGGCGCGGACGAAATAGAGCCCGTCTGGCGGGGCATTGAGGCCCAGCGCCTGCCGTTCCCGGGCGGCAAGGGCCTGCGCCACCTGATCCTCGCTCCACTGGCCAAGCCCAACCAGCGCCAGCGTGCCGACCATGGAGCGGACCTGATGATGCAGGAAACTGCGCGCGGCCGCCTCGATCAGCACCAGATCGCCCTCGCGGCGCACGTCCAGCCGGTCCAGCGTCTTTACCGGGTCTTTTGCCTGGCAATGGACCGAGCGGAAGGTAGTGAAATCATGCAGGCCAACCAGATGCTGCGCGGCCCTGTGCATCGCCTCGGCATCCAGCGGGCGGGCGACATGCCAGGCGCGGTTCTTCTCCAGCGTCAGCGGGGCCCGGCGGTTGACGATGCGATAGAGATAGGACCGGCCGATGCAGGAAAAGCGCGCGTGCCAGTCATCCGGAACCACCTCGCAGTCGATCACTGCGACCGGGGCAGGGCGCATCAGCGCGTTGAGCGCCTCCATCAGGCGGAATGGTGTGAAGGGCTTGGCGATGTCCACATGGCTGCGCATGGCCAGCGCATGGACACCCGCATCGGTGCGGCCTGACGAATGGAGCGTGGCCGCTTCGCCAGTCACCTGCCGCACAGCCTCTTCCACGGTCTGCTGCACGCTGGGGCCATGCGCCTGCCGCTGGAGGCCCATGAAGGGCGTGCCGTCGAATTCGATGGTGAGGGCGTAACGGGTCATCAGCCGAGTTGTGTCCCGGCGGGAATGGGGAAGCCGCGGAGGAGGTCGGCGGTGTTCATCGCGGGCTTGCCAGCTCGTTGTACGATTATCGGGCGAATGGCGCAGTCGCCGCAGCCGATGGTGAGTTGGTCATCGAGCGTCACCCCCACTTCGGGGGAGTGATGAGAATTGTGGGCAAGTTCAGCCGCCAGCACCTTCACCCGTTCCCCATTCACCTCGAACCATGCGCCAGGCACGGGCGCGAAGGCGCGCACTTGCCGGTCAACCTGCACCGCACCTTGAGTGAAATCTATCCGCGCCTCGGGTTTGTCGATCTTGGCGGCATAGGTGGCGAGGGCGTCGTCCTGCTCCTCTGCCGGGAAGGCAGGCAAATCGGCCAGCACCTCCACCATCAGCTTGGCGCCGCTCGTCGCCAATTCGGCGGTCAGTTCGCCAGTGGTCTTGCCATCGACCGGTGTGGCGACCTTGGCCAGCATGGCTCCGGTATCCAGCCCGGCGGCCATCTGCATGATGGTAACGCCGGTTTCCACATCCCCCGCCAGAATAGCCCGCTGCACCGGCGCTGCTCCGCGCCAGCGCGGCAGGAGCGAGGCGTGGATGTTCAGGCAGCCATGTTTCGGCATGTCCAGCACAGCCTGCGGCAGGATCAGGCCATAGGCGGCGACCACTGCCACATCGGCGTCCAGCGTCGCGAATTCGGCCTGCACCGCCGTATCCTTCAACGACACCGGATGGCGCACTTCAATGCCCAGAGCCTCTGCCGCCTTGTGGACGGGCGTGGGCGTCAATTCCTTGCCGCGTCTGCCACCGGGGCGGGGCGGCTGGGTATAGGCCGCCACGACTTCGTGCCCCGCCGAGTGCAGGGCTTGCAGGGCGGGCACGGCAAAGTCCGGCGTCCCCATGAAAATGATGCGCATAGCGGGCTTTCGTGGCCTTCCTATCGGGAGCGGCAAGCCCTATCTCCCGGGGCATGGCATCGCAAGAGATCGAGGCACTTAGCGCCGCCCTGGCACGCCTGCCGGGGCTCGGCCCGCGTTCCGCGCGGCGGGCCGTGCTCTGGCTGGTCAAACGGCGGGAAACCGCGCTGGTGCAATTGCTGGAGGCACTGACTTCCGTGCGTGAGACGCTGGTGGAATGCGACACCTGCGGCAATGTGGACACACAGAATCCCTGCGGCATCTGCGCCGATCCGCGCCGCGATGCGCGCCAACTCTGCGTGGTGGAGGATGTGGCGGACCTCTGGGCGCTGGACCGGGCGCGGCTGTTCACCGGCAGATATCACGTGCTGGGCGGGCGGCTGTCCGCGCTTGATGGCGTGCGCCCGGAAGATTTGACCATCGGCAAGCTGATCGCCCGGGTCGAGGCTGGCGGGATCGACGAAGTGGTGCTGGCCATGAACGCCACATTGGAAGGGCAGACTACCGCCCATTACATCGCTGAACGGCTGGAAGGCTTCCCGGTGCGGATCACCCAGCTTGCCCATGGCCTGCCCGTGGGCGGAGAGCTGGACTATCTGGACGAAGGCACGCTGGCGCAGGCCCTGCGCGCCAGGCGGCCGGTGGGCTGAACGGGTACATCGCACAGCCTGATCGATAATTCGCCGCGCGCCGTGCCTTGCGCCCGGCCAAAGGCGCGATTATCTGCGGCCTATGGCTATTCGTGAAATCCTTGAAGTGCCGGATGCCCGGCTGAAGACCATTTCCTCGCGCGTCGAGACTTTCGATGATGAGCTTAAGGTGCTCGTCGCCGATATGTTCGAGACCATGTACGATGCGCCCGGCATCGGCCTTGCGGCGATCCAGGTGGGCGTGCCGTTGCGCGTGGTGGTGATCGATCTGCAGCCTGACGATCCCGATGCGGAGCCGGAAGCCTGCCACCACCATGGCGGCGAAGCGCACACGCATCAGCCGACCAAGAAGGAACCGCGCGTCTTTATCAATCCGGAAATCCTCGATCCGGCAGATGAATTTACGACCTATCAGGAAGGCTGCCTCTCGGTTCCGGACATCTATGCCGATGTGGACCGCCCGGCCACTTGCCGCGTCCGCTACCAGGATCTGGACGGCACAGTGCATGAAGAAGCGATGGAGGGCCTGCTGGCCACCTGCATCCAGCACGAGATGGACCATCTCGAAGGCATCCTGTTCATCGATCACCTCAGCCGCCTGAAGCGTTCGATGGCGCTCAAGAAGCTGGAAAAGCTGCGCAAGGCGGCCTGAACGGAAGAAGAATGACGATTATCGCTTTCAACTACTCCGCGGCGTTTCCGCTGGCCTGACAGGCCAGTCGCAACGAACGTGAATTCGCCCGCACGGCCCGGCTCGACCGCGCCGTGCGGGCTTGAGTATTGAGAGTGTTTCATGACTGATACCCAAAATCCCGCCGCAGGGTTGAGCCCTGCGGAGATAGATCATTTCATTCGGCGTGGTTTTGTGCGGATAGACCGCGCCTTTCCCCGGGACATTGCCGAAGAGGCGCGCGCCATTCTCTGGCGTGACATGGGGTTGGACCCTTCCGATCCTGCAAGCTGGACCCGGCCTGTCATCAGGCTGGGCCATTACGGGCAGGCTCCGTTCCGGCAAGCCGCCAATACCCCGCTGCTGCATCGTGCTTTCGACCAGCTTGCAGGGCCGGGTTGCTGGGCGCCGTCCATGGCATTGGGAACTTTCCCCGTCCGCTTTCCTTCCTCGGAAGATCCGGGGGATACCGGCTGGCATATCGATGTGAGTTTCGGGACCGAGCAGCCCGACTTCATGGAGTGGCGGGCGAATGTGCACAGCCGTGGCCGCGCCTTGCTGATGCTGTTCCTGTTTTCAGATGTTGGCCCGGACGACGCACCCACGCGCCTGCTAGCGGGTTCGCACCAACGGGTCGCCCGATTGCTGGAACCGGCAGGGGAGCAGGGGCTGACCTTGCGGGAACTGGTCGAAGGTGGCTTCGGCGGAATGCAGGGCCTGGAAGAAGTGCTGGGGACCGGAATGGCCGGGACGGTATATCTCTGCCATCCCTTTCTGGTCCATGGGGCGAGCCTTCACCACGGTCGCGCGCCTCGTTTCCTCGCTCAGCCCCCGTTGCTTTGGCGGGGTGGGCCTGAGGAGGAGAGCGAGATGGGGCAGGGCTATCCTGTGAGGGAGGCCATCCGCCAGGCGCTGAAGCGGTAACAGCCCGGATACCGCACTATATGCCGAAAGGTTCGGGCTGAAATTCAGAGGAAGCGGGCCCGTCCGAACAGGAATGGCCCTGCTTCCGATGATTGTTCCGAATTATCTGAGCGGATTCTTGTCTTTGCAGTTCTCGAACACGCGGCCGATTGCTTCACGCGCGCCGGTCACGTTGAACTGAATTTGCACCGGGCTGCCCTTTTCCGGCTCAAGCCTTACCTCCAGCGTCTTCGCATCGGCCAGTTGGGTGATGAAAGGGCCGATCAGCGGATTACGCTTGGTATTCGTCGCGATCACGCTGTTCGGATAATAGAACCACCGCACTTCCTTTGGTCCGCCATTGTCGAAGCGCAGGAAGACAGGCCGTTCGGGTGGACGAGGCCTTGCTCCGGTGAGATTTACGTCCGTAACGACTACGCCGATGACCTTCGTTTCTCCGGGCTCTTCGCATTTCAAGATAAGCTGTGCGCCGTTTTCTGCGACGACACCTGCCTGGAGCAGGCGGACTCCCTTGGTTTCGGTTTCGTCCTGAAAATAGCCCCAGTTGCTTTCCTGCGCCTGAGCTGTGGTAGAAACGGCCAGCAGAACGGCCGCAGCCTTTGCGAATTTCATGGCGGTATCCTTCCCTCTCCCGCGGGGATATTTCGCGCCCGATCTCGATCGAACAGATGAAATTCCCTGTCGTGGAGCGGGCAGACTAGGAAGGAATATTGCAGATGGCAACTTGGGGGAAATGCCGGGTTCCAAAACAGAAAAGGCCCGCCCGGATAGTTCCGGACGGGCCTTTTTCAGTATTTGGCGTAACTTAGAACAGGCCTTCGATCTGGCCGTTCTCGTCGAGGTAGATCGCCTCGGCGGAGGGAACCTTGGGCAGGCCCGGCATGGTCATGATGTCACCGGCAATGGCGACGATGAAGCCCGCACCGGCCGAAATGCGCACTTCGCGGATCGTCACGTCGAAGCCTTCGGGCGCGCCCAGCTGCGTCGGATCGGTCGAGAAGCTGTACTGCGTCTTCGCCATGCAGACCGGGAAGTTGCCGTAGCCCATGTCTTCCCACTGCTTGAGCTGGCTCTTCACCGCAGACGACATCGTGACGGTTTCTGCGCGGTAGATTTCCTTGCAGACCGTTTCGATCTTCTGCGCCAGCGGCATATCGTCGGGGTAGAGCGGGGCCCAGTCCGGCGCACCGGCATCGGCCTTGGCAGCAACGATATGTGCCAGTTCTTCCGCACCCGCGCCGCCATCGGCCCAGTGCTTGCAGATCACGGCTTCGGCGCCGAAGCTCTCAGCCATTTCCTTGATCACGGCCAGTTCGGCGTCGGTATCGAGGTAGAAGTGGTTGATCGCGATGGTCGGGGTGATGCCGAACTTCTTCACGTTCTCGATGTGACGCTTCAGGTTCACCGAACCCTTGCGCACGGCTTCCACGTTCTCGCCCTTGGTCAGGTCGGCCTTGGAAACGCCGCCATTCATCTTGAGCGCACGCACGGTGGCGACCAGCACCACGGCATCGGGCTTCAGGCCCGCGAGGCGGCACTTGATGTCCATGAACTTTTCAGCGCCGAGGTCGGCACCGAAGCCGGCTTCGGTCACCACGTAATCGGCCATGACCAGCGCGGTCTTGGTGGCGATCACCGAGTTACAGCCATGCGCGATGTTGGCGAAGGGGCCGCCGTGCAGGAAGGCCGGGTTGTTTTCCAGCGTCTGCACCAGGTTCGGCAGGATGGCATCCTTGAGCAGGACGGTCATCGAGCTGTCGGCCTTCACGTCGCGGCAGAAGACCGGGGTCTTGTCGCGGCGATAGCCGATGATGATGTCGCCCAGGCGCTTCTGCAGATCCTTGAGGTCCGAAGCGAGGCACAGGATGGCCATGATTTC
>MKUB01000151.1 GCA_001898545.1 Sphingomonadales bacterium 63-6 | reverse complement strand
GGATCACCACATAGGGGGCATTGCGCCAGCTGCCGGTCGCGACATCGCCATAGGGCAGGGCGAAGCCTTCCAGCGCGGTGGCATAGGCGCTTTCCACCACTTCCAGACTGGTAAGAGTGGCTGCGTCGAGCCCGGTCTGGTCGAAGGCGCGAACCTTGACCAGCCCCTCCCGCAAATTGCCTGCATAATGGACCATACCCTCCTGCGAGAGGTCCGACATGCGGGAGCGCAGATAGGCCTTGGCGCCCGTATCGATGCCGAGCCCGGTGGCCGTGCCGGGTTCCAGTTCGATCAGATCCCACGCGATCTCGTCCAGCAGGGCAGAGGCGGACTGGGCCTGCGGCGTGGAGGCCAGCCCTGTTCTGCCGGTGCAGCCCGCAAGAGCCAGAGTGGAGATGCCCGCGCCGAATCCTGCAAGCGTCTGGCGGCGGGTTAGTTTCATCTGAGCCGGGTTTTGCATGGGCGATCTGTGGAATGAACCGCCAGCCCTGTCAAATGGCGCGCTTTTCTCCGCCGGACTTCGCCGCTAGAGCACCTGTATGGATATGGTGCTTTCGATATTGGTGCTGGCGGCGATTGGCCTGCTGATCGGGGCCTTCGTGCTGTGGCGCAAGGGCGGGCAGACGAAGCAGATCGTGCTGATGGTGGTGCTGGCGGTCGTGATGGCTGTCAATGTGATGATCTGGACGGTGCCTGATGAAAGTGGCGAGGCGCCCGCCCGGAAGGCAGCCGCGCTCGCCGAGTAAGTCAGCCACAATATTCGTCATTGCGAGCGACCGAAGGTCGCGCGGCAATCCAGAGCGACCATGCCTTGCGCCCTGGATTGCTTCGTTACGCTCGCAATGACGATGGAAGGGGCTCAGTCCGGAATTCTCCAGCTTACAGAACCGGACCAGGTGCCCACGATCTTCTCGCCATTGGCGTTGATCGCCGGATCGAAACGGGCGCGGCGGGAAACGCCTTTGCAGGTTGCCTCGTCCAGCCCGGCATAGCCGCTCGATCCGGTGATCTCACAGCTCTGCACCTTGCCCGAACTGCTGATGACGACGCGATATTTCGTGGTGCCGGTATGGCCCAGCCGAAGGTCGCGGGCGGGATAATCGGCGGTAGTCACCCAGTTTGCCCGGTCATTCGCGGGGCTGGGGTTCTTCGGCGTGAAGAGCGGCGGCGGTGTCGGGGTTCCCGGGATGGTCGGCGCGATGGTGGGATAGGGCATCGGATCGCGGGCCACTTCGCTCGATGTCGGGAATGGGCGCGGATCGGCATAGATCTCTTCATTCTGCTTCGTGTCGATCGGCGGATTTACCGTGGAGATCGTGCTGGAAGGCGCTGCGCTTGGCATGTCGCTGGGCGGGGGCGGCGGCGTTTTCGGAAGCGGGAAATCGTTCGAGATCAGTGGGCCATCCTCAGCCTTCGGGATGAAAGTGGCGGCCAGCCCATAGATCAGCGCCGCGCCAAGGCCCGCATGGATGAGGCCCACCGCGAAAATGGAGGTTGCTTTGCTGGTTGCACTCTGTCGGTCGACATAAGCCATGGCATGCTCTCCTTTGTTTCGGCCGCCCATTATGTTCTGGGTGCTCAGGAAAGCGGGCGACCGCTCTTAATGTTACAACATTACATTTTTGCGGAAGAGTCGGCAAGCGGGCTTGAGCGGGGTACGCGTAAATACGAAGGGGGCGGGCACGCCATCGCGTACCCGCCCCCCAGATATCCCAGATTTGCTCAGCCTTAGCGGATCGTACATTCCGGCGAGAGGCGGAAGTCGAGATAATTGTCCACCGAGCGCATAAGATCGTCGATCTCATGTTCGAAGAAGTGGTTCGCCCGGGGAATTTCCTCGTGATGGATGGTGATGTGCTTCTGCGTGCGCAGCTTGTCGACCAGCTTCTGTACGGCCTGCGGCTGAACCACCGTGTCCGCCGCACCCTGAACGATCAACCCGCTGGCCGGGCAAGGGGCAAGGAACGAGAAGTCGTACATATTGGCTGGCGGAGCCACCGAGATGAAGCCGCGGATTTCCGGGCGGCGCATCAACAGCTGCATACCGATCAGCGCGCCGAAGCTGACGCCGCCGATCCAGGTGGTCTGCGCTTCAGGATGGATGGACTGCACCCAGTCAAGCGCGGCGGCCGCGTCGCTGAGTTCGCCCACGCCATTGTCGAAGCTGCCCTGGCTGCGGCCAACGCCGCGGAAATTGAAGCGCAGGGTGGCAAAGCCGCGATCGACGAAAGTCTTGTAAAGGCGCTGCGTGATGCGATCGTTCATGGTCCCGCCTGCCTGTGCATGCGGGTGCAGGATCATCGCCACCGGAGCGCGGGGACGCGGGGCGGGCTGGAAGCGGCCTTCGAGGCGGCCTTCGGGGCCGGGAAAAATGACAGCAGGCATGATCGGCTCTCGAAATAACGGGTGAGTGCGCGGCTGGCGCGCAGGAAGTTGCTGGCTATATAGTGGCGAGTGCGATTTTCGCAATTACCCAGCGCCGAAAGCCAGCAAAAGTCCCCAGAATGCCTTTGATGACAGACCGGATCTATCTCGATTTCGCCGCGACTACCCCCCTGCTGCCCGAAGCGGCGGAGGCGATGCGGCAGGGCTTTGCCATCTGGGCCAATCCCTCCAGCCCCCATGCGGAAGGCCGCAAGGCCCGCGCCGCGCTGGAGGATGCGCGCGCCCGCGTGAAGGCCTCGCTCGGCTGGGAAGGGGAAGTGATCTTCACGTCCGGCGCGAGCGAGGCGCTGGCCATTGCGCTCAAGCAGGCGCAGGCGCCGCTGCTGGCGGTAAGCGCGGTGGAGCATGAATCCGTGCTGCGCCATGCGGGCGATGCGGCGCGCCTGCCGGTCGATGCGCTGGGGCTGGTGAACCCTGCCGATTGTGCGCTGCCCGGTCTGGTGGCGGTGCAGCAGGCCAATAGCGAGACAGGCGTGATCCAGCCGCTCAACGCCGTGGCGGACGCCGTGCGCGGTGCGGGCGGGGTGCTGCTGGCGGATTGCGCGCAAGGGGCGGGAAAACTGGCCCTGCCGGATGCGGATCTGATCGCGCTGTCGGCTCACAAATTCGGCGGGCCCATCGGCATCGGGGCACTGCTCGTGCGCGACTGGGCGTTGCTCAAGCCAAGCGGCGGGCAGGAGCGGGGCTATCGCGGTGGGACAGAGAACCTGCCTGGCGCCATGGCGATGGTCGCCGCGCTGGAAGCGGATCGCGGCTGGCTGGATGAAGCTGTGCGCCTGCGCGCCTTGCTGGATGAGGCGATTGCCGAGGCGGGCGGAGAACTGCTTTGCGCCGAGACCGCGCGCGTGCCCTCCATCGCCGCCTATCGCATGCCGGGCACATCGGCCAATGCCCAGCTTATCCGCTTCGATGCGGCGGGCTTCTCGGTTTCGGCAGGCAGTGCCTGTTCCTCCGGTAGCCTCAAAGTTAGCCACGTCCTTTCCGCGATGGACTATGCACATCCGGGCGAGGTCATCCGCGTGAGCATCGGGCGGGAGACGAGCGAGGCGGATGTTCTGGCCTTTATCGACCAGTGGCGCGCCGTGGCGGGGCGGGGGGTGGCGGCGTGAGCATTTCGCTCGTCACCCTGAACTTGTTTCAGGGCCCATTTCTCCCCATAAACCGGCCTGCCCGAAGGCGCGATGGATGCTGAAACGAGTTCAGCATGACGTTGATTTTCCGTCGGTGGTCAAGGTAGCACCATGATCTATCTCGATTATCAGGCGACCACGCCGCTCGCGCCTGAAGCGCGGGACGCCATGCTGCCCTGGCTCGGCGGGCCGGAGACCATGGGCTTCGGCAATCCCCATTCGCCTCACCGAATGGGCAGGATGGCCGCCGCTGCGGTGGAGGTGGCGCGAGAGCAGGTGGCGGCCCTGCTGCCGCCGGGCGGGCGCGTGATCTTCACATCGGGCGCGACCGAGGCAATCAATCTGGCGATCAAGGGGGCGCCCCAGCGCGGCGCGATTGCCGTCAGCGCCATCGAACATGCGGCAGTGCTCGATTGTGCCGAGGCAATGCGTGGCGGGCGCGAGGTGGCTATCCTGCCGGTAAACCGCGATGGTCTGGTGTCCGCCGATGCTTCCTTGCCGGAAGGGCTGGACCTGCTCGCCGTCATGCAGGTCAATAATGAGATCGGCACGATCCAGCCCATCGAAGCGCTGGCCAAGGCTGCCCATGCCGCAGGCGCGCTGTTCCTGTGCGATGCGGTGCAGGGCGCGGGTAAGCTTGCCGCGCCTGCCAATGCCGATCTGATCGCCATTTCCGCCCACAAGCTTTACGGCCCCAAGGGGATCGGTGCGCTATGGGTGCGCGATGGGATTTCGCTCGATCCGCAGATGCATGGCGGCGGGCAGGAACAGGGCCTGCGCTCCGGCACGCTCAGCCCGGCGCTCTGTGCCGGTTTCGGCGCAGCGGCGAAGCTGGCGAAGGAACGGATGGAGGCCGATGCTGCCCATGTCGGCGCCTTGTGGACGCGGGCGAGGGAACTCTTTGCGGGCTGGACGCTCAATGGCAGCGCGGATGCCCGCTGGAAGGGCAACCTCAATATCAGGCGCGACGGGCTGGATGTCGCCCGCCTGATGTCGGACCTGCGCGATGTCTGCTTTTCCGCCGGTTCGGCCTGCGCTTCGGGCTCGGGCCGTCCCAGCCATGTGCTGCGCGCACTGGGCCTGTCCGACGCACAGGCAAAAAGCTCGATCCGCATCGGTTTCGGGCGCTATACGACACTGGAAGAGATTGAGGAGGCGGCCGGGAAAATCAGCCGGGCCGCCGCAGCGCAGGATTGAAGATGGTCAAGGTCACATTCGTCACCACCGATGGCAGCCGCGTCGATGCCGAAGGAGCCGAAGGCACTTCGCTGCTGGAGGCCGGGCAGGCAATCGGCATGCCGCTGGAGGGCACGTGCGAAGGGCAGATGGCCTGTTCCACCTGCCATGTGATCGTGGAGCCGGACTGGTTCGCTCGGCTCAAGCCCGCCAGCGACGATGAGGAAGACATGCTCGACCTTGCGGCGGCGGTGGAGCGGACGAGCCGCCTCTCCTGCCAGATTGTGCTGGTGCCTGAGTTGGAAGGGCTGACTGTGCGTATTCCCCGCGAAAGCCGGGATGCGCAGGGTTATTGAGGGGAATTGGTCGCTCTTCTTCCTCGTCATTCCCGCGCAGGCGGGAATCCAGCAGCAACCGTCGAAACTGGGTTCCCGCTTGCGCGGGAATGACGAGGGGAGTGATTATGGCATGACGGCGTGCTGATAATGTGGATTCCCGCACAAGCTTGCTAGAGCGCCCGCCTTAGGGGTGTTAGGGCTGCGTCATGGCCACCACGACCGATGACGACGATGCATTCGATGCAATCGTCGATGCCCCATTCGATTCCGCATTGTCGGAGCGCTATCTCGTCTATGCGCTCTCCACCATTACCGCCCGTTCGCTGCCCGATCTGCGCGATGGGTTGAAGCCGGTCCACCGCCGCCTGTTATGGGCGATGCGGGCGCTGAAACTCGATCCCACCAATGCCTTCAAGAAGTCCAGCCGCGTGGTGGGCGACGTGATCGGCAAATATCACCCGCATGGCGATGTGGCCGTCTATGACGCGATGGTCCGCCTCGCGCAGGATTTCTCGCTGCGGTATCCTTTGGTCGAAGGGCAGGGGAATTTCGGCAATATCGACGGCGATAATGCCGCCGCCTATCGCTATACCGAAGCGCGCCTGACCCGCACGGCCATGCAGCTGATGGACGGGTTGGACGAAGGCACTGTCGACTTCATCCCGACTTATAACAATGAGGAGGAAGAGCCTGAAATCTTTCCGGGTCTCTTCCCCAATCTGCTGGCCAATGGTGCCACCGGCATCGCCGTGGGCATGGCCACTTCCATCCCCAGCCACAATGTCGCGGAGATCATCGATGCCACGCTGGAACTGATCGGCAATCCGCATGTCGAGCATCCGCGCCTGATGGAACTGTTCCACGGCCCGGATTTCGCGACCGGCGGCGTGATCGTGGACAGCCCGGCGGCGATTTCCCATGCCTATGAAACCGGACGCGGGGCTTTTCGTGTGCGTGGGCGCTTCCATGCGGCCGAGGCGAAGGAAGAGGCGGATCGCGATGCGGGGATCGAGCGGCTGGGCGGCGGGCAGTACCAGCTCGTCATCTCCGAGATCCCCTACATGGTGCAGAAGGGCAAGCTGATCGAACAGATCGCCCAACTGATCGCGGACCGCAAATTGCCGATCCTGGAAGATGTGCGCGATGAAAGCGATGAGCAGATCCGCATCGTTCTGGTGCCCAAGAGCCGCAATATCGACCCGGAACTGCTCAAGGAATCGCTCTACAAGCTGACCGATCTGGAAAGCCGTTTCAGCCTGAACCTCAACGTGCTGGATGCCACCCGCACGCCGATGGTGATGGGGCTGAAGGAACTGCTGGGCAATTGGATCACCAGCCAGATCGACATTCTGCAGCGCCGCACGCAGCACCGGCTGGACCGGATCGCGGCCCGCCTGGAACTGGTCGAAGGCTATATCATCGCCTTCCTCAATCTCGATCGCGTGATCGAGATCATCCGCACCGAGGATGAACCCAAGGCCGTGATGATGGCCGAATTCAACCTGACCGACCGGCAGGCCGAAGCGATCCTCAACATGCGGCTGCGCAGCCTGCGCAAGCTGGAGGAAATGGAGCTGCGGCAGGAACATGCCGATCT
>MKUB01000150.1 GCA_001898545.1 Sphingomonadales bacterium 63-6 | reverse complement strand
GGCGGGCCGAACAGGAACTTGTTGAACCCTTCGCGCAGGTCCACGAACCAGGTCCCCGTCAGATCGAAGGGAGGAGCAGGCCGCTCCTTCTTCAAATTCTCCGGCGCCAAAGCACCCAGATAACCCGGATGCTTCGGGATCATCTGCTGAAAACGCTCCTCAGAGATCGGCGCAGAGCGGTTGGTTGTCTGTGCTGGCTTGGTCTGCTGGGCCATGGCCGTGCTGCTGCACAGGCACAGGACGCAGGCAACCGAAGCGGTGAATTTTCCTAACTGCAACAATGCCTCCCGGCGTTATCGGTAAATCACTAATCTTCGATCGAGGCGGAGGCGATCGGCTTGCCATCGTCCTCCGCCGATTTCCGATCAGAAGTCGTATTGAAGCGTCACGCCCAATTCGCGGGGTTTGCCGCGCACCACGGACAGGGCGGAGCGGGGCGGTGCCGCCGGACCGGTGCCCGAACCGCTGTCCCAATAGCCACCGCCAAAGCGGGTGGCGTAGGTTGCATAGGTGTTGTCGAACAGGTTGTTCGCGAAAACGCTAATCGAGACAGGCACATTCTCAGGCTTGAAGCTGATCCGTGCGTTGACCAACTCGATGGCTGGCAATTGATAGGCAGCATCGCCTACCGCGCTCGGGTGAGTGGATTGTGAACTCGTATAGGCATAGTTCAGGTTCAGCCCGAGTTCTCCCAGACCGATATCCTTGCGGTAATTGGCGCCGATGTTGAAGTTGAACTCCGGGGGCCCCGGGAACAGGTTCGGGCCGCCATTGGCCACCGGATCCTTCAGGTCATAGCCTGAATAACCGAACGATCCATCGAGGGAGAAGCTGTCCGTAAGGAACAGGTTGGCATCCAATTCCACACCGAAGATATCGACATCGCCAGTGTTGGAGACCTGAATCGTGAAGCCGAGCGGGCAGGTCTGAGGATCGACGGGACAAGTGACCTGGCGGGCCGCCTGGCGGTTGGTCCACTGCATGTAGAAGGCGGTGGGGTTCAGACGCAGGCGGCCATTGAAGGCCTCGATACGCATGCCGGATTCGTAATTGACGACCTTTTCAGGTGCCAGCACGGGAATGAAGTCTCCGCTCTGGTCCGGCCCCGGCACGTTGTCGCGGATGGTATAGGAAAACTGGCCTGCCTTGTAGGCTTTGGACACCGTAGCGTACCACATCCAGTCATCGGTCAGCTTGTAGTCAAGCGTCGCGCGCCAGTCGATCTGGTTCCAGTCATGGTCGCTGGAAACTGTGGTGGCGGTGGTCCCCGGTGCGGGAATAAAGTTGTCCGAAGCGTGTTCAGTCTGTTGGTAATCCTTCTTGTCATAGGCATAGCGCAGGCCGCCGGTGAAGTTCAGGCGGTCGGTGATGTGCCACGTTGCGCTGCCGAACAGGCCAAAGGAATTGGACTTCTGTGTCGTTTCGACATCGTCACGATGACGCAGGCCGCCATCGCCATTCCCATTGGGGGATGCAGGGTAAACACTGGAGCCGAGGCGAGTGTTTACATAGCCGTCGCTATACGAGCTTTCGTGGAAATAGGTGGCCCCAGTCACGAAATCGACCGCGCCGCCGAACAGTTCCGCATTCAGCTGGATTTCCTGATAGAACGTGTCCGAGTGAATCTCGCTGTAGCGCTCCTCAGTACCGATCATCTGCCAGTCGGTGGTGCTGTTATGCCGGAGTTGTGAATAGCCGGTGGTGCTTGAAAGGCTGACCGTGTCACTCAGATCGTAATTCAGGCGCAGGTCGGCTTGCCAGTATTTGTTGTGTTCGTACTGTTCGCAGGCCTTGTCCCAGTCCGGATCGAAATCGTCCAACAGGCAGATGTCCGGCGCTGTAAAGTCATCCTTTACCAGACGCGGGTCGTTATAGGCTGCCAGCGGGGCTTGTCCGTCGAGCTTGAAGGCATCGTTCAGCCAGTCGGCGTAATTGCCCTGGAGATAACCTTCTATGCCCGGACGCATGTCGAATTCCTGGAAAACCTGCGGTGAACTGGTTCCGTCGGAATCGGAATAGAGGAAGCCGAGGTTGATGCTGAAGTCATCGCTCGGCTCCACACGCAGATTGGCGCGGCCGATATAATCTTCCGTCTCACCCATCATCTGCGTGCCGCGCTGAACCCAGCCGCCCTGCTTCAGATAAGCGCCCTGCATGCGGATAGCGGCGTTGTCGCTCAGCGGCACATTGAGCGCACCCACAACGTCCGCACGGTCCATATTCGCAGCGGTTACGCGCAGATAGCCCTCGGTCTTGCCGAAATCGGGCTGCTTGGTGAAGATGCGGATCGCGCCGCCGGTCGAGTTGCGGCCGAACAGGGTTCCCTGCGGCCCGCGCAGCACTTCGACACGATCAATATCGAGCACGCGCAGGACCGTACCGTTGGTGCGCGGTACATAGACCCCGTCAATATACAGGCCGACGCCGCGTTCGCTGGTTGCGCCGCCGCCGCCCGAAACGCCGCGGATCGAGAAAGACGGGTTGGAATTGCCGCTGCCGCGTCCTGGCGTAATGTTGAGGTTCGGCGTGAAGGTGGCCAGATCGGCCAGATCCTCGATACCCTTTGCCTCAATCGTTTCGTTGGTCACCGCCACGATCGACAGTGGGGTATCCTGAAGGTTGGTTTCGCGACGTTCCGCCGTAACGACAATGTCTGACCCATAACGAGGACGGGCCTCTTCATTGGCAGAATTGCTGGATTCTTCGACAGTATTATCTTCAGCTGCCGCCGGTGTTGCAAGCACACATGCCGCAATACCAGCAAGCAAAGCGCCTCGCCATGCTGCCTTTACATGGCCTGGACGCACCTCTCCCGTGATTTTCATGATTGTTTCCCTCTCCCATTCTTTTTGTGCCCCCGATAGGCATTCAGGAGAGGTGGAGTGTCAAGTTTGCTTCCGAATTATAGAGGAAGAATTCCGTATATCGGAAAGAATTAATGCGATCATATTGGCGATCGGAGTAACGGAATTCTGGCGGACGACCGCTCTCATCCGCTCATTTCTGCCTGCCTGCTCAGTTCTTGCGCGGCATCGCGCACGGCAAATGCCAGATCGCCCTGCATGTGGAGATTGTAGCGGGAGGAAGGCAGAATCATGCCGATGGCGCCCAGCACTTCGTCGGGGCCCCTGAAGACCGGGGCTGCGATGCCGGCGAGATCAATATTTTCCTCGCAATAGAGTGCGTAGCCATTCTCGCGGATTGCGGCGAATTCGGTTTCCAGGGCCTGCCGGGTGGGGCGGGGCCTGCCAGTGAGTGGTCCGGAATTCTCGCTGCGCAGGATCAGCTCTATTTCCGAAGGAGGCAGATATGCCAAGATCGCATGGCCGAGCGACCCCCATGGCAGGGAAACATTTGCCCCTTTTTCAATCGCAAAACGCAACGGGTGGGGGGTGAGTACCACTTCGGCAATCACGCCGCGATGTGTGGGGGGGCTGTAGACACACAGGACGGCGGTCTCATGGAAATCGCGGACCAGCCCCTCGAGCAACTCGCGGGCGCAGCGGCCAATGTCGAAGCGGGATACAATAAGGGAGGCTATCCTGCGCAGCTCACGGCCCTGGCGATAACTCTGGCCGGATCCTCTCTCGACAAAGCCGGCCCCCTCCAGGGTCTTCAGCAGGCGATGGACCGAGCTAAGCGGCAGTTGGGCCCGCTCAGCGAATTCGCCCAAGGTGAAGCTGTCCGGACCGGATGCGATCAGCCGGATCATGTGCAGCAGCCGTTCTCCCGATCCGCTGGGTGATTGTGTCATAGGCTCTCTCCCGACTAGGCGGATATTTCCGCTATGTGGAAAATACATTCCTGATACCGAAAATCCAGTTGAAACTCCGGGCTGCTTGGATAGCTTGCCTGGCACCACCTCCCCTGCCTCCCGACCGCATAAGTGCGGGCGGGAGGCAGGCGGAACGAATGGTGGCGAATGTCCGGTTCTTCCACGCATGTCCGTCACGCACCGGCTATTCCCGCCCAAGAGTAGAAATTCGGCCAAGGCATGCGGCTCAATCGCGTCCTGGCCCAGTGGAGAAGGACCTGATGGCCACCAGCGCGATCGATGATCTGGATGGTATTGCGGGAACGCCGATTGTGGCGGGACTGCCCATGCCGGAGTTCCGGCGCATCACGGTAGAGCCCATTAGCGGGGCTTGCGGCTGCGAAATCGGCGGCGTGGATCTGAGGCAACCCCTCGATGAGGAAACGGTGGCCGAAATCATGCTGGCCTTCGAGCAATTCCTGGTGATCGTGTTTCGCGATCAGGATCTTACGCCTGACCAGCACAAAGCCTTCTCCCACCATTTCGGTGAGTTGACGGAACTGCCGCAGGCGCCGACCTATAATGGCGACGCCATGATGCAGGAAGTGCGCCGGGAAGCGCATGAACCGGAGAATGTGGTGCCCTCCTTTGAGCACTTCCACACGGATAGCCCGTTTCTGCCCCGGCCTCCGAAGTGCATCGTGATGCGTGCGCTGGAGGTTCCGCAATGGGGTGGAGATACGGCCTTTTCCAACGCCTATCTGGTTTACGAGCAGCTATCCGATGGAATGAAGAAGCTCCTCGACGGGCTTGAGGTAGTCTATTCTGGCAAGGAAATCTGGTCGCGCAACGAAAAGCTTCCACCTGAAAAACGGCTCCGGCTCCGCGAGACCCATGGCTTCAGCGAAGACCAGTTGGAAAGCGTCCATCCTGCCGTGCGCGTTCATCCCCGCACGGGGCGCAAGGCGCTGTTTGCTACTTCTGCCTATTTCCAGCGTTTCGTCGGCTGGAGCGAGGAGGAAAGCCGGGCTTTGCTGGGGTATTTGCAGAGTCTTGCCCAGCATCTTCACTACCACTGCCGGGTGAAATGGAAGAAGAACACCTTGCTTGTGTGGGATAATCGCTTCACCCTCCATCGCGGCGTACATGATTTCAAATATGAGAAGCGTCACCTGATCCGGACGACCGTGATTGGGGAACGGCCGGTTTCCCAATGGGAATTCGGTAAGTGAGATTCTGAAGGCTGCCCGCCTGACAGGGGACGGAAGATCTCCTGCGGTCGGGCCTGCTTATCCAGGCGGCAATGCCTGAACGAAGCCGGGTGAAGCGCTCACCCCGGCCGGGAAATGGGAGATAGGAATGGGTCGGACGTCGGGAGAGGTGCGTGCTGCGCCCGTGAAAGGGGCAGCAGGGAAAGGCGGAGACTGGGCTTTTCCTGCATCGTATAGCCTGGGATTCCTGACGCTGATTTCTGCGTTCAATTATCTGGATCGCTCGCTGCTCGGTCTTGCCCTTCCGGCGATCAAAGCGGAAATGCACGTATCCGATACGGCGCTGGGCCTCGTCTCCGGCTTTGCTTTCCTGCTGTTCTACTCGCTGATGGGCGTTCCGATTGCATGGCTCGCGGATCACAAGAACCGGCGCAACATCATCGCAATCGGCTTCGCCTTCTGGAGCCTGATGACATTCGTGACCGGCTGGGTAGGCAATATTGTGCAACTCGGCATAGCGCGCTTCCTGATGGGGGCTGGCGAGGCATGCGGGCTGGCTCCGTCCAATTCCATGATTTCGGATCTGTTTCGCAAGGAACGCCGGGCCCTGGCATTTTCGATTTTCGGCACCGCATCGTCTCTGGCCTTCATCGTCTTCTTCCCGCTGCTGGGCCAGATTGGGGAGCATTATGGCTGGCGGCAGATGTTCATGGTCGCGGGGGTGCCGGGTATCGTCCTGGCGCTGGTGTTCTATTTCACGGTTCGCGAACCTGCACGCGGCAGCCGGGACAATGAGCCAAAGCGCGGAGGTGACGGCCGGAGCATCCTTGTCACGATGCGTTATCTGTTCAGCACGCCGGCCTATGTCTATCTGCTGATTGCCTCCACCCTGATGGGGCTGAACGTCTTTGCAGCAAGTGTGTGGACACCCACCTTGCTGGAGCGGGTTCATGGGTTGTCGATGGGGTCCATCGCCTCCATCGTGGGGCCGCTGAAAGGGATTTTCGGCTTTGTCGGTGTGCTGGCGGGTGGCTTCTTCATCGACCGGTTGCTGCCGCGCTCTCCGCGCTGGCGCGTCAATCTTCCGGCGCTGGCATGCTTGGTCCTGGCGCCGGTGGAAGTGATCTTCCTGCTATCCGATACGTCATGGATATGGATGGCCGCTTTCGCCCTCTCCTCCTTCCTCACGCTGGTACATCAGGGCCCCTTGTTCGCCCTGGTGGCGGAAGTGGCATCGAGCCGTATGCGGGCAGTGGCCATTGCCGCCATTGTGCTCTTCTCGGGGTTGCTTGGGCAGGCGATGGGGCCGCTGGTCGTGGGAATGCTGAACGATCATCTCGCGGCCAGCGTGGGCGAAACCGCCATACGATATTCGATGCTGGTCATAGCAGTTACGGCCGGGCTCGCTGGCCTGGCGATCTTTCTTGCTGGTCGGCACCTCGACCATGAGGGCGAACCCGGACCTCAGGGCGCTGGCATTTAGAGTGCCGGCGGTTAGAACAGAGGCAGAGATCCCGGAGAGGGTTGGGCGGCAAGGGAACGCTGCCATCGATATGGAGGTTGAGAGGACACGATGAATTTCGAACGAAAGAACCCGCTGACGGGTGAGGTAGCGTCGAGCGCTGTGGCGATGCAGGCGTCGGACATACCGGCGATTGCGTCGCGGGCGCAGGCTGGCTTTGC
>MKUB01000149.1 GCA_001898545.1 Sphingomonadales bacterium 63-6 | reverse complement strand
CATGCGGGTCAGCTCCACTTCACTTCGGGGGGAAGGCTCATAAGGATGGCGTCGATATTGCCGCCGGTCCTCAGGCCGAACAAGGTGCCCCGGTCATAGACCAGGTTGAATTCCACATAGCGGCCGCGCCATTCGAGCTGGGCCTGCTTTTCCGCCTCGCTGAATTCCATGCCCATGCGCTTGCGCACGATCCGGGGGAAGACATCGAGGAAGGCCTCGCCCACATCGCGGGTAAAGGCGAAATTGCGTTCCCATTCGGGCAGGTCGGCGCATTCGAGATGATCGTAGAAAATGCCGCCCACGCCGCGTGCCACATTGCGGTGAGGGATGAAGAAATAGTCATCCGCCCATTTCTTGAACTTCTCGTAATAAGTCGGGTTATGCCCCGCGCAGGCCGCACGGAAGGCCGCGTGGAAGGCTTCCGTATCCTCCTCGTAGGGCAGCGGCGGATTGAGGTCCGCCCCGCCGCCGAACCACGCCTTGCTGGTGGTGAGGAAGCGGGTGTTCATATGCACCGCCGGGACATGCGGATTGGCCATATGGGCCACCAGGCTGATGCCCGTGGCGGTGAAGCCGGGATTATCCTCGCTCGCACCGTTGATCGTATTGGCAAAGCCGGGGGCGAAATCGCCCATCACGGTGGAGACGTTGACGCCCACCTTCTCGAACACCTTGCCCTTCATCTGGCCGCGCACGCCGCCGCCGCCCGATCCATCGCCACCTTCCGAAGTCTCCCGGTCCCACGGGAGATATTCGAAGCTGGCATCGCTGCCCGCCTCACGCTCAATCGCCTCGAAGGCGGCGCAGATGCGGTCGCGCAGGCTTTCAAACCATTCGCGGGCCTGGGCAGTCTGAGGGGTCCAGTCAGTCATCATCTCTCTCGTCATTGCGAGCGGCCACAGGCCGCGCGGCAATCCAGGCCCCCGATGCCGCCCTGGATTGCGTCGTCGCTGCGCTCCTCGCAAGGACGATTTGGGCGTTGGAACCGTTCGCCTCCCCCTTGCCAAACCCGCCGCCCCACGGCAAGGCACTGGCATGGTTCCTCTTTCGTTCCAGCCCAGTTTCGGTTTCGCGCAGGAGGAATTCGCGCTGGTGGATGGCCGCGCGCTCTATTGGCCGCGCGAACAGGCGCTGCTGGTGGCGGATCTCCATCTGGAAAAGGCCAGCTTCTACGCAAGCCACGGCCAGATGCTGCCTCCCTATGACAGCCGCGAAACCTTGGCTCGGCTGGCCTCGGCCATTCGCGCCACGGGGGCGCGGCGGGTCTTCACGCTGGGGGACAATTTCCATGACGATGGCGGCGCCCTGCGGCTGGAACCTCATGCGGCGGGCATGCTCGATGCGCTGACCCGCGCGGTGGACTGGGTGTGGATCACCGGCAATCACGATTCGCAGATGAGCGATCCAGCGGGCGGCGCATTGGTGGAAGAGCTGGAAATTTCCGGCATCATGCTGCGCCATCAGGCCCTGCCCGGGGAGCTCCGGGCAGAACTTTCGGGCCATTTTCACCCCAAGTTCCGGCTGAGCGCGCGGGGCCGTTCGATCAGCCGCCCTTGCGCCGTGGTGGGATCGTCCCCATCTGGGGCTGGACGGATGATCCTGCCCGCTTTCGGCGCGCTTACGGGCGGAATGGATGCTTCCGATCCGGCTATCCTTCAGGCCATGCAACCCGCCCGTCGGGTGGATGCAATCGTGCCGACGAAGGACCGTCTGCTGCAATTCCCGCTATGGCGTGCGGCAGTATAATCAGGCTGGGCTGAAAACCTCGCCAAGCCCCCTTTCGCTTGCGAAAGAATCCCACTAAGACGCGCGCTTCGAAAACCTTAGACAAAAACGATTACAGGAGACCGCACAATAGCCCGTCCTCCCCGGCGAATGCTGACGCCCCCCGTTAAAAGCGGGCCGCGCTTCGACAATTTCATCCAGTCCGACAAGGTTCGCGTCATCGACGAGAATGGCGAGAATCTCGGCGTGATGTACACGAGCGAGGCAATCGAACAGGCGGCCGAAGTCGGCCTGAACCTGGTTGAGGTGTCGCCCAATGCGGATCCGCCAGTCTGCAAGTTCCTCGATGTGGGCAAGTATCGCTACGAGGCGCAGAAGAAGGCGAATGCTGCGCGCAAGACGCAGAAGACGCAGGAAATCAAAGAAATCAAGATGCGCCCCAACATCGACACGCATGATTATGACGTGAAGATGCGCAACGTGAACAAGTTCCTGCTGGAAGGCGACAAGGTGAAGATCACCCTGCGCTTCCGTGGCCGTGAAATGAGCCATCAGGAACTGGGCATGAACCTGCTCAAGCGGGTGCAGGAAGATGTGGCCGAGATCGCCAAGATCGAAGCCTATCCCCGACTTGAAGGCCGCCAGATGCTGATGGTCCTGTCACCGAAATAAGCGGCGCTATCCATCGCAGAACTTCGCAAGGGCGTGCCGCAAGGCGCGCCTTTTGCTTTTTGGTGTCCATCCCCGGGGCAGCAATGATCTCCCGGGGAATGCCACCAAGGTGAGCCAAACTCCCATTGGTCATCCCGGCGAAAGCCGGGATCGCTGGCTATGGGTACTCAAGGCTAGATTGGCTCGGAGTGGCCAGCGGTCCCGGAGCAAGCCCGGGACGACGAGTATTCGCCTTACCCTCTATACGCTCACCATTGCCTGCCCCGCTCCCGCCAATACTTGCCATGGCGCGCGCCAGAGGTAGTGTCGTGCCGCAAAAGGGGTAATGGGGGCAGCATTGGCGAAAAATCGTGCCATCACGGCGAAGCATATCGGCCTTGTGGCCGGTGTCGCCGCTTTTATCCTCACCCTGGTTCTTCCCGCCCCTGCCGGAATGCCTGCTCAGGCTTGGACCGTGGCCGGGCTCACCGTCTGGATGGCGGCCTGGTGGATGACAGAAGCCGTGCCGCTCACTGCCACGGCGCTGCTGCCCTTCGTTGTCCTGCCTTTCGGGGGCGTGATGAACGCCAATGAGACGGCATCCGCCTATTATTCGCCGATCCTGTTCCTGATCCTGGGCGGCGCGTTCCTCTCGCTCGCCATCGAACGGACCGGGCTGCACCGACGGCTTGCCCTGGCCATTCTGGCGCGAGTGGGCACGGGCGGGGGCAGCACGCGGCTGCTGCTGGCCTTCATGCTGGCCACGGCCGTGCTTTCCATGGGCATATCCAATACGTCCACCGCGCTGATCATGATGCCCATGGCGCTGGCCGTGCTGGATGGCGGCGGCGCACGGCCCGGCGATCAGGATGGCCTGTCAGGCGCCCTGCCCATGGGCATCGCCTTTGCCGCCTCCATCGGCGGGCTGGGCACTATCGTGGGCAGTCCCACCAATGCCATCGCGGTGGGCCTGCTGGAAAAATCCATCGGGCTGGACATCAGCTTTGCCGAATGGAGCCTCTACGGGATGCCCATCGTCCTGCTGGGCATTCCGCTGGCCGCCTTCATCATCGCCCGCGTGCAGAAGACGGCGCAGCATCCCTTCGATGTCGATGCCGCGCGGCAGGCCATCGCCTGCGCCCCCCAATGGTCCCTGCCTGAAAAGCGGCTCGTGCCAGTCATCGCGCTGGCCTTCATCGCCTGGATGGCCCAGCCCTTCCTCGAAACAATACTGCCCAAGGGATCGCTGACCGACGGGACCATCGGCGTGATCGCGGGCCTCAGCCTGTTCCTGCTGCCCGATGGCACCGGCCGCCCGATGCTGGTGTGGAGCGAGGCGGACCGCGCGCCATGGGGCGTCATCATGATGTTCGGCGGCGGGCTGGCGCTGGCGGCGGGGATGACCGCATCGGGGCTGGCGGACTGGCTGGGCCAGTCGCTGCTGCCCCTATCCTCCGTGCCGCTGCTGGTAGTGGCGCTGGCCGTGGTCGCCATGGTGGTGGTGATCACCGAATTTGCCAGCAATGTCGCCACGGCCAGCGGGATCATCCCCGTGGTGGCCAGCCTGATTGTGGCCTTGGGCGCCGATCCGGTGCTGCTGGCCGTCCCCGCCGCCATGGCCGCCAGCTGGGGCTTCATGCTGCCCGCGGGAACCGGCCCGAACGCCATCGCCTGGGCCACTGGCCGCATCCGCCTGCCGCGCATGGTGGGCGCGGGCATCGCGCTCGACATATCGGGCGCGATGCTGATCGTGGCGGCAGTCTGGGGCGTGGCGGCGCTGGTGGGTTAAGCAGGGCGCCTTAGATGGCTGTTACCGTTTCCATCGGCTTCGTGAGAAGGAAAACCCCCTCCTCTCAGCGCCGGTCGAGCCCATTCTGCTTGAGGAAGGCCGATAGCTGATCGGCCACGGCGCGGTTATTCATGTCCATGAAGGGGATGTGCGTATTGCCCTTCAGGCCCACATCGGTGAGCTTCAGGATCTTCGCATTCCCACCGCGCTGGTTGATCAGCTCCACGAATTGCTCGCACTGCTTCAGGCTCGCGGGCCAGGTTGTGGAATCCGCGATATTGTCCCCCCAGACGAATTGCAGGGGGATTTTCGTCAGGCGGTTGAATTCCTCCTCGGTCACGCGGATCGGGCCAAAGGGGCCTTCCGGCCGGTCAGGCCCCGCCCCTTCGGGGAAGGGAAAGCCGGGATTTTCATAGGCCACAATGCCCTTGACGTTGCTGCTCTGGGTCGCTGCCAGCAGCGCGCGCAGGCCGCCCGCCGAATTGGTCAACACCACGCTGGGGCCCACTTCATCGATTGCCTTGGCCCCCGCCTCCGCTTCGAGGCGGACATTCTTCACAATGTCGAATTCCTCGTAACGGGCGCGCATCGCCTGTTCATAGGCGCGCTTGTCATCCTTGGGGAATTGCACCCCGGGGAACCATTCGCCGAAAGTCTTGCCAAAACGCCACGCAGTGAAATTACCCTGATCGCGGCCGATCCCAGGCTTGTAGGTATATTCCTCGCAGCCCCAGTTCGCCCGGCCGACGCGCGGCCCGTCCCACAGATAGGTGGCAAAGCCGCGCTTCAGGAAGATGTCGCGGAACCCTTCGCCCCCGTCCCAGCGCTGCTGCCACACCAGCGCGCTGGAACTGTGCCACATGAACAGCGCGGTCTTCCGGGCCTTTACCGGGATTTGATATTCGACATAGCCGTGATCGCAATGAAGCGAGGATTTGGCCGGATCGCCCAGCACCGTGCCGCCAGCGGCAAAGGCGCCCTGGCGTTCCAGCACGATCCGCCCCGGCTCCACCGGCCCGCGCCCGGCGGCCTGAAGAGCGCCTCCCCCCAGCACGGGCAAAGCGGCCAGCACTGCCGCCAGCACAGCAAGTTTGCGAACTTTCACCCCGGATTCGCCCTTCATCGCATTCTCTCCATTTTCCGCCAGCTTTGGGCGGACAGGCAAAATGCGCTTGCCTCAACCTGCCCCTTTTCTTGATAGTTTTTCTACGGGCAGGGGGTCAGGCCAATCTGGCAGGGCCAATCGGGGGGATCACCCCTTCCAGGTCCGGCGTTCTTCCGCCTGACGCAGCACTTCATAGGCCACCTGAAATGCCTGGAACGCCTTGGCGGCTTCCGCGTCCCCCGGACGGACATCGGGGTGAACTTCCTTGGCCCTTGCGCGCCATGCCTTCTTCACCGTCTCGAAATCGGCGTCGGTTTCCAGCCCCAGTACTTCCAGCGCGCGCAATTCGTCCTGGCTGCGGCTGCCATCGCCCGACCCGGCCCAGCCATAATGCGATGCCTCCGCATAGCCGGAATTGGCGCGTTGCTCGCTGCGGGCACGCTCCTGCGTCTCTTCTTCGTCCAGCCCTTCGAAATAATTCCACTTCGAATTATATTCGGCGGCATGCTTCTGGCAGAAATACCAGCGGTCCGGGCTGTTGGGGGATTTGGGCGCGGGGCAATTGCCGGGCTCATCACACCCGTGCCGGTCGCACAGGCGCACAGCCGTCGCCTCGCGCGAGCTGCCATAGGGGCGCCAGCGGGGAAAGCCCCAGTCGAGCGATCTCTTCGCCCGGCTCATTGAATGGATTCCTTGAACATCACTTCCAGACATAGGCCTTCGCCTGCCCCCCTGCCAAGGGTGGAAGCGGCGACACTTTGCGACAAATGCTGCATTGCAAAAATGTCGACAGCAACTATTTCGCGCGATGAGGAGTTATCTGGCACCGTGAGCAAGCAGCTTGCCCTTTCCGCGGCCTTTTCCATCTTCGCGATGGCGGCCTTCATGCTGAGCATGACCCCCTCCGCTCTGGAGGCGGATGGCAGTGTGCGCGATGCCGCCACCCTTTCCCAAAGCGTTGCGGGCGCCCCGATCGAAATCGAAGCGCCCGCTGGATTGCTTCAGCTGCCGAAAATTCCGGCGCTGCAATTCGCCGCCGATTAGTCGATCGTAATCGTCGCCGCGCGGCGGTTCTGGGCCCAGGCCGCTTCGTTGGAGCCGAGCGCCACGGGGCGTTCCTTGCCATAGCTTACGG
>MKUB01000148.1 GCA_001898545.1 Sphingomonadales bacterium 63-6 | reverse complement strand
TCCTCGACGAAGTGGGCGATATTCCCCTGCCGCTGCAGGTAAAGCTGCTGCGCTTCCTGCAGGAACGCACGATTGAGCGGATCGGCGGGCGCAAATCCATCGCCGTCGATACGCGCATTGTCTGCGCCACCCATCAGGATCTGGAAGCGATGATCGCCGATGGCCGCTTCCGCGAGGATCTGTTCTATCGTCTGGCCGAGATCGTGGTGAAAATCCCCTCGCTGGCGGAACGTCCCGGTGATGCGACTTTGCTGGCCAAGGCTTTCCTCAAGCGTTTCGCGCGGGAAATGAACCCCGGGGTCAAGGGCTTTGCTGCCGATGCGCTGGCCGTGATCGATGCGTGGAAATGGCCCGGCAATGTGCGCGAGCTGGAAAACCGGGTGAAGCGCGCGGTCATCATGGCGGATGGCAAGCTTATCAACGCCGCCGATCTCGACCTTGAAGGGGCGGAGGATGACGACAGCCAACCGCTCAACCTCAAGAGCGCGCGTGAACAGGCGGACCGGCGGGTAATCCGCCACGCATTGGCACGCAGCGAAGGCAATATTTCCAACACGGCCAAGCTGCTGGGGATCAGCCGGCCCACGCTTTACGATCTCCTCAAGCAGTATGACCTCCACGCCTGAAACCAGGCGAAGGCGGCGGGGCGGGGCGGTGCTGGCGGCACTGGCCCTGATCGCGCTGACGCCCCCGCTGCTCGCGGCGCAGGAAGGCGCCTCCGCCATGCTGGAGCAGGGGCGCGAGGCCTTGCGGCGCGGCGATGGGCTTGCGGCGGAAGTCGCGCTGCGACGGGCTCGGGAAGCGGGCATTGAGCAGGGTGAGATTTCCGCTCTGATGGGGGAAGCCTATCTCCAGCAGGGCGACTATGCCGATGCCCGCCGCTGGCTGGCCGAGGGGTACTTCGCGCCCGACCAGCGCGTTCACGGCTTCCACATGCTCGCCCGGCTGGAAATGGCTGAGGGCAATCTCGATGCCGCCGCCAGCGCCTTTGCCCGCGCGCTGGAAGGTAATCCGGGCACGGCGGAAATATGGGTGGACCTTGGCCGGCTGCGCTATCGTGCGGGGCAGCATCACCAGGCGTTGACCGCCGCCGAAGAGGCTTTGCGGCGCAATGGGGAAGATCCGCGTGCGCTTGAATTTCGCGGTCAGATCGCGCGCGATGCCGATGGCCTGCTGGCGGCCCTGCCATGGTTCGAGAAAGGGCTGAAAAGCGCGCCGGACGATCTTTCCCTGCTGGGTGAATATGCCGCCACTCTGGGCGAGGCCGGACGCGCGAAGGACATGCTGCGCATCACGCGCCGCATGATCGAACTCGATCCGGAGAATCCGCGCGCGTTCTATCTGCAGGCCGTGCTTGCGGCGCGGGCGGGTGATTACATGCTGGCGCGGCGGCTGCTGGCCCGCACGCAGGATCGGTTTGACGAAGTGCCGGCCGCCATGATGTTGGAAGGTGTGCTGGAAATGCGCGCCGAAAACTGGGCGCTGGCCGTGGACGTGCTTGATCGCCTTGCCCGCAGCCAGCCTGACAACCAGCGCGCCGCCCTTTTGCTTGGCCGAGCCATGCTGGAAAATGGCGACGCCAGCGAAGTGATCGCCCGCTATGGCCCGTCGGTCGCGCGGGGCGATGCCTCGCCTTATGTGCTGATGCTGGTTGCGCGGGCGCATGAGGTGCTGGGGAACCGCGCGGCGGCTGCCCCCTTGCTCGACCGTGCGGCAAGTCCCCCTTCGGCGAGCATCGTTCCGCTCGCATTGGGCGAGGCAGGCGAATTGGCGCTATTCCGCTGGGGAGGAGATTTGGATCGGCTGGACGGCGCGGTGCCGCGTGTGCGCCAATTGCTCGCCGCCGGAAATGTGGCGGAGGCGCAGGCTTATGTCACCCGGCTTGGAGCGCGTTTTGCGGGTTCCGCCGATATTGAAGTACTGTCTGGCGATGTGGCGCTGGCCGGGAGGGACGCGGCGCGAGCGCTGATGCTCTATTCCAATGCCGCGCAGGTTCGGCGCAGCCTTTCCCTGACCCAGCGGATGGTCGCCGCCTTGCGCATGCAGGGGCGCGATGCGGAAGGGCGGGCGTTGCTGGCCGCCTATCTGGTTCAGCACCCGCAGGATGGGGATGCGGCCCTGGCGCTCGGCTATATGCAGGCCGATGCGGGCGAATGGAACAGGGCGGAGCCTCTGTTGCGTTTTGCCCGCGAGCAGCGCGACGGGGGTGGCCGCGATCCGGTTCTGTTCGCCACTCTTGCCGATGCAGCGCTTCGGCGAGGGGGCGCAGGCGAGGCGCTGGCGGATGCCGAGACGGGTTTCGCGGCCCAACGCACCAACCGCCGGGCCACGCTGACGCTGGCCCGCGTGCTGGAGAATGCCGGGCGCAAGGATGCCGCGACGGCCCTGCTGGAAAAGACCCGCAAACTGCCTGGCGGCTGAAACGCACCGGAAGGAGCTCCGGAGCCGAGCCTCCCGGCGGCAATTTTCCTACATCGACCAAGCTTGCTAGGCCCGGCTGATGCCTTGCCTCTCACACCTGGCCGAACACTCGCCCCAGCCCCTCGGAAGGGGGCTGGAAGTTTCCGCCATGTACTGTGTCAACCTTGTCAACTTCGGCGGAAACCCGGGCATGTGTGAGCGATTCGGACGGGCTACTCGCTTTGCGGTCCGAGCGCTTCTTCCTGCGCTGCCTTGCGGTTGTACCGGGCCGACCACCAGAGTGAGAGCGCGATCAACACGGCGCCGATCAACCCGGTTACCGCTTCGGGAATATGGAACCGGGCAGAGGCGAGCATGATCCCGCCCAGCGCGATGATCGCCCAGAAGGCACCATGTTCGAGGAAGCGATATTCGGCGAGAGTGCCTTTCTTCACCAGCATGATCGTCATGGAACGGACGAAGAAGGCCCCGATGGACAGGCCCAGCGCAATCACGATCATGTTGTTGGACAGGGCGAAGGCGCCGATCACGCCATCGAAGCTGAAGCTGGCATCCAGCACGTTGAGATACAGGAACCCGCCGAGCCCGCTGCGGACGGCTGCGCCCACCAGAGCGCGCTTCTGGTCGCGGATTTCCAGCCAGGTGTTGATCGCCCCCACGGAAATGAAGGCGACGATGCCAAGGATGCCCGCGATGAGGAAGGTCAGCGCCTCTGCCGGATCGAGCAGGCTGGAAACGCCCCACAGCGCCAGCAGCAGCACGCCGATCTCGATGGCTTCCACCGCTGCGACCCGCGCCAGGAAACGCTCTATCGCGCCGATCCAGTGGACGTCCTTGTCATTGTCGAAGAAGAATTCGAGGCCGACCATCGCCAGGAACGCCCCGCCGAAACCGGCAATGCCGACATGAGCGGAAGAAACGATTTCCTGATATTTGGCCGGTTCGTTGAGCGAAAGGTTCACGGCGTCCCATGGGCCGATATGCGCGGCAATCGCCACAATCGCCAGCGGGAACACCACGCGCATGCCGAACACGGCAAAGGCGATACCCCAGGTGAGGAAGCGCTTCTGCCACACCTCGTCCATGTCCTTCAGCACGGTGGCGTTCACCACCGCATTGTCGAAGCTCAAGGAGACTTCCAGAACCGAGAGGACGACGATGATCCACAACATCTGTGCCGTACCGGCGACAGAGCCGGTGGCATCCCATCCATACCATGCGCCCAGCGCAAGGCAGATGATGGCGAAAATGATCGATCCGCGAAAATGGGTGAGCAAGGCGGGCACTCTCTATTCGGGCTGATAGGTCTGGTCGGGGCCGGGAAATGCGCGGGAACGCACCTCGGCCGCATATTGTGCGGCTGCGGCGGAGATATCCTCCGCGATGGCCCCATAGCGCTTCACGAAGCGAGGTACACGCTCGAACATGCCCAGCATGTCATCGGTGACGAGAACCTGCCCGTCACACTGCGCGGAGGCGCCGATACCGATAGTGGGACAGGCGACGGCCTGCGTCACCGCCACGGCAATCGGCTCTATCACGCCTTCCACCACGATGGCGAAGGCGCCCGCCTGGCACAGGGCCTGCGCATCGCTGACGATCTTGCCGGCTTCCGCCTCGCTGCGGCCGCGCGGACCATAGCCGCCCAATACATTGACCGCCTGCGGGGTGAGGCCGACATGGCCCATAACGGGAATGCCTCGGCTGACAAGGAATTCCACCGTTTCCGCCATGGCCGCCCCGCCTTCCAGCTTCACCCCCGCGCAGCCCGTTTCCTTCATCAGGCGCGATGCGCTGGCGAAGGCCTGGGCGGGGGATTGTTCGTAGGAGCCGAAAGGCATGTCGACGATTACCGCCGAATGATAGGAGCCGCGCACTACCGCAGCGCCGTGGGCGGCCATCATTTCCAGCGTAACCGGCACGCTGGAGGGCAAGCCATAGATCACCTGGCCGAGCGAATCCCCCACCAGCAGCAGGTCGCAATGGGCATCGAGCAATTGGGCCTGACGCGCTGTATAGGCGGTCAGCACCACGATGGGCTCATCCGTGACGCCATCCACCTTGCGCGCCCTGATCCGGGGCACGGTAAGCCGCCGCATGGGTGCTGGCGTTGGATTGGCGCGGCTGGTGGACGTGTCGAGCGTGAAGGTGGTGGACATGCGCGCCCTTTTAGCGCCGGCGGCGAATTGGGCAAAGCAAAGCGGCATGGCAGCTCAATCCATCCGCAATTCAAGCGGAACACCAGCGAGTGGATCAAGGAAAATGGCGCCTGGATGGTGCTTTTCCCCCGAATTGCCCGGCTATTGGCCAATTTCCCGATTGCGGTAGTCTCAAAAGCGAATATTCAATTCACATGACACGGCCACCGGAAAAGCAAAGGGGTTAGCTTTCCGGGGCCCAGGGAGGTCCGCGAATGATCTTTGGCCGCATCAAGCCGCTCGACGCAATTCTTGCCACAGCCGAAAAGAAGTCGCTTCACCGCTCGCTTGGTGCCTTCCAGTTAACGATGCTTGGCGTGGGCGCCGTGATCGGCACCGGCATCTTCGTGCTGACGGCGGAAGCCGCGCAGAAGGCAGGGCCGGGCATGATGCTCAGCTTTGTGATCGCCGGCTTCGTCTGCGCCGTGGCCGCGCTGTGTTATGCTGAAATGGCCTCGATGGTGCCGGTTTCGGGTTCAGCCTACACTTATAGCTATGCTGTTATGGGCGAATTGATCGCCTGGATGGTCGGCTGGGCGCTGATCCTTGAATATGCAGTGGCGGCAGGGGCGGTTTCCGTCGGCTGGTCGGGCTATGTCGTGGGGCTGATAGAAAATGCCGCTGGCATAGACATTCCCAACGCATTGGTGCGCGGGCCCTTTGATGGCGGGATTGTCAACTTGCCGGCCATGGGCATTGCCCTGCTGGTAACCTGGCTTCTGGTGATCGGTACGCGGGAAAGCGCCTTCGTCAACGCGGTGCTGGTGGTCATCAAGGTCGCCGCCCTTTCGCTGTTCATCGCGCTGGCCGTGCCGGTGATCAATATGGAGCAGTTCACCCCCTTCGCTCCGCTCGGTTTCGGCGGTATCGGCGCCGCTGCGGCGTCCATCTTCTTCGCCTATGTGGGCTTCGATGCCGTTTCCACCGCCGCGGAGGAGACCAAGAATCCTCAGCGCAACATGCCCATCGGTCTGATCGGTTCCCTGGGTATCTGCACCGTCTTCTATCTGCTGGTGGCTGGCGGCGTGATCGGAACGGTTGGCGCAAATCCGCTGCTGGATGCCAATGGCGCCGGTCTTTCGCCGGGCAGCAAGGAACTGGCCGCAGCCTGCGCCTCGATCTCCGATCAGGCGGTCGTCTGCTCCAAGGAAGCGCTGGCCTGGACGATGCGCGAAATCGGCTGGCCGCAAATCGGCAATCTGATCGGCCTCGCGGCCGGTCTTGCGCTGCCTTCGGTCATCCTCATGATGATGTTCGGCCAGACCCGCATCTTCTTCGTGATGAGCCGTGACGGTCTGCTGCCCTCGGCATTTTCGAGCATCCATCCCAAGTTCAAGACGCCGCATGTCATCACCATCCTGACCGGCGTGTTCGTGGCCCTGTTCTCCGCCTTCTTCCCGGTGGGCATCCTGGCGGACATCTCCAATTCGGGGACCCTGTTCGCTTTCGCGGCGGTTTCCATCGCGGTTATGGTGCTGCGCAAGACCGATCCGGATCGCAAGCGCCCCTTCCGCACCCCGGTCATCGCCATCACGGCGCCGGTGGCGATTCTGGGCTGTATCTATCTGTTCTTCAAGCTCGGCACCGAGACCAAGCTGATGTTCGTGGGCTGGGCACTGGTCGGGCTGGTGGTCTATTATGGCTATAGCCGCAGCCGCAGCCATGTGGGCCGGGGCATTGTGGAAGTCCCTGAGGAAGATAGCGACGTGCCGCCCATGCCGGTTGCCCCGATGCCGGGCGCGCCTGCTCCGGGCGAACAGGATTAGGATAAGGGCCCGCCATGGCGGGGGATTTCCGCTTCGACCTTCCGGCCTATCTTGATCGCATCGGGCTGAGTGAAATATTGCCCGATGCGGCGGGTTTGCGCGCTTTGCAGGCGGCGCATATGCGGGCCGTGCCGTTCGAGAATTTCGATCCGTTGCTGGGTAAGGTGCCGCAGCTCGGCCTGTCTGATTTGTTCGAAAAACTCGTGGTCAGGCGGCGCGGGGGATATTGTTTTGAACAGAATGGCCTGTTCGCAGAAGCGCTGAAATCCGCCGGTTTTGCCGTTTCGCGTCGCCTTGCCCGGGTTCGG
>MKUB01000147.1 GCA_001898545.1 Sphingomonadales bacterium 63-6 | reverse complement strand
TCCCGCCGCCCTTGAAGCCCGTTGCAACCTGTCCGTAGAAACGGATGTCGGGCAGGACTTCGTAGTCCAGCGCCACGCGCCAGTCGATATTGTCGCCCGAGAAGGTCTTGGTCAGCCCGTCCAGCGAGGCCACGCGCGGATCGGTGGGCAGGCTCGGATTGGGGTTGGTGCGGCTGAAGGTATAGGTCTTGTTCTCGTCCGTATAGCGCACGCCAGCGGTCAGGTTCAGCTGATCGGTAATGTGCATCACGCCGTGGATGAAAGCGGACTTGGAGGTCTGCTTGAACGGATCGTTCGAAACGAAGTCGAGCCCGGCGGCGCCCACATTCACGCGCCCGCCGATGCGGCTGTCGCCCTTGTAGTAATAGCCGCCCACCGTCACGTCGAACATCTCGCCCAGACTGGCCGAAAGGCGCAGTTCCTGGGTGAACTGATCATGATCGAAGATGGTGGTGTTGTTGGAGAGGTTCTCGGGCGAGTTGTCGGCATCCCAGGAGCTCTTGCCATCCGCATGGCGGAAGGCGGTGATCGAGGTCAGCGTGACATTGTCGCTCAGGCCGATTTCGAGATTGTTCGAGAAGCCCCAGGAATTGACATAGCTGATCGCCGGGTTGGTGTACTGGTCCGCCTGACCCGGATAGCCGGTATAGGTGGAGTAGTTGGTGTATTCTTCCGGCCCGGTGACGTAATCATTGCCGTTGATGGGCGGCAGGAAGATGGCCTTGCCCGGCGAGGCTTCCGAACGGTCACGCGTGACGTCGGCGATGAAGTTGTTCTCGATCCGGTCATTGACGATCCAGCGCAGCGCGCCGCGTGCGGCAAGCACGTTCTGGCCGCCTTCGGTGCCGATCACGCAATCTTCCGCGGGCGATGCCTGCACGCCGCCGGGGGCAGTCTTGCCGGTAACGCATTCATAATCGAGGCGCTTGAGATAGCCGTCGACATATTTGCCCACGCCGGTCAGGCGCAGATAGAGCTTGTCGGGCACGATGGTGGCATTGGTCGCCGCCTTCAGGCCGAGGCGACCGAAGGAGCCGACCGTCGCTTCCATATAGGCGTCCGGATCGTCGGAGGGCTTGCGGCTGAACAGCTTGATCGAGCCGCCGATGGAATTCTTGCCCGAAAGCGTACCCTGCGGGCCACGCAGGATCTCGACGCGGTCAAGGTCGACCAGATCGAAGGCGCTGGCAAAGGAAATGCCGTAATAGACATCGTCGATATAGATGCCGACGCCGGGTTCGTTGGGGAACTGGAAGTCGCTCTGGCCGATGCCGCGGATATTCGCGGCTGCGGTCTGGGCGCCGCCGCCCTGGCCGCCGGCAGTGAAGCTGACGCTGGGCGCGCGCTGGGCAACATCCTGCACATTGGTCTGGTTGCGGGCTTCCATCAGGGTGGAATCGACCGCGGTGATCGCCAGCGGGGTTTCCTGGATGTTCTGGCTCTTGAACTGAGCCGTCACCACGATTTCGTGGACACCGCCCTGCTGGCTGCTGGCCTCGTCCTGGGCAAAGGCAGTGCCGCCTGCGAGGAGAGAAACGGCAATCGCAAGATTTGCAGCACCGGCGCGGAACGCGCGCGGCGAAAGGCCGTAAGGCATCAATAGTCTCCCATGTCTTCGACCGGTCAACGTAACGGTCGTTAAGTTAACGCCAGTTACGATGATGCGTTGATGCCTTGCAAGAGGCTGCAAGCGGGCAGAAGAAGAATGGCTGAAAAGTGATGCTACGGTGCCACAATGGGCATGCGGGCAGAGTGGGGATGAGGGCTAAGGCCCCGCGCACATGTCAGTGCAGATTGGCCTTGCCATAACATTCGATGACAAGACTGATCGCCCTCCCGTCGGGCAGGCGCAGCAATGCACGGTGAGACAGGACCGTGCCCGGTGGACATTCCGGGGAAGCACCGCGCTGGGCCGCCAGCCTTTCACGCGTGAAATCGAGCGAGGCGATCACTTTCCCGAAAGGTATGTCGCTGGTTTCCAACTGGCGGTTCATTTCCGCCGTCAGCCGCGCGGGAACATACCAATTATGCGCATCCGACAAGGCGCGCCCCCCGCAGGAGAGGCGCACATGCCGGTACTTGAGCGGCTCCGCCGCCGTAACGCCTAGCTGCGCTCGAATCCGGGCACTGGCGGCCAGTGCTTCACCGGTGAGGGGCGCCGCGATCACTCTTGCGGGATCGGCAAATCCGCGCTGCCCGCACCAGCTTTCCAGCGCGGCGGTGGCACTGTCCTGAGCGGCAAGGCCTGCCTCGAACCGCTCTAGCAGAGCGGATCTCGGTGTGGCGCAGGAAACCAGCGCGAAGCAGAATGTAAGTGCGAAGAGGGGCGACACCCTCACGCTATATCGCCTTCCTCCAGCGGCCAATTGGCACGCATGCCATAGGGGCAAGGCGTCATGACTGCTTCGATCCGGGTGAACAGGCCTTTCTCGATGCGGAAGCCTTCGCCGATCTCCCAGCTGAAGGGGCGGGTAAGGCCTGTGGTCACCTTGCGGCCATTGGCCAGTTCATATTCCCGCACCGTTCCCGAATGATCGAAGAAGGCGAAGGAGAACACGGTCCCGCGCTCTTCATCGATGATCGGGAAGCGCCGTTCGCGAATGCGGTCGACGAAGCGGAAGAAGCCGGTCTCCAGCTGGGCACGGGCGCCCATTGCGCGAAAATCAGGCTGATAGGGCGTATCCTTGTTGGCCGGTGCTTCCTGCGCAGGTGCAACGCCGGGAACGTCAGTCGTGCGGAAGCCATTCTCGATACGGATGCAATCATCGGCGAAGGGATATTCGCCCTTGCCGTCATTCTTCTCGATTCCGCTGAAATACATATTGGCCGCGCGGCGCAGCTCCGCGCGGGAAAGGCGTTCCTCTACGGGAATAGGGGCAAGCCATTCGGGCGCGGGGCCGCCTGACAGATCGAGCTGGTTGGGCCCATCCGCAAAAGCAGCTTGCCCGGTGACCGCATCGGGCCGGGCCGCGATGGCCTCCACTTCCGAAATGCCCTCGGCGGTGAGCTTCACGCGTAGCACAAGGATCGAGCGCACCGCGCCTTCGGCGATGGTGGTGATCGTCGCGCCCTGTCCGCTGACCGTGTCGAGGAAATCGTGACGATAGGCGCCTAATGTGTCGAGCGTGCCCCACAGGCCATCGCCTGGGGCCAGTTCCTGCCCGTTCTCGGTATAACGGGCCCCGTCCGCCAGCCCGGCATTTGCCGGATCATGCGTGGCCATGGCTTCGAGCACGCGGGCGATCGCCCCCGCCAGTTCCTCGCGAGTCATGATTGTCGTCTCTCCCACTTCCGCCGGATCTAGATGCCGCCCGGCGTGAAATCCTTGCCCAGTTCGCCCAGCCCTTCGCACAGAGTATCGACCGCGCTGCGCAGGGTTTCGGGATCGGTTGAGCGAATCACGAAATTGGCGCCGGTCTTGCCCTCGCGGAAGAAGGGATAGCTGCCGATCTGGCAGCCCTCATGCCCGGCTTCCACTTCGCGCAGCAGAGTGGCGACTTCGCTTTCAGCTATCCAGCAACCGATGGTTTCGGTGAGGAGCACGGCTCCGCCTTCCAGCGTTCCGGTCAACCCGTCGAGCATCTGTGCGCAGATCGTGGGGACGCCTGCCATGACGAAGATATTCTCGACATGGATGCCCGGCGCGCCGGACATGCGATTGGGGATCAGATCCGCGCCTTCCGGCACGCGCGCCATGCGCAGGCGCCCTTCATTGATGCCGCCGCGTGTGGCGTAATAATCTTCCAGAATCTGCCGCGCTTCCGGATGGACCACCACCGGGACTTCCAGCGCGGCGGCGATGGCATCCACCGTGATGTCATCATGCGTGGGGCCAATCCCGCCGGTCGTGAAGAGATAGTCATGCCGCGCGCGCAGCGCGTTCACCGCCTCTACGATGGCCTCCATCACATCGGGCACTACCTGCACTTCCATCAGGCGAATGCCCTGCACCTGCAGCCAACTGGCCACCTGTGCGATGTTCTTGTCCTGCGTGCGGCCGGACAGGATCTCGTCGCCGATCACGATCAGCGCGGCTGTCCAGATTCGTTCACCCTTACCCATGGGAAGGGTGGTTAGGACAAATCATTCCGCCCGGCTACTCCGCAGCTTGCGCTATCGCTTCCCTTGTCTTTTCAAACGCCTTTTCAAAGGCAAGCACGCCATCGTCCAACGGGCGCTCGCGGAAGTCCCTCACATCGGCGAGGTAATCCATATTGAGCCGCCAGGGCAGGCTAGCCGCGCTTTTCGGCATCATGGGCCGCGCGCGCTGAATATAGCCGGAGGAATAATTGAACACGTCATCCTCCACCAGCACGCTTTCGTCTGGCAGCGAGGGATAGACGATGTCCGCGCCCTGTTCCTCCATGCGGTTGAGCACACCGCATACATACTGGGCCGTATTGTCCGCCCGCAGGGTCCACGATGCGTTGAGATAGCCGAAGACCACCGCGAAATTCGGCAGGTTGGAGAACATGCAGCCGCGATAGAACCAGCGCTGCGTCCAATCGACCGGCGCACCATCCTGGCTTATAACGATCTTGCCGCCCATGGTCAGGGCAAGGCCGGTGGCGGTGACGACGATGTCCGCATCCAGATGCGCGCCGCTTCCCAACTGGATGCCGGCGGCGTCGAAGCGCTCGATATGGTCCGTCACGATGGAGGCCTTGCCGGACTTCACTGCCTCGAACAGGTCGCCATCGGGCACCAGGCACAGGCGCTGCTCCCAGGGATTATAGGGCGGCAGGAAATCCTTGGCGTTCCAGACATCGCCCAGCGCGGCCTGCGCCTTCTTGGTCAGGAAGCTTGCGATCTTCTCCGGCTTTGCGCGAGCCCGTTTGAAGATGAAATTGTGCATCCGGATATTCTTGAACCGGGTGATGCGATAGGCGAGCTTGCCCGGCAGCACCCTGCGCAGGAAGTTGGCGATTGCATCCTTCTGGGGCCGCGCGCCCATCCAGGTGGGGGTCCGTTGCAGCATGGCAACATGGCCGGCCTCGCGCGCCATTGCGGGAACGATGGTCACCGCTGTTGCGCCCGATCCGATCACCACCACCTGCTTGCCCCGATAATCCAGCCCTTCGGGCCAGAATTGAGGATGCACGATGGTGCCCCGGAACTCTTCCTTGCCGGGGAAGCCGGGATCATAGGGATCGTCGTAATCGTAATAGCCGGAACCGAGATAGAGGAAGGAGGCCGTGCAGCGGCTGCGTTGTCCGGCGCTGTCTTCCAGTTCTACATGCCATAGCCCCTCGGCGGCATGGAAATCGGCGCTCAGCACTTTCTGCCCGAAACGGATGTTCGGGCGGATGGCGTATTTATCGACCACGCGATTGAGATATTCGAGGATGTTCGGCCCATCGGCGATGGATTGCTCGTGAACCCAGGGCTCGAAGCGAAAGCCGAAGCTGTGCATGTCGCTATCCGACCGGATGCCGGGATAGCGGAACAGGTCCCAGGTTCCGCCCAGATTCTCGCGCCTTTCCACCATCGCATAGCGGCGGCCCGGACACAGCATCTTCATATGCGCTGCCATCGAAATGCCGGATATTCCGGCGCCGACGATCAGGACATCAAAATCGCCCGTCATCGATCTCTCTCCCATTGCTTACATTGGTGTAAGCCTATTCCCTGCTTTCGCCAATGGCCGCTCGCTCACCGTCCAGCCATTGGCGGCGATTGCCAGCCTTGCACGCCTCTGTCAGATGGTGCGGCATGACCATTGTTGCGGCAAGGCGTTATCTGGCGGGAAAGGTCACCGATCCCGCGCTCGATCTGGAGCGGTGTGACCTGCCCGCCGCCGACGGCGAGTTCGACTGGATCGGCGTGGCCGATCCCACTCCTGCGGAACTGGCCTTGCTGCAGCACCGCTATGGCCTGCACCCCCTGGCAATCGAAGACGCGCTGACGCGCGGCAGCCCGGCCAAGGCGGAGGCATTCGGACCGATGCTGTTTGTCATGGCCTGCACGGCTGCCCTGCAGGACGAGGAAGGCATCGCCTATGGCCAGACCGCGATCTTCCTCGACCGTCATTTCATCATCACCGTGCGCCAGGGCAGCGCGCGGGCCCATACCGCACTGCGCCAGCAGTTGGAGGCCAACCCCCAGCGGCTGGCCGAAGGGCCCGATGTGGTGCTGCACGGACTGTTGGATTATCTGGCGGATGGCTATGTCCCCCTGCTCGACAAGCTCGACCTCGCGGTGGAGGAGATGGAGGAAGGCGCTGTGGCGGGGTTTCCCGATCAGGCCCGCATCCGCCGCATTTTCCGCCTGCGCCGCCGGTTGCGGCGTTTCGAGAGCAATGTCGGGCATATGGAGGAAGTGGCAGGCAAGCTCGCCTCGGCCAGCCTGCCGGCCATCGACAAGAAGGCGCGCCCCTATTTCAACGACATCCACGATCATGTGCGGCACAGCCTCAGCCGGGCGCGGGCATTGAACGATACGCTGGGCAGCATCGTGGAAGTGGCCAGCCTGCTTGAACAGAACCGGCAAGGCGCCATTACCCGGCAGCTTGCGGCCTGGGCGGCCATTCTGGGCGTGCCGACCGCCGTGGCGGGGATTTATGGCATGAACTTCGACTTCATGCCCGAACTGCGCTGGCACTATGGCTATTTCATCATCACCGGGCTGATGTTGACGATATGCCTCAGCCTGTATGTCCGGTTTCGGCGGATCGGCTGGCTATAAAAGAAGGGGCCCGTTTCCAGGCCCCTTCCAATTGCGTTCCGCAAAGCGCTCAGTCTTCCGACTGGCTGAAGATCATCGAACGATCCGGCAGATCGTCCCAATCGATCTGGAAGCCATCGCTGCTCTTGCCGGAAAGCTGTTCCTTCGCGGCCTGAACCGTGTTGGCCAGCAGGCA
>MKUB01000146.1 GCA_001898545.1 Sphingomonadales bacterium 63-6 | reverse complement strand
CGATGCCGGGCCCGAAGATGCGCTGAGCGGGCGGAACATCGCCAATGTCTGGGGCGTCGCCGCGCGCTGGCTGGGTGAGCCGGGCGCGCGGGCGCTGGTGGTGGGGTAACGAGAGCAGGGACTCACAAAGGTGGTGTTTGGGGGGAGGAGGTCCCTGTTTTCGCAGGGACTCACATGGGATTTTCCCCAGCGGTAGCGATTACTCCCCGCTCAGCCCACGCGCCTCCAGCATGGGGGCGATCTGCGGATCGCGGCCCGCATAGTCGCGATACATGTCGGCATAATCCTTCGTATGGCCCTGGCCGAGGAAGGTCGCCCGCACATGCTCGCCATTGGCGCGGGTGGGGCCGCCATTCTTCACCACCCAGTCCCATGCATCATGGGCCAGCATCTCGGTCCAGATGTAGGAATAATAGCCCGCCGAATAGCCGCCCGACCAGATATGCCGGAAATAGGGCGAACGATAGCGCGGCGGGATCAGCGTAGTGTCGAGCGCGATGGTGCCCAGCGCCTGCTTCTCGAATGCGGCGGCGTCCAGCTTCGCGCCGGGCGCCAGATCGTGCCACTTCATATCCAGCAGGGCGGAGGCCAGCAGTTCTCCGAAGGCGAGGCTCTGGTTGAACTTGCCCGCCGCCTCGATCTTCTGCACCAGCTCGGCCGGGATCGCTTCGCCCGTCTGGTAATGCTTGGCGTAATTGTTCAGAATTTCCGGAAGAAACGCGAAGTTCTCGTTGAACTGGCTGGGAAATTCCACGAAATCTCGCGCGGTATTGGTGCCCGACAGGCTGGGATATTTCTGCGCCGCGAAAATGCCGTGCAGCGCATGGCCGAATTCGTGGAACATGGTGGTCACATCGTCCGCCGTGGCCAGCGCAGGCTCGCCGGGGGCGGGCGGGGCGATGTTCAGCGTGTTATAGATCACCGGCTTTTCGTTCAGCAGATAGGACTGCTCCACGAAATTGCCCATCCATGCGCCGCCCTGCTTGTTGGGCCGGGCGAAGGGATCGAAATAGAACAGCGCCATCTCGCTGCCGTCCTTGTCATAGACGGTATAGACCCGCATGTCCGGGTGATAGGTGGGCAGGTCGGTGCGGCGTTTGAAGCTGATGCCGTAGAATTTGTTGGCGGCAAAGAAAACGCCGTCTTCCAGCGACTTCCACACATCGAAATAGGGCTTCACCGTGGCATCGTCGATGTCATAGCGGGCCTTGCGGACCTTCTCCGCGTAATAGGCCCAGTCCCACGGTTCGAGCTTGATGTTCTGCCCTTCGGAAGCCGCCATCTCTTCCAGCATCTTGCCCTCGCGCGCCTGGGTGGCGGCGACGGCGGGGACGAAATCCTCCATGAAGGTAATCGCCTTGGCGGGGTCCTTCACCATGCGGTCATACATGGCATAGGCGGCGTAATTGGGCTGGCCCAGCAGGGCGGCCTTCTTCGCGCGCAATTCGGCAAGCTGGGCAGTGATGCCGGTCAAATCATATTTATCGCCGCCCGACGTGCGGTTGACGCTCGCCTCGAACAGCTTCTGCCGCGTGGCGCGATTGGTCAGGCTGATCAGCTGGGGCTGCTGGGTGGTGTTGATCAGGGCCAGGGCATATTTGCCGGGGTGGCCCATTTCAGTGGCCAGCTTGGCCGCCGCATCGATGTCCGCCTTGGGCAGTCCGGCGAGGTCTTCCGCGTTGTCGAAAATCGGAGCCTTGGCAGCCGTCGCTTCGGTCAGTTTCTGGCTGAATTCGGTTTCCAGCCCGGCGATGGTGGTGTTGATCGCCTTCAGCTCTTCCTTGTGCTTTGCATCCAGCAGCGCGCCTGCATGGACGAAATCGGCATAGGCCGTTTCCAGCAGCATGGCATCCTCGCCGGTCATGCTCATCGCGGCGCGATTGTCATACACCGCCTTGAGCCGGGCGAAGAGCTTGTCGTTGAGGTAGATCGCATCCTGCAGCGCGGCGATCTTGGGGGAGATGTCCTTGTCGATCGCGTCCAGCGTATCGTTGGTATTGGCCGAGGTCATCTGGCCGAAGGGCGCATAGGCGCGCATGAACATGCGGCCGGATTTCTGCATCGCCACCAGCGTATTCTCGAAAGTGGCAGGCGCGGGATTATTGGCGATGGCCTCAACTTCGGCGAGGTAGATTGCCATGCCCTGTTCCAGCGCGCCGCGATAATCCTCGTCATGGATCTTCGTGAAATCGGGGGCATGGAAGGGCAGGGTGGATTCCTGCGCGAAATAGCCGGTGCCCCTAGGAATAGCAGTCACGGAAGCAGTTTCCTTGGCATTGCCTGTGCCGGAAAGGCCGGCCAGCGCCGTTGCGCCGAGTATTGCAGGGGCGGCGGCGGCGAGCAGGCGGGATTTCATCGGGCTCATCTCCTGTTGCGGGCGCGAGAAAGTTACGCCCGAAATCAATCTGACCGGGCCATGCCTAGAAATCGCGCAGTGAACAAGGGGTGAGCGGTGAAACGGGGGCTGGTTTGCCCCCGTCAGCAGGGCTTGCCTTCATATTCCTGGCGGTTGAGGACATAGGCCGTGCCGTTCCAGCGCAGCACCGGGAAGCAGAAGCCCGGCCCGCCCACTTCCATGTCCGGCCAATTGCCCGCGCCCTTCGTATCGAGGAAGCGGACGATCCCCGGCCCATCGCTCAGCAATTTCCATTGCCCGGCGGCGTTCCGGCTGACGAGGGAATAGCCCATGCCGGTCATGCCGAAGCAGAAGGTGCTGCCTTCGGTAATCACGACCTCCGGCTGACCGTCGCCATTGAGGTCCGCCACCTGCTCGATCTGGCCGGGAATATAGGAGGCCGATCCCGGATCGTCGCAGCCATGCCATTCGCCGCCCGCCAGCTTGAAACCAGCGGCGGCAAAGGCTGCGGCATCGTCCGCCGGTTCCATGGGGAAGGTTTCGGGCGGCGGAGGCTCCACCGCCAGCACCGGCGCGCATAGCCCGGCCGCCGCCAGAGCGAGGGAAGGGGCGATCAGGCGCGCCGGGCCGGTGAATTTCACGGCTGGCCCGCGGGCACGGCGGCGCAGCGCGAGACATCGCCCTTCTTGCAGGCTTCCACATCGCTCCGCCACTTGGCCATGGCGGCCTGATAGTCCTGGTCGCGCCGAGCCTTCTCGGCCTCATAGGCGGATTGGGCGGCAGCCTCGTCAGCGGCGATCTTGGCCTTGGCTTCTTCCACGGCGGCCAGCCCACGGTCATATTCGGCCTGGGAATCGGCATTGGCCTTCAGCTGCCCGGCGGCGAATTTCGCCTGGCCTGCATTCGCGGCCTTGCGCTGGGCCACTTCCTCGGGCGAATTGCCCTTGGGCAGGTCACTGCCCGCATCCTGGGCCAGCAGTGGAGTGGAAAGCGCCAGCAGCGCGCCCGCGGCGCCCAGCGCCATGGCGGCAGGCAGGCGGAAATGAGGACGGCGCAGGTAAGGAATTGCAGGACGTTCCATCACAGACTCTCCTTTTATATGCAGGACCCTTTTAAGAGGCAGGACAATGCGGAGCGCGCGCCCGCTTGGCAAGGGTGCGGTAACAGGCGATGGACAGTTTGCGCAGGTCAATTCCCGCGAGCCGTTCCGCTGCGGCGATGAAATTCCTCCACCTCCGATCAGTTTCCGCATGGCTACTCGACCGCCGCCTTGCGTGCAGCTATGCCGCGCCGGTCTGCGTGCCTCGTGGGTCGGTTGAGGCCAGTCATAAATTGGGCCAGTCATAAATTGGGCCAGTCATAAATTGGGCCAGTCATAAGTTGAGCCTGTCATGGTTAGGGGACGTGGTTTGAATTCTCGCAGGAAAGGCGCGGTCGGGCTGGCCCTGCTGGCATTGGGCATGATCTCCGCCCCCGCATTGGGGCAAGAGGCCGCGCCGCAAGATGCCGGGTCGCAAGATGCAGCCCAGTCGGTAGAGATGACCGCCGCGCAATTGTTCGAATATGCCGATACCGCACGCGATTCCGGCGATTTCGAAACGGCGGAGGCCGCCTATCGCGCGCTGATCCAGGACCCCGATCTGGAACTGCGTACCGAAGCGCGTTTCCGCCTGGCGATGATGCTGGCGGACCGGATGGACAAGCCGCGCGAGGCGGCCGTGCTGCTTCGCCGCATTCTGGATGACAAGCCCGATGCCGCCCCGGTGCGGCTTCAGCTCGCGCGCCTGCAAGCGCAGATGGGCAATATGGGGGAGGCGCGGCGTGAATTGCGCGCGGCGGAAGCGAGCGGCCTGCCGCCGCAGGTGGAACAGCAGGTGCGCTTCTTCGCCAATGCCCTTTCCGCGCTGAAGCGCACGGGCGGCAGCTTTGAAGTGGCCGCCGCGCCCAGCACCAATATCAACAATGCCACTCATTCCGATACGCTGGGCACGATCATTGGCGATTTCACGCTGGATGACGATGCAAAGGCACAATCGGGTATTGGCCTGTCAGTGCGCGGGCAGCTCTATCATCGCCTGCCGGTGGGCCGCACGACCGACATATTGCTGCGTGCCTCTGCCTCGGGCGACATTTACCGCAAGAGCCGGTTTGACGATATTTCCGCCTCGCTGCAGGCCGGGCCGCAATGGCGCTGGGGCTCGGACCGCTTCTCGCTCGCCGCAGCGGGCAGCTGGCGCTGGTACGGGCTCGATCCTTACAGCACCTCCTATGGCGTAACCGGCAACTGGCAGCACCCGCTGGGCAAGCGCAGCCAGCTGCGGCTGGACGGCACGGTGCTGAAGGAAGACAATCAGCGCAACGATCTGGAAGACGGGGAGCTTTACACGCTCGCCGTCGGGCTGGACCGGGCCTTCAGCGCGCGCTTCGGCGGCGGGCTGCAAGTGAGTGGCACGCGCGATGTGGCGGCCGATCCGGGCTATTCCACGGCCAGCGGCGGCATCAATACCTATCTCTATCGCGAAATGGGCCGCACCACGGCGGTGCTCAATCTTGGCTATCGCCGGCTGGAAGCGGACAAGCGCCTGTTCCTTTATCCCGAACGGCGCAAGGACGACAATTTCTCGGCCAGCCTTTCCGGCACGTTCCGGGCCCTGACCTTCGGCACTTTCGCCCCGCTGGTGCGTGTCGCCTACCAACGCAACTGGTCCACGATCGAGATTTATGATTTCGACCGTTTCTCCGCCGAAGTGGGCATCGTCGCGGCGTTCTGAGCGGGGTGCGGGCGAGGGGTAAGGGATCGGCCGTTTCGCTCCGTCATTGTCTGGTAACGTCGTGCTCATGTGTTTTGACGGGACATATTGGGCGAGACGATCCACTGCATCGGCCAAAGGCGATGCAGTGGGGCCTCGTTTCGTCCATAATTTGTGGTTAGAGGCGAGACTTCCTTTGCCCAGGGCGGGCATTCTGGTGCAGGAAGCGCGCCTGACATAACAAGTGCTGCCGGGTGGATTCTGCATGCCCCCGGAGAATGCGGGAGTTTCTGTGATGACATCGAAGCGGATGATGGCCGGGGCTTCGCTCCTTACGCTTGGGCTGGCGCTGGCAGCTTGTGGCGGCAAGGTGGATTCTACGCCCACTCCCACGCCTACCCCGACGGATACCGGAACCCCCACGCCGACCCCGACCGAGCCCTATCTCACAATTCAGGAGATGTTCGCCAAGCCGAGCAACAAGGTGTTTCGCAGCGCGGGCGTCAGCTGGACCAAGACGGGCACCGCCGATCCCACCGGTTTCGATTCCTACGCCTTCAGCAGCAAGCTGGTGGTTGCCTATGATGAGAGCAAGGACAGCTACAAGGTTACGCCCACGGGCGAAACGGCAGTGGAATTCGCCATCGGCAGCAATACACCGGGCGGCGATGCCAGCTTCAGCAAGACCACCAGCAATATCACCGACACGCTGAAAATCGCCGTGCCGAAAGTGAACAGCGTGCCCCTGTCCTACACGCTGCTGTTCGATTTCACGCGGACCGACAGCACCACGGGCAAGACCACGTTCTATCAGTCCGTCGGCGGCTTCCTGAGCCAGACGGGCGATATGCCGCGCACGGGTTCCGCCAATTACAACATGATGGTGGATGGCAGCGCCACGCGCGACGGGGATAGCAAGACCTATCTGCTGGGCGGCCTTTCCACCGGCACCTTCTCCGCCAGTTTCGCCGATGGCAAGATCAATACCACGCTGAACCTCAAGGGCGAGGCAAGCGGCGGCGCGACGAGCGATTTCGGCACTGCCACGGGCACCGGCAGCTTCGCGGTGGGTGGCCCCGCCTTCACCGGCACCTTTACCGGCGCCAGTAGCGCGACGGGCAAGTTCTCCGGCGCCTTCTTCGGCCCGGCCGCGGCGGAAGTGGGTTATGGCTGGTATTTCCAGGGCTCCAACTTCGACGCGCATGGCGTGGCGGCGGGCGCGAAGGACGTTCCGGCTCCCGCGCCCTGATTTTGCAGAACAATTCCACCCCGGCAGGTCCGGGGTGGAGCTTTGTGTAATGGACGACGCCTGCCGATTGAGGCAGAGTGCCTCCTGAAGGGCCTTGCGGGGTCCACTACAGGGGGCAGGATATGAAATACGTCCGTTACGCGGCGGGTGCGTCGCTGGTTTCGATCGCTCTGGTAATGGCAGGCTGCGGCGGTGGGGGTGTGAACAGCACGCCAACGCCTTCGCCCACTCCGCCTTCCACGCCGACACCGTCGCCGACCCAAACGCCTACGCCGGGTCCGACGCCTAGCCCTTCGCCTACGCCCACTCCGGTGCCGACTCCTTCGCCGACACCTTCGCCGACGCCCACTCCGGTGCCGACGCCGACACCTTCGCCCACACCCACACCCACACCCACACCCACACCCACTCCTACCCCGCTGCCCACGCCGATCAGCTCGGTGTTCCAGGGTCTGCCTGCGGATACGGCGCTCAACACTGCGTCCTTCTATGGCAGTGTCACGCTGGGCGGTTCGGTCAGCGGCGGGCGTAACGATCTGGGCTCCACCGTGCAGGTCCGTTACTCGGTGACCGGCGGTAAAG
>MKUB01000145.1:47709-62279 GCA_001898545.1 Sphingomonadales bacterium 63-6 | reverse complement strand
CGCCGCCACCGCCAGCACCGCCGCCCTGAGGACCGTCCAGCATGGTCATCACCGCGCCGGGCCCCTGCAGCACCACTTCGGTGGTGTAGCGGTCGTTACCCGACTGGTCCTGCCATTTGCGAGTGCGCAGCTGCCCTTCGATATAGACCTTGCTACCCTTGCGCAGGAAGCGTTCGGCAACCCCGGCGAGACCTTCCGAGAAGATCGCCACGCTGTGCCATTCGGTGCGTTCCTGACGCTGGCCGGTGTTGCGGTCCTTCCAGCTTTCCGAGGTGGCGATGCGCAGGTTGCACACCTTCCCGCCATTCTGGAACGAGCGGACTTCCGGGTCCGCACCCAGATTGCCGACCAGAATGACCTTGTTGACGCTGCCTGCCATGAACTTCCTCTTTTAGGCTACAGACCGGGCGCCGATGCGCGCCGGGAAATGATTCCCGCAAGGATGTAAGCCCCGGCCCGCCTCAAGCCAACCTCGCCGCCACCCTTTTGCACGACCAAGCTATAGCCCCAGCGCAGTGGCAGTCCAGAATGTCAGCCCCGCGAAGATGTAGGCCAGGCCGAACAGATAAGCGAGCATGAAGGCCGGCCATTTCCATCCGTTCGTTTCCCTGCGAGCCACGGCGATGGTGGAAAGGCACTGCGGCGCGAAGACGAACCAGGCCAGGAAAGCCAGTGCCATGGGCAGGGTCCAACGCGAGCCGAGCCGGTCCTCCAGCGCGGAGGCCGCCGCATCCTCATCCGAAGCGTCGATGGCATAGGTCGTGGCCAAAGCCGAAACCGCCACTTCGCGCGCCGCCATGGCCGGAACCAGCGCCAGCGCCATTTCGTGATTGAAGCCGATGGGCCGCACCAGCACTTCCACGCCGCTGGCGAGCTTGCCCGCGATGGAGGCGTTGATCTGGCTTTCGCCCGGCCCGGCCTTGGGGAAGCTGAGCAGCACCCAAAGCACCACAGTAACCGTGAAGATGATCGTACCCGCACGGCGCAGGAAGACCCAGGCGCGCTGCCACAACCCGATCAGCAGATCCGAAAGGCGCGGAAGCTGATATTTGGGAAGCTCCATGATGAAACCGGATGCCGCGCCCTTGGTCACCGAACGGCGCAGCACCAAGGCCGCCGCCATCGCACCGACGATCCCCGCGACATAGAGGCCGAACAGCACCAGCCCCTGCAACCCGATGCCCGGTCCCACCGTGGTGGCCGGAATGAAGGCGCCGATGATCACCGCATAGACGGGCAGGCGCGCCGAACAGGTCATCAGCGGGGCGATCAGGATCGTAGTCAGACGGTCCTTGGGGTCGGAAATGCTGCGCGTAGCCATGATACCGGGAATGGCGCAGGCAAAGCTGGACAGCAGCGGAATGAAGCTGCGCCCCGAAAGGCCCACCGAAGCCATCAGCCGGTCCATGATGAAGGCCGCGCGCGCCATATATCCGGTCGCCTCCATCACCAGGATGAAGAAGAACAGGATCACGATCTGCGGCAGGAAGACCACCACGGAGCCGACGCCTGCCAGCACGCCCTGCACCACCAGATCCTGCACGAAACCGGCCGGGATGATCTGCGTCACCAGTTCGGAAAGCCAGGCCACCACGCCTTCCAGCGCGTCGGCAAAAGGCGTGGCCCAGGCAAACACCGCCTGGAAGATCACGAACAACAGCGCGAACAGGATGGGCGGGCCCAGCCAGGGATGCAGCAGCACCTGGTCCATCCGGGCATGCAGGCGATGCTGCCGGGTCTCGGAAAGAATGGCGCCCTTAGCGATATTATTCGCGGCCAGCCGGCGTTCGGGCAGAGTGATATGCGGACGGGGATGATCCTTGGGGTCGCTTTCCGCTCGGGCTTCGGCAGCGGCGATGGCCTGCGCCAGTTCAGGCAGGCCACGGCGACGCACGGCAACGGTGGGAATCACCGGCACGCCCAGCGCCTGTTCCAGCGCGGCGGGATCGATCACCAGACCGTCACGCTCCGCCAGATCGACCATGTTGAGCGCGACCACGGTGGGGCGGCCCAGTTCCAGCACTTCCTGCGCGAAAACCAGATGCTGTTCGATGTTCGAGGCATCGAGCACCACAATCAGCACATCGGGCTGCGCCTCCCCGACAAACTCGCCGAAAATGACCTTGCGAGTCACTTCCTCATCCGGGCTGGTGGCATCGAAGCCATAGCTGCCGGGCAGGTCGATCAGTTCCACCGGCTCGCCCGTGGGCAGCACCAGCCGCCCGGCCTTCCGCTCCACCGTGACGCCGGGATAATTGGCGATCTTCTGGCGGGCGCCGGTCAGGGCGTTGAACAGCGCGCTTTTGCCCGCATTGGGGTTGCCGACAAGGGCGGCGGTCCGCTTGCCGCTCATCGTGCTGCCTCCGCCAATTCTTCGACTTCCATCGCGCGGGCATGGCTGCGGCGCACGGCCACCGTCATGCGGCCTACTGACAGGGCAATCGGGTCTTTCCCCGCGAACACGCCGCGATGGGCAATTTCCACTTCCGCCCCGCTGTCGATCCCCAGGGCGCGAAGGCGAGTCGCCTCCTCAGGGGCGAGAATTCCCCAATCGACAGCAATTATGCGAGCGCGGCGGCCGGTCGGCAAAGCATCGAGGTTCATGTCCGTCCGCTGCCAGACTTGGGAGCTAATTGCAACTGGTTCGCAATTAGAATTTGGGTTCGGGTGGCCCGGTGCGAGGTTCACTCGTCTCGAAAGACAAGCTGGACCCTGGAACAAGTCCGGGGTGACGAAGATGGATAGCCTTGATTGTCACCCCGGACTTGTTCCGGGGGCCAGCTTCTTCAAACGCAAGGGAGCGGCAATATCACCGCGCGGGATACCTCAGCCTTCCGAGGAAGCGGGTCATCGAAAAGCCCTCGCGGTCGCGCAGCAAATTTGCCTTGGCCTTTTCGAACTTCATGATCCCTTCGATCCGGCGGTCGAGGAAAGCGCGGGTTTCGGCCTTGCCTTCGCTCTCGTCACTTACGAACACCGCCAGCGTGGCTCCGTAAATGCCTTCGAGGATCGCGCGCTTGGTGTAGTAATTGTAATCGGCCGCGGTATCGCCAGCCAGGCGCCACATCAAATCGGCGCTGCGCCAGCCCTGACGAAGCGCGGCGGGGGCGTTTTGGGGCATGGTCTGGATGGCCAGCGCGCGACGCATCGCCTCTTCCCGGCCAATCGCGGCGGCGAGCCGGAACCAGACCAGATCGCGAATCTTCTCGCGGATTTTCATCCCCGCCAGCTTTTCGGGCGGGAAAGCGCGGATCATGGCGGCATCGACATGTTCCACCCATGCCGCGATCAAATCCATCGTGCCGCCGGGAAAGGCCAGCCGGGCAATGGCGGGATCGATACCCGCGCTCTGCGCCGCAGCTTCCACGGCAGCATCGCTCCACCCGTCAAAGGCGGCGGCATCGGCCACCAGTGGCGCGAGTGCCAGGCGGATTTCATCCAGCGTCGGATCTTGCGGCAGAGCCTCAGAAGCCAGGGCCATAACGCACCGATCCTTCCCGCTCGCCCTTGGGCTTCTGGTTCTTTTCAATTTCCTGGACGAGCGTGCTGTTGGCCCCGTCAAACATCGCATAATCGCGTGCGCTGCGGCCGGAACTATCGGCCCGCTCGGGGTCGGCCCCGCCTTTCAGCAGGACACGCATCATCGGTATGTCCCGCCGATGGACCGCCGCGATCAGCGGGGTTTCGCCCGTGGCATTCGCCACATCCACCCGCGCACCGCGCTTGATAAGTTCCTGCGCGCCTTCGAGGAAGCCGATCTGCGTGGCCAGCACGAGCGGGGTCACGCCCTTCTTGTCCTGAATATTGGTGTTCGCGCCCTTCTGGCACAGGAACTGGATCCAGGTGAGGTTGCGCTGGCCCACCGCGATATGCAGCGCGGATTCACCCGTGGTGATGTCCTGCGAATTGACCAGCGTGTTGCTGTGGTCCTGCAGCAGCTTGACTACTTCGTCCCCCTTGCCGTCCTTCACGGCCTTGAGGAACTGATAGCCGGGGGAATATTGCGCCTGTGCGGGTGTCGCCAGTGCCAGTGCCCCTGCAACTGCCGGAAGGACCAATGCCGAAATGCGCCCAAGCCGCGCCACTGTGCAATCTCCTGCCTCTTTCGGACCCGATGTAGAGAGCCCCTGGTTGACTCACCCCTTGCGATAGGCGGGTTAGCAGAGCATGAACCGGCGCGCCATGTGGAAAGCCAAACACGCATTCGCCCCTTTTGCCGCAATCGCCCTGACATTGGCCCTGACGGGCTGCGGGCAGAAATCCTCCGGCGGGGTTCCCGCCGACGCGCCGCTGGCCGGCGCGGCGATAGGCGGACCGTTCGATCTGGTGGATTCGGCCAGCAAGCCGGTCAAATGGTCGGATTTCGACGGGAAATATCGCATCGTCTATTTCGGCTATACCTATTGCCCTGACGTATGCCCCACCGATGTCGGCCGGATCATGCAGGGCTTCGCGAAGTTCAAGGCGGACAAGCCGGAACTGGCGGCGAAAGTGCAGCCGATCTTCATCTCCATCGATCCCGAACGCGATACCCCGGCCAAGGTAGGCGAATTCACGCACGCCTTTTCGGACGATCTGGTGGGCCTGACCGGCACGCCCGAGCAAGTGAAAGCCGCTGCCGAGGCCTTCAAGGTCTTTTACCGCAAGGGCGAAACCTCCGCCGGGGGCGGTTATCTGGTCGATCACAGCAGCGTCACTTATCTGATGGGGCCCAAGGGAGAGCCCATCGCGCTGCTGCCGGTGGACAAGGGGCCGGACGCCGTGGCGGCCGACCTCGCCCGCTGGGTGAGCTGACAATCCATGGACCCGCTGGGCAACCAGAAATTGCGCTACCGCTTCTGGGAGCTGCCGCTGGCCGATCTCAATCGCGCCGAGTGGGAAGCCCTGTGCGATGGTTGCGGGCGATGCTGCCTGCACAAGCTGGAAGATGCCGATACGGGCGAGGTGGTGGACACCAATGTCGCCTGCCGCCTGCTGGATACGCGCAGCGGCCGGTGCAAGGATTACCGCAACCGCAAGGCCTTCGTGCCCGATTGCCTGCGCCTCACGCTCAAGCTGGTGAAGGAAATCCGCTGGCTGCCCGATAGCTGCGCCTATCGCCGCCGGGCCGACGGGCGGCCCCTCCCGGGCTGGCACTATCTGCTTTCGGGAGATCGCAATGCCGTGCGCGCGGCGGGTGTTTCGGTGATCGGCCGCGCCATCAGCGAGACCGAGGCCGGGCCGATAGAGCATCACATCGTCGAATGGGCCGAGGCCGGGGACGAGTGGCCGGAAAGCGGCGCGTGATCGACTGGCTGCGCCGCACTCCCGCCGATCCCCGCCTGGAACTGTGCGGGCGGCAAGTGCCGGTGGCGATCAGGCGGCACCCTACGGCTCGCCGCATGACCCTGCGCCTCGCGCCCGATGGCAGCGAAGTTCGCCTCACCCTGCCCCGCTGGGGCCGGACCAGCGACGGGCTGGATTTCGCCGCCAGCCGCCGCGACTGGCTGGAAGGCCAGATGGCGCGCCTGCCTGGCAATACAGCGCCGGAAGCGGGCGGCATGCTGCTCTATCGCGGGCAGGAACTGGCGATCCGCTGGCACGAGAAAGCGCGCCGCACTCCCGCGCTGGAGGATGAAGGCCTGCTGGTCGGCGGACCGCAGGACGGGCTCGCCCCGCGCCTCAAACGCTGGCTGGAGGGGGAGGCGCTGCGCCATATGGGGACTGACCTCGCCCATTATTGCGCCGTCGCCGGCAAGACACCCCCACCCTTGCGCCTTTCGCGTGCCCAGCGCCGTTGGGGCAGCTGCGCCAGCGACGGCACGATACGGCTCAACTGGCGGTTGATCCAGGCGCCGGATGCGGTGCGCCGTTCGGTCGTGGCGCACGAAGTTGCGCATTTGAGCCATTTTGACCATTCTCCGGCCTTCCATGCCCTGCTGGCCGAGCTGTTCGAGGGTGATCTGAAAGAGGCCAATCGCTGGCTGAAAGCGCATGGAAGGCGCCTCTACAGCACCTTTGGCTGACCTTGCGCGCGAAGACACTGGCGGAGGAGGACGCCAGCGCCTACATTCGCACCATGGCTTTCTGGCGTAATGTTTCCCCTGTGGGCGCGGCGAAGGATTTCGCGCATGTCTGGCGCGGCAATCCCCATCGTTGGCCCGTGCTGGCGATCTCCATCGCGGGGAGCGTGGGGCTAATGGCTATCATCATCCCCAAGAGCGAGCGGATCATGCCTCGCCAGCCCGAAGTGACCTTTATCACCACCTTCGCCGCCGGGCGAAGCGATGCGGAGATCGAGGCGTCCAACATCGCGAACCAGAAGAAGCAGGACGTGCTGCGCGCCAAGGAGGCGGAACGCGAGGAATATCGCAAGAACCTCTATCGCCAGCTTGGCCGCATGACCGGCGTGGACGTCGACAAGATGGAGCGCGAGATCAAGCAGGAGGAGGCCGCCGAAAAGGCCGCGATCAAGGCGAAAGCCGAGCAGGGCCGCGCCGGGCAGGCCGAGCAGCCCACCCCCGCTTCCCCGCCGCAAGCCACGCCAGCCCAGGAGCCTGGAGCCGGGGCCCCGCCCGCCGCCGGTCAATAAGCCGTGCCACCCGATAAGCAGGACGATGCGCGCTGGCTGGCCGCCGCTGCCGCCTTGGCAGTGCGTGGTCGCCCCCTGAGCCGCCCCAATCCCGCAGTCGGCGCGATTCTGGTGAGGGATGGGATGGTAATCGGCCGTGGCTGGACCCAGCCCGGCGGGCGCCCCCATGCGGAAGCCGTGGCGCTTGCCGAGGCAGGCGACACGGCAAAAGGCTCGACCCTTTACGTCACGCTGGAACCCTGCGCCCATGAAAGCGCGCGCGGCCCCTGCTGCACCCAGTTGACGATTTCGGCAGGCGTTGTCCGCGTGGTCATCGGCGTGGAAGACCCCGATCCCCGCACTGCAGGCGACGGGATCGCCCGCCTCAAGGCCGCCGGAATTACGGCGGAACTGGCGGACAATCCCGCCTGCCACACTAGCCTTGCCGGCTATCTCATGCGCCAGCGGCATGGCCGCCCTTTCGTAACGCTGAAGCTGGCGCTGACCGCCGATGGCTTCATCGCCCGCCAAGATGGCACCAGCAAATGGATCACCGGGCCCGAATCGCGCGCCCATGCCCATCTGGAACGCGCGATGAGCGACGCGATACTGGTCGGCGGCGGCACCTTGCGCGCCGACGCGCCCCGGCTCGACGTGCGCCTGCCCGGCCTCGAACAGCGCAGCCCGCGCCGCTATGTCCTGACGCGCGGCGCCGTGCCTGAAGGCTGGCACCATCTGCCATCGCCGCAGGCTATCGCCGATCCCGCCAGCAATATGGCCGATGTGCAATATCTGATGATTGAAGGCGGCTCCCAGGTGGCCGCCGCCTTCCTCGATGCAGGGCTGGTGGACCGGCTGCTGCTTTACCGCGCCCCCGTCACTTTCGGCAGCGGCATCCCGGCCTTCCATCGGCCCGGCCCAGACGGCGTGCCCAAGGGCTGGGCACTTGCGGACCGCCGCCGCCTTGGCAGCGACTGGATGGAAGTCTATCAGCCCGCCTGAAAGAGGAGGCAGCATTGTTCACCGGCATCGTTACCGCAATCGGCACCGTCCGTGAGAAAGAGCAGCGGGGCGACCTGCGCGTCACCATCGCCTGCCCCTATGATCCGGCGGGCATCGCCATCGGCGCATCCATCGCCTGTTCCGGCGCCTGCATGACGGTGGTCGAAAAGGGCGGCCAGCCGGGCGATGCATGGTTCGCGGTGAATGTTTCGGGCGAGAGCGCCTCGCGCACCGCACCCGGCATGTGGGAGGCCGGATCGCGCCTCAACCTGGAACAGGCGCTGAAACTGGGTGACGAACTGGGCGGCCATATCGTGACCGGCCATGTCGATGCGATGGGCCATGTTGTGCGGATCGAGCCGGAAGGCGATTCCGCCCGCTTCACCATCGCCGCCCCGGCGGAACTGGCCCCCTATATCGCGCCCAAGGGCTCGATCGCGCTCGATGGCGTTTCGCTGACCGTGAACGAAGTGGAAGATCAGCCGGACGGCACAGTCCATTTCGGGCTGAACATCATTCCCCACACGGCGGAAGTGACCACCATCGGCACCCTTGAACCGGGCCACGCGGTCAATCTGGAGATTGACACCATGGCTCGCTATCTCAAGCGGATGCAGGATCTGCGGAGCTAAAAGTCCTCCCCGAAACGGGGAAGCGGACCATGCGAAGCATGGTGGAGGGGGCGTGCCCAAGGGAAAGCCCCCTCCGTCATTCGCTAGCGAATGCCACCTCCCCCGAAGGGGAGGAGCTATCAGGCCGTTACCGCCGCCAGCGCGCCGATGAACTTGTCGATATTGCCCATGGTCAGACCGGCAATGTTGATGCGGCCGGAACCCGCCATGTAGACGCCGTGATCCTCGCGCAGCTTCAGTATCTGCTCCGGCGTCAGCGCCAGCATGGAGAACAGGCCGTTCTGCGTGCCACAGGGCGTCAGGTCGAGCGTGCCGACCTTGCCTGCCGCAGCCAGACGATCCCGCACCTGCCGCATGCGGGCGCGCATATCGTCCAGCTCGTCCAGCCACAGCTTGGTCATTTCCGGATCGCGCAGGATCAGGCGGACCGCCGAGGCGCCGTGATCCGGCGGCATGGACCAGTTGGCGCGGGCCAGCGCATGGCCGTTCGACATGATCGCGCCGACCTGCGAGGGATCGGCAGCCATGGCGTAAGCCGCACCCACGCGGTCGCGATAGAGGCCGAAGTTCTTATCGCAGCTATAGGCGATCAGCGCTTCGGGAACCGAGGCGAGCACCTTGCGCGTGCCATAGGCATCCGCATCCATTCCCAGGCCAAGGCCCTGATAGGCCAGGTCGAGAATCGGCAACACGCCCGTTTCCGCCAGCAGAGCGGCAATCTCGTCCCACTGGGCGTCGGTATAATCGATGCCGGTGGGGTTGTGGCAGCAGCCATGCAGCAGCACGGCATCGCCCTTGGCGGCGGACTTCAGCGCATTGCGCAGCGAGTCCATATCCGCCGTGCCATCGGCAGTGGCGTGCGTGAAGCCCTTCATCTGCATACCCAGATCCTTCAGGATCTGCGCGTGGTTGGGCCAGCTGGGCGTGCCCATCAGCACGGTGCCCACGCCCGCATGCTTGGCCAGCGCCAGCGTGATGCGCACAGCGCCCGTGCCGCCCGGCGTCTGCATGCCTTCGATCCGGCCGCCCATCGTCGGGTCCGAGCCGAAGATATAGGGCATCAGCGCATGGACGAAGCCCATGTCGCCTTCCGGGCCGAGATAGGCCTTGGAATCCTGTTCCTCCACCAGCTTGCGTTCCGCCGCCTTGATGGAAGCGAAGACCGGCGTCGCGCCGTCATCCGTGCGATAGACGCCCACGCCAAGGTCAATCTTGTCGGCGCGGCTATCCGCATCATAGAGCTTGATCAGCGCAAGAAGCGCATCGGGCGGCTGCTGGGTAAGGTTCTCGAGCATGGCCGCGCCCCTAGCCGCGCCTGCCCCTTCGGGGCAAGCCGGAAAACGGGGCCGGACTCGCATTTTTGCGCGCTGCCCCCAGATAACCACAGAGTGCAGCCGCAAAGGGGAGAGCGGGCATGTTCGAGGTGGTTGCGGTGGCGGTGGGTGCGGCGCTGATCGCGCTGGTGGCGTCCGGCTGGATCATGGCGCGGGCGCGCAGGAAATTGCTGCCGCAAAAGCCGCGCAACCGGGGCAGCGAAGTGGTGCTGATGATCGGGATGGTCTTCACATCCATACTCGACCCCAAGGCGAGAATCAGCGCGGACCAGATCGATGAGCAGAAGCGGACGCGGAAAACCGAATCGGGGCGGGAGAACGAATAGGACGCCCCGCCCGCCCCGTTCAGATCAAATCAGAAGGGCAGCCATTTCTGCTTCTTCGAGAATTTCATGTAGCCGACATTGATGCCCAGCCGCAGGCCCGCGCCCATGCGCACGGGAATCAGCACCACATCGCCCCGGCGCAGGTAGGAAACGTGGAAGCCGCCGACCAGATAGGCCTGCCCTTCTCCCGCACCGTAAGTCTCGAACAATTCCTGTGAGTCATAGAGGTTGTAGACCAGCACGAAGGTATTGGCCGCATTGGCGCCCACATCGATACCCAGCGAGGGGCCGCGCCAATAGACGGGCTGCTGCCCTTCCACCTTGTGATACAATGTGCCCGAGCCATAGCGCGCGCCGAAGATGAACGCGCCGCCGCCTTCGCGGCCCACGATATAGGCATTAGGCTCGCCCTGCTTCTTCAGGATGTCCTCGATCATGCGGGCAAGGCCTTCGGCGCCCTTGCCGAACACGCCCTCGGCCGCGCCGATCAGATCGTCCTTCTTGTAGGTGTCGCCCTGGCCCGTGGTCGATGCCTGGCTGGCGGCGGTTGACGCAGCGGCAGGAGCGGCGCTGGTAACGGGCGCGGCGGCCGGAGCCTGATAGGGGTCGGCCGGTGGCGGCGTGACAGGTTCGTAAGTGATCGCCGGTTCCACCGGGGCGGGTGGGCTATAGACCGGCGCCTGCGCGCTATCCAGATCGCCATCGATAGCGGCGGAGGGGTCCACCGACTGGATCTGCGCGGCGGCGGGTTGCGCCGCCAGCATCGCAGCACAGGCCAGCGCGCCAAGCGCCGCCTGCATCCGGCCCCGGATTTGGGCAGCCTGCCGGCCGATTGCGGCAAATGCGGTCATTACGAACCCCTTCGATCCCGTCAGAAGTGTTGACCGCCGAAAAGAGTCCCCCCGGCCTGAAGCGGCAATGAACGCGCGGCAGGGCGAGTCGGTTTTGCGGCAGGGCGAGTCGGCGAGAGGGACGGTTGGAAGGCGGGCAAATGCCCCCGAAAATCACTCCCGGTGGCAATTGAAAAAAGGATGGCAGATTTCTCGAACATCCCCTTGCCGCCTCCCCAACCCCTCGTTATAGCGCCCGGCCATTGCCGCTGCGATCCGGAGACGTGGGTGAGTGGCTGAAACCAACGGTTTGCTAAACCGTCGTACGGGTAAATCCTGTACCGAGGGTTCGAATCCCTCCGTCTCCGCCAGCTGCCGCATTTTTGCGGACGTTCCCGAACTCAGATGGACAATAAAAGCCCAAGGATTCTCGGGCTTTTCGGCGGATTTGGCGTTCGCTGAAGTTCAGTGGAATTCGCCTTAAGCCAGCGCACAAACTATGGCTGAAATTATGGCTAGGTTCGGCCGGCATTACCAGCTATCACAAAAAAATCATGGCCTCGCGCGCGCGTAACAAACTTTCGGCTAGGCAAGTGGCCGCATTAACGGAGCCCAATGTCTACTCTGACGGCGGTGGACTCTACCTTCGCATCCGTGCTTCAGGGCGCTCCTGGTTCTTCATCGGCACGTTGGATGGAAAGCGAATCGAGCTTGGGCTGGGCTCAGCTCTCGATGTGTCCCTGGCAAAAGCGCGGGAGCGGGCAGCAGAAATTCGCGCGATGCTGATCGACGGAAGCGACCCCCGCGCCGAGCGCGCCAAAGCCAAGCTTCAGAAAAAACCTGTCGTGACCTTTGGTGCTTTCGCCATGGAATTGCTCGACGACATCGAAGACGGATTTAAAAATCCCAAGCATCGCCAGCAGTGGCGCAGCACGCTGACGAGCTACGCCCAGCCCCTGTTTGCTGTGCCGATCAACGAGGTAACAACCGAACAGATTCTGGCCGTGCTTCAGCCGATCTGGCTGAGCAAGGCCGAGACTGCCTCGCGGCTTCGTGGGCGGATCGAACGGATTCTTGATGCAGCAAAAGCGAAAGGACTGAGGGTCGGCGAAAACCCGGCAAGAGGGCGCGGCCACCTCGACTTGTTACTGCCCAAGCGAAGCAAGATTTCGGTCAAGCACCATCCCGCCCTACCCTTCGCTCAAATCTCTTCATTCATGGCCACCTTGCGCGACCGGCCTGCCGTTGCAGCACGAGCGCTGGAGTTTGTGATCTTGACCGCCGCGCGGTCAGGAGAAGTGCGCGGCATGACATGGGGTGAGATAGATCTGGAAGCCCGGGTTTGGACAGTGCCGGCTGCTCGCATGAAGGCGGGGTTTATCCACGAAGTGCCGCTCAGCGATGCGGCAATGGCCATTTTGGCAGGAATGAAGGAAGAAGGCCTCAAGCCAACCGACTTTGTGTTTCCTGCACCGCGCGGGGGCTCACTCTCCGATATGGCGCTCTCGCAATTGCTCAAGCGCATGGAGCGACCCGACATCACCGTTCATGGCTTTCGCTCCACCTTCAGGGACTGGGCAGGAGAAACGACCCAGTTTGGCCGCGAAGAAGTCGAAATGGCGCTTGCCCATACCGTGGCCTCATCGGTTGAACGCGCTTACCGAAGAGGGAGAGCCTTGGAAAAGCGCCGTGATTTGATGGCAGCCTGGGCTAAATATTGCTCAGGCACTGAGAATTAAATACAGATTCAATTCCACGATAAAAGTCGCTAAATTCAGCCGTTTTTGACTTTTACTCAAAATTCGCTTATGCTTGAATTGCGCGGACTTTCATTGGACATTTAATTCTAAGCGTCGGCGCAACCTCAAAATAGAGAGCAATCGAAGGGTCCGGAAGTCTGTTCCGGCTAAGAGTTCGCTTGTTCGAAGAGCATCGGGCGCTGTGCCCAATGCACGACCAAGCATTCCACCGCGAGATCGACCTGCATGTCGATGGAGGCCCTTTGATGGGCCCTCCTTACGCGAAGGACTGCATAATGGATCACGAACAACGGATGGCTGCAGCAACGAAGGTGGACTCTGAGCGTGCCGCCAAGATCGTTCGGAATATCGAACAAATCGGTGAAGACGGAACCTTGGCCATCGATGTCTTGAGTGAGCGGATGATGAAATCTGCCGTAGAGGCAATCAGCAAAGTGGCCGTGGCTCCTTGGCAGGTTATCGAAGTCGAATGGGCAGCCCGCATAGTTTGTCCAGAATGGAAGATGGCCAGGGGTGTCGGGACAGGCGATGCCTGGCTGGAGCTTACCGAGATCGGTCCAGAAGACGAGGAAGGCTTCAGCTGGGTCAGCGTAGCCGTTGGCGTGGGGCCGACACGGCTGGGGCTTGAACTCGTATTCCGCCGGGGCCTGCAGGAATACGCAGAATCCGCTATCTTCGATGACAAGCTGGTCGCGACCTTGTTGAAGCTGGGCATGATGCGGGATGACACGTCATCCCGCCTGTTCTTTCCGATCGATATCCAGGCCGAACTGCTCGCACAGGGCTTTGCTACCAATGATTTAGGCAAGGCTCTCTTGCCTGCCGGCAAGGCAACCGAGCAGGCGATCACGGCGAAAGCCGAGCTCGATCGTCTGATCGGGCATGTCCGCAGTTTAGCGACGGGCAAATAGGCGGATAATCCATCTGCCCATTTGAGCCTGTTGGTCTGCGAAGTCTCTCGCAGACACCAATCCATTCAGCATCAAGCTCGCCATCATGTTGCGCCAAGCGCAGCGTGATGGCGGCTGGCCATGACTTCGAAAGGAATGAAGAGTGGCACATGAAGAAACGGTCGGTGGCGCTGATCTATCTCGCGCCGCAGCCATTGCTCGCCTCAACGATCACCTGCGTAAGACCGGCACAGGGGGCTCCGTGATGGTCACAGCCAACGTGCAGCACATCACCGGCTTCGACCCGAATGTCCTTGCCTCGGCGCTGGCCGATTATGATGGGTTTAATGCAGACAACGACCCCTATCTGGAACGCGACTTTGGCAGCCTGACATTGTGGGGATGGGATTTGCTTTGGAAGATCGACTATTACGATCTGGCACTCAAGTTCGGTTCGGATGATCCCGCCGATCCCGACAAAACCAGGCGGGTTCTCACCGTGATGTTGGCCTCGGACTGGTAGGTGCTTCATGATTAGATTCATCGACGCAAAGCAAGCACTTGATCAGAGCGCATTGGTGTCGCAAAACACTCTCTCCTGTGGTCAGTCCCGCAGGGGAGGCGTAGGAACCTCAAACAGCAGACGCCGGTCGAGTATTCTCGGCCGGGTGGTCGTCGCGTATGTCCAGGGCTCGCCTAAAGGCGGCGACGCCTTGGGTCTGCTCAGGGTTCCTAACACCCGGCTTCGTTCGGGGCCTCCGTTTAACAGGGGGTCTCGTTGATGGCAGACAATATTGAAGATGCTGAGTGGGAGGAAATCCCCGGCAACAGCGGTTATCTCCTAAAACAGGCAACACCGCGCCTCAATTATACCGGATCACAAGCGAAGGAGGCCGAGACCACGGTCGTTCCCTCAGTCTGGGCCAACGCAATCAAATGGGCGAAGAGATTTCTGATCGGCCTTGGCTTATGTTTTCTTTTTCTGATGTTCATTGCCCTGATCGCCCCTGAACCAGACGAGGCCAGTACTATCGAAAAGACGGACGATGGGGGTGCAAGTAATACTGTTGAAAACGACGCAAGCATTCCGACAGAGCGTGCCCTGGTTAAGGACGATCAGCTTCTAGGCACATGGATAACCGCGAAAACAGGTGGTGAAGATGGTTTGACGGACTGCAGGGAGGCGATGTCCAACGAAGCATTCATAAGGCGTCAGGACGGTTCCGTCGGCCTTGCTCACTACGAC
>MKUB01000145.1:0-47697 GCA_001898545.1 Sphingomonadales bacterium 63-6 | reverse complement strand
TTTCAGCAGGTCTTCATGAAGCTCGATCTTGATACCTTTATCAAGACGGAGGGTAATTGGGTCATTAACGGAGAGACTATCTCACTTGTGATCGGAGGCGCTTGGATTGGATCACTATCCGATGACCTCGACGATCTTTCAGAGCAGCCCAACTTAGAAGGCGAGAGCACGGACATGAATATCCGCTTCGATGGTCCGAATGTAATGATCCAAACGAACGCTGAGTCCGGTGTCGCGAACCGACTTGTTCGATGCGCAGACTGATCCTGACCGCACGATGCCACTTACGTTTCCTCTCGTGGTTCTCGACTTCGAAGCGACGGCCTTGGCGCTGACGAGCTACCCCATTGAGGTAGGGGTGGCGGTCCTTAAGAAGCCCGGCGCGAAAATCAGGAGTTGGTCGTCACTAATCAAACCTGATCCGCGCTGGGACATGGCGGCGCAATGGGATCGGGATGCTGAGCGCCTCCACGGCATCAATCAGCGGATGCTGCGCGAAGGAAAGCATCCCCGCGCCGTGATGGCGGAGCTCAATGCCCTGATTCCGTCAGGTACGACGGTCTGGTGTGACGGCGGACTTTATGATGCGCACTGGCTGGCAACTTTGACGCAAGCTTCAAGTTTTGTTGCCTCATTTGAGTTGGGTGACCTCGGCGCAGAGCTTCGCCGTGGCGATGGCCAAGTGCTTAATCGCTACCTTGCGGCATCAGCCGATCAACTCAGACCGCATCGCGCTGGGGTGGACGCAGTATTAATCTGCGCGGCACTTGCAGCTGCGATTGCTCACTGAGAGGGTCGGGGCGGTTTGGAAGTTGAATGGACTAGTGGGCGCTCACTAACTATCTGAGCAGAGCGTCGGGCTCGCCAGTCGCTCTCCCAATCTTCCAGCTTGTTGGGGTCTTTAGCGGACTCACATATCTTGGCTACGGTGCCAACTTGGAAAATGAAGCCGATCAAAAACTCGGGCGGGACGTAATGTCTATCTGCATATTCGAGTTGTCGTGCGTATCTGCTGATATCATACTGTTTTAGCGTGAAATTACCCAAACCCACACAGCCCTCTAGGCCAAATAATGCCCAGTAAAATGGACGACTTTTATAATCAGATCTCAAGAATCTGAGCATTCTCTGCTCAGATAGCTTTTTCTGACGTTCGCGAGTGTCGCAATAATGCAAGATCGCATCTTCGATAAGATCTGGTTTTATTTTTCCTCTGTGCTCCAGAACAAACTTATAAACCTCTCTCTTAATCACAGAAGACTGGGCGTAGTAAGGGGATTTCGAATTTGGGCCGTTGTGAGCCGCTTGGATTTCTGTCCTCACCCTATCTACGAAATTTTCCCAATCCTCGAGGAACGCTTTGCTGCGGTGTGGTTTAGCACCAGCCGCCCCACGCTTATGGCGCCTGCTCCTGCGGTTGATCTCCATCATTCGAATCACTCCCCCCGAAATCACGGACATCTTCCTAGCCGAAAGCCGAGTTAACATGCATGCCCGTGCCAGCTGATTCCTCCAACGCTGGCGTTTTGGATACCCGTTGAATATCCGTTGGGGGTGGTTTGTCGATTCTTAGTTTGCACCGCTACGCTATCTTACATAGGCCGTTTTTTGGGATGCTAGCTCTATTCCATCGCCAATGAGCACTCAGGCTCGAGGCGGTGGAGAACTTAAGATGACGAGTGTAGATCCAATTTTGGTGGATACGCGCACAGCGTGCCACCTGCTGGGCATCAAGCGTACAAGCTTATTCCTGCACCTAAAGAACCAGAATCTGGAGAGGAGGAAGGTCGGTCGCAAGACCCTCATTCCCATGGAGAGCATCCGCAGGTTTGCGGAGAGAAGTGCATTCTGACGTCGATGCGCGTGGGGCAAATTTCAATGTTAGCCGCTCAACAGGCCTCGTTGAGGCCCAGGGCTAAGCAAGAAATGCTGTCCCACAATCAGTGAGGCTGAACACTGCTTATCGTAGTGTTCACTCAATACCATACCGCATCAGCAGATAGCCCATCTAGGCACTCCTATAGTGCCTGGAAGTGCCTCTGCATGCCTTTTGAAGGTAAAGTCCATGATTAGAAAAATAAAATCTAACCGCCCTAGCGGTTCTAATTCCGCAAAGAGGAACAAATCATTTCAACCCCAAGGGGGCACACTGGAGACATTCAATTATTTCAAAAACAAGAAGAAAAAGAAAAATTTCACCCAGCCTGAGCCCATCGCCAGCCTGGAAGCTCACCCCACCGACAATCGCTTTAAGAGTTTGCGGCTCTGTAACACCAAGCAGGACGTCGATGATCGTCTGGCTGCAACTTACGACAAGCACGCCGAGAAATCTCGCAAAGCGTTTGAGCCGCGACTCTTGCCCGGGGATAAGCGCAATATTCTCGAGAAGGCGTCAGATGGTGAGATCATCACGTCTCTGCCACTCACATGCCACAAGTCCATCATGTTGGCAGCAAGTTCAATGCTGGGAGAGGCACTGGGTGAAATCGCTTCTGAGAACCCGGATATTGAAGTTGCCTTTGTAACAGCGATAGCGGGTGATGGGGGAACATCGCATATTAGGCCGTTCATAGAGCTCAATCTGTCGCAGCAGCGCTTCAAGCGGACACTGTCTGCAATCAGTCCCAACTTCTTTGGGGTCACGGAGCTTGCGCTGTTCAACAGTCATTCTCACCCAAAGGGTGGGCAACTGCTTCAGCGGCATGAGCATGGATTGGTGTGGGGGCCCGGGTGCTTAAGTCGAGCCCAGCAGATCGCGGAAAGTCATATGTCCCGGTATCCGGCCAACAGGACTGAGGCTCCGCAACTGGTGATCAGGGACGTGGGGTTGTCCGACATCAACCTGTACCGCATGGCGTCCTATTTCTTTGAGGCTCCATGTCGCTGCATGACCTGGTGCCCTCCCAAAGCGGGTCGCAAGGGGCACATGCATCATAGTGAGAAAGGTGATCGTTTCATGCGGTATCTGCGACTTATTATGATCCGCATGATGCTAAGCCTAGAGGACGTCAGCTTTGCCGGGGGACATGGCAAAGCAATCAGGAGCAACATGATCAAGCGGGCCAGGGCAATTGCTGAAACCCACTCGTCCTCCAAGAGATTGCTTCACCCCGACGAGATAGCGTCCAAAATTATCGAACTGTCGGCGGCCCTGAAACGCAAGAACTGGGCGCTCCCGATCATCGGTCGGCGCAAATAGCTCCTTTGAGTGGAGCCGGTTGTCACCAACCGGCCCACTCTTTCTGTTGCCAGTCAGCACAAGATGTGCCGCGTTATCCGCGCCCCATCGATGTTTTAGAAATGGCCGCGCACTCACGGCGTTGGGGAGATCGCGGGTCACGAGCGATTTTACACACCCAAACTGCTCGATGATCCTGGCAGTCAATGCAAACTTTGAGCGCTGCAGCGGCTGATTCGCGCCATTGCTGATCCCAAATGTCACACATTACGTCGGCCAAACGGCCTGACCGGCCAACAGCGCATTTTCCGTGTTGTTGGCCGCTTAAACGGCTGAGTCTTGATGATTTTGCACTGCTGCTATATGATTGGCGTGCCGTCGGTATGTCCCGGCGGTGAGGCTTCGTAACCTCAAATCGTGCACGCCGGTCGAAGATTTTCGGCCGGGTGGCCGTCACGTATGTCCAGGGTCCGCCTAAAGGTGGCGGCGCCTTGTGTGTACGCAGGGTTACGAACACCCGGCTCTCGTCGGTGCCTCGAACTTTTCGTTTTGGGGCCAAATATGACCAACAGTCTTTCTATACTCGATCGCTCTGCTGTCGCATCATCGCGACTTTCCTTTAATTCCTCCATTAGCTTTCTGACCGAGCGGCGAATGAAACGTTGCTGCTCAGTGCACTCAGCAGTTGCTCTCACTCTTGGCGTGATGGCCACCCTGAGTGCGCCTGCTTATGGCCAAGATAGAAACAAGGGCGACTTTACCGAATACGCTCGGCAGTTTTGTGAATCTGATGCCTACAAGAACCGTATGCCAGACGCGGTCGACAAGTGGATGACGGCCTCAATGGGAGACGAGTGGATATACGGCGAGAAACCCCGGCCGAAGACGGAATATGAGAAGTCTCAGGACAAAATATGGGCCCAGGCTAAGGCCCTCCGAGATCAGGCCAGAAGGGCAGCTGGAATGGCGCCAGAGCCGGACCAACCCGAGTCAGATACGGTCACCAGGGCACCTCGCAAGCGATATGTGCAAGTGGTCCAATCACGACTTAAGTCGTTTGTCCCTTGGGAAGAGGTGATATGCACGGCTACGATCAAGTTCACCTTCACTCCCGAGACAGGCAAGGCGCTCACAAACGAGTTTCGCGACCTGGATTATCGTATCTGGGGCAACGAGGATGGAAGTACCACTTGGCTCGAAGCATACAATTGGCCGCCATTTGCCAGTGAGGCCTTCATGAGCACTACCTTTGTGGATGGGGTATCAATGGGGGCGCAAATGAAACAACGCTCTGAAGAGCAGAAAAATCTCCAGGATTTCATTTCTGCTGCGGAAGCGCAGGAAGAGGAGGAAACCCGCAGGCGGCGTCCTGCTTGTGAGGCAGCAGGTGGTACTTGGGGGTACAAGACCCGTAATGGGATACGAGTTGGCCGACTTGGGTGTTATTTCCAAACTGTCGGTGATTAGGTCGTGATCCCCCAAATGGGCGCCAGCGGCAGGGGATCGAACCCGCACCCAAGCCGTGAGGCCCAGGATCACTGTGGTGATACGTCTACCAATTCCGTCACGCTGGCCATGGCGATGCGAGCATCGCCATGGGATCATTGAGGGCGTCGAGCGTTCGACTTTTGCCCGTCAGCGTTCGATGTCTTGAAGCATCCAACGGGACGGTACGAAGTGACACCCATGCACGCCTCAACTCCTGGCATTCCGACTGTCAGAGCCAATTTGCATCGAGCCTGACTTTTAGAGTGTAAGGACTGGTAGGGTAAGACGCGACACGTCCCACAGACGCACGATTCATGAGGTGCAAGCCGACACCCCCATCCCCTTTCGACTCGTCCTCCACTTCGCGCAACCATTGGATCATGCGGGGTAAGTGACGATTTTCTCCTACGTTGAAACGGCGAGTCCATCCCATCTCGCTGATTACTCTTGACACGACGGCGCGGAGGAAATCGTCTAGGTAGACGTCGACAGGCTCCTCCCCCGCACGGTGGAGGGCCTCATCCCACATCGCCTTTTTAAATACGTACGGCGGCACATCGTCGGCGTCAGGAAGAAGCGCCTCTTCCGGCGATGCCAAGCTTTCCTCGATCAGGGACTTGACTATCCCGTCATCACCGGTCGCCTCATCCAGCTTCGCGCGCAGCGCTGCAGCGTCACCGCTTTCCATCGCCCGAACAAAATACTCGAGAGCTCTCTGGAAGCGATCCTTTGGATGGCCTGTGAGCTTATCCATGGGCTCGCCGGTCACTTCCTCCCAGACTTTCATCATATGCTTGGTCGCAGCCCCATAGGCCCTAACGCACCCATCGACGAACCTACGGCCACCATCAAACTCGTCCATCGATACCCCCTGTGTGGATGAGCCTCGCGCCCTCGCGCGGAAGCATTCAGATGAGCGAGTGTTAGCGCGGTACATTCCGGTTCGCCAGCCGTCCTGTGTCGGTGCCTCGCGGCTGCCAGACCCACCAAGCCTCCTTGTCTTCGTTTAGACGGCGGCAACGACTGCTCATGCCGTTCAGGGACTCTGAACCAACCGGCCGCAGATTGCCTTTCGCTGCAACAGCCGCCGCGCCTGCTTTCAGGCAGCGCCGATTTGCATCACTTTGTCCGACATATTGAGGGTACCCGACATATGCGTCGTCCCACGTCTTAGAGATTTAACCACCACCCCGCTGCGCCGGAAACGAAGATGATAGCTGGTGCAGCCAACTTGCCTTTCCAGCGCCACACGACCCATAATGCCGCTGCAAAGATTAAAGCTGATGAGCCTAAGTCGGTCGCGCGTTGAGCGGTCGACTGGCCAAACTGAAGCCACGTGGCGGCAATCACGCCCACGACAGCCGCAGCGACGCCCGCCAGCATATTGTGAAGCGCAGGGTTCTCGACTACCGCCTCCAGCCTCTCGAAGAAGACCATTGAAAAAGCGAAAGCAGGCAAGAACATTCCGACCGTGATCGCCACTGCGCCGGGAAACCCACCAGCAACATAACCCGCAAAGGTCGCAAAGATAACTAGTGGCGCAGGCAGCATCCCCGCAAGCGCGACGCCGTCGAGAAAGCTGCCGTCGGACAGCCAGCCCCGTCCGACGGTGTCGGCACGGACGTAAGGGATAGCCGTATAGGCGCCGCCGAAGGTCAGGAGGCCGCCTTTCAAACCGGCGATGAACAGCGCGATAACGCCCGCTTCGCTTACGGCGATGTTTGCCTTCACGACAGGCGCCGCGTCGGAGGTCAGATAAGCCAATAGGATGGCCACGACTAAGACCGACGCGATGATCGCCGGCCGCGTTGCAAAGCTATAGAATAGTCCCGCTGAGATCAGCGGAAGCCAAAAAGGCACGCCCAGCAGGGTTGCACCGAGCGACGCCGCAGCGAGCAGCCACAACAGCCGGTCCTCAAGAATATGCGTTCCAATGCGCTGCACCGCGCGAAGGATGATTGCGAGCACAGCTATCTGCACCCCCAGGAAGACGGGCGCCATCGCCGGATTGCTGAAGATCCAGTCCTTGTAGAGCCACGCGGCACCAAGCATCAGGACAAAACCGGGCAACATGAATCCCAGCCCGGCCAGCAAGCCGCCGATCCGCCCACGCGCGACCATGCCCAGATGGACGCACAACTCGTGCGCCTCTGGCCCCGGCAGAACCTGCATCACCGCGAGCAGCCGGTTAAAGCGCACCGGCGAAATCCAGCGATCCTCCTCCACTAACGCCTGCTTCACCATCGCAATCTGTGCCACAGGTCCGCCGAATGCCAAGCAGCCGAAACGCAGAAACCTCAGGAATAGCTGGAGGAGGGAAATCCGGGGCGGAGAATAAGTCTCGGTCATCATTGCAAGTACGCTCCTTGCCGCAAACGCGGCTCATGGAGCGGAACTTGGGCGACAAGCCGCCTTAGCGGGCGTCCGCATTGCCCGCATCGCCTTACTACCTCATTCGCTCGCAAGGGGAAGATAGACTTTGTTTCAACGCGCCGAGGCCGACCGCTATGGTGTCGTGTCCGGTCAGGCAGCTATCAGCCCAAATCCTCCAAATGCGGACACTCCGATCAGTAGACGTATAGCTGACCGCTATCGCCAACATAGCTGCCATTCACATCCCCAGACCCGCCCCTTGGAAGCCGCTATTCGTCTATCTGGTAACGTGTGAACTAGCCGTTTTGAGGATTTGGCCTGCCACTGGCTCTAAGAGCGGCAAGGTCGGAGGGGGGTAGGTATCCCCTTGGCTTCTTCGCCGCGCCGGCGGCTTATGAGGGACTGCCCCGCGACGTGTCACCCCCCTTTTCTGGCGGCGATCTCTTCATCGATCTCAAGGACCGCCTGAATGAGCGCGGGCAATGTCGTCCCTTGAAAATCAGACCAAGCAAGGTCGGCATTGGCTTCCTGCTGCTCAGTTGTAAGGGTTTCGGCGAGCTTGGCGGTCATGAGGTCGCGGCTGAAGATGGTGGACCATTTGACCCCCATTGGCTTCACCAGACCGACGAACAGATCCGACCGGCTCTTCGCCCCCTGATATAGAGCCGCCCGATGGGCGGCATCACCCGGCCCCATGACCAACGAAAGCATCAGTCGTCCTGACCTTGCGGAATCCCGTTTCACCTCAAATAGGAGCCCGCGTCCAGTGCGGGTCCAGTCCTTGGGATCGCTCTTGTGGGTCAACCTGCTTTCCCATTGCACGGGGAGGAATCTGAGCATCGAAGGCCCGTCTGTGTCGATGATGAGGCCGTCCGTCGTGCGCACTCGCTGGGCGATGAACTCTACGAGGTTGCCGGCCTGCGGGCGGCTCTCGAAGATGAAATCGAGGGCTTCCTTGTGTCGCTCATAGAGTTTGGCGGCCAAGCCGCGCAGATGGTCATCGTCCACGATGTTCTTCCTCAGCATATCGACATAATGTTCGATAATCAGGCGGGGCGCATCGCCAGCGGTGGGTTCGGCGGCGATCGCTTCCAAGGTCTGGGCAAGCATAGAGTAGCTCAGCGGCCAATAGGCGTCGTCATCTGGTGGTGCACCTGCGGGGGTCAGGAACAGATAGAGCTTGCGGTAGTCGGGATATTCGGAGGTGACCCGCTCGCGGTAGCGGACGAGCTGCCCGTCACCGACCTTAGCGTGAACCTTGTTCTCGATGACGACGATAAGCTTCAATTCCTTGATCTCGATCAGGAGGTCGATGGCGTAGCGCTCACGGTGGACGATGGCGTTGTCGAGATCGCCGACGATGAGGTCCAAAGTGCTGATCGGTCGGGCCTCCGAGGGGATCGTTTCAAGGGCGCGGCGCAAGATCCGTTCGAGCGGCGTGGACCCAAGGCCATGTGGGCGATTGGGGGCGAGGAGATAGCCGAGGAAGTTCGAATGTTTGAGCTCGCCATGCACCGCGCCCAAGGCTTCGAACAGGTTGAAGCGGCTCATCCGACTCTGGACTTCGTGGAAGTCTGGGTCGTCGAGCAGCGCACTCAATCGATCATCAATCACCCATCGCCTCGCAAATCCCTGTTTTCCGGCGATAGAGGTAAACAATTGAGCCAAGGTCAAGCAGGAACAGTAGCAAAGCGCTGACCAGGTTCGCTGCCATTGCTGACATTTACATCGCCTGACGAGTTCCCCAATAAGTTCGTTCGACGAATGGAGACGGGTGGATATGTATTATCAATGGGCGAATTGCTGCTACGCCGGCGAGATGAAGTCGGGCTATAAAGATCGCGAGCTGTCCGAGACTATCGCATACCGGCCGCCCGTTCCGGACGACGTTTTCTGCTACCCGGATGTTGCCAGCTGGCGGGGCCGCATCTGGACGTTGCTCGGCGACATCCTCACCGAAGCGGTGAAGGACAAATTTAAACGTGATCCACCCAAATATGTCGTCTGCGATGATCTGACTTGGCTGAACGAAATTGTCTTCGCTGTGGAGGGAATCGACATCGAGATGAAGTCGCTAACTACCGAGCGGCTAGCGCAGGAATATCGCGCGTTCCGCGCCGGCCATGCGACCCGCACCAACGACCTTGCGCAATTCTATGAAGGCGGCCTCCAATGCCTGCGCGCGGACGAGGCAGAGGAACGGGCCCGGACGTTATTCGTGATGAGCCACTTCCCCTGGGTGACCGATGAGAAGTTCGAGGCGGCCGTCGCCGACGTCAATGCTCGCAATACTTCGGGTGGACGCGAGGGAAGTCTCTATTTCTGCGCGGATGAGTGCGCCCTGATAACCCGGCTAGGCGGATCGGGTCACTATCTAGTCTATGGCAGCGAGTATATTTACTGCCTCGGCATTCGGCTGGTGGGGACGTTCGAGGCGAAGAAGGTTCTTAAATCGGTGGGTCGGCCGACAATGTTCGTGTGCGATATCCCGATCAAGTCGATGCGCGAGAATACGCTGGGGGAGTTTGCGGGGTTGATCTTGGAGTTCCTGTTCTGCGAGTTGATCGGTGAGCAATCCTATGCGCTCGGTCCAGGCGCCGGCTCTGCCCTCAGCCTGACCGTCGATCTGTCACCGGAGAACATCGTCGGTCACTACCACCCGGCTCGCATCCACGATCCGCTCTGACCTGTCTAAGTAGAGCTCTCCCCTGCATGCCTACTTCACCTAGGACACAATATCTCGGTCGTCCTGCTGACTCCGCGCAGCATTCTTTGCTACCGCTTCTTGCTAGAACTCCTTTCGCCGACAAAGACGACATTCCCGGCCTCGAATTAGCTGATCAATAGCTGCCGTTCATTCAGCCGCTTACCGACGACTGTAGCTGGGCCGGAAGCGGAACGTCGGATTTTGAACGGGTGTACTGCGGAATTGGACTATCGTTGATCGCTGCGAGCGCGAGTCCCATTTGGTTGCGCTTCTACTCTGTGTGGCCTTCAAGCGAGTTCTCCGGCCACTTGAGCGCTGGCTGAGTTTTGAGATCCTCTAGCGATCTGTTTCGTGGTGCGCAGAGATGCATTGGAGCTTAAACCGTAATCACTATTGTTTGGCTTTGCGCATCACTCCATGAGGCCTAGATTGTTTTATTTTCCAAGCCCAATGCTGCTATGAAACGTGACAAGGATATCGAAGACACTATCGCGGCCGGCAAGAAAAACGCCGCGACCATGCAGCTCGTCAAAAATTGGTGCGCACATGTCCGCGTAGAGAAATTTGGCGGAGTCGGGCTAATAGAAGCGGAAACCGGCTACCCTATCGGGCACCACTCATTGCAATGCGATTTTGCTCCAATGGGTGGATCGGCCTGTTGGGATTTGCGAGACTCAGCCATAGATTTCTATGATCGAAACTGCGTTTCTTGCGAGCACCGCAAACCGATAGCTCTTCCCAACATCAGCGAGCTTGTGGCCAAGCGAGACAAGGCTCGTGCGATCAAAGAAGCTCAGGCCGAAGAAGAAGCGCGTCAGGCAAGAAAGCGTGCAGAGGCACGTGAAGCCACGCGCCAGAAACTAAAGGCAGAACTAACGACGATCGAAGCGACAATCCTCGCGGACATCGCAGCGTTGGACAATGAACGGTCCAACGAAAATCAGAACCGTCTCATCGAAAGCGCTCGCTTGGCTCCTGAGCATTACGGCGAGGCGCTCACCCTCTACATGTTTGACCTTGCTGACCAGGAAGGCTGGTTTGTTGAGGTTGGCATTGCCATCCTGCAGTCGATCAATGCTGACCCGAAACGCCTCGCTCGTCTTGCCGTCAAGGCAGCTGATCACCCATTGGCATACGGGAAGGCAGTTGAGATCCTCACCCGGAGTCCGGAATTTCTAGAATCTGACGATGCAAGGCGCTTGACTAAGCGCGCCGTCGAGTATGCCAAACCTGACCAAGAACAGTTCATTGGGCTGCCTCGCCCTGATCCCAAGCCAGCCCTGCTGAAACTTCTTTGGGAGACGTTTCCCAAAGAAGTTGTTGCTGAGCTGGACGCACTGCTTTCCAGCCGTCGCCGGTTTTTGGTCGAGCTCGCGGGTCGCGGCTTTGCAACGCTTCAGACGTTTGACGCTAAAGCTGCGAACAGCTCTCTCAGATCGATGGCTTCTACGTTCGCCCGAGCATATCTCCTGATTGATGACCTAGACCGGCATCATGAAAACTTGCACCACCTTAACGAAGCTATTTCTGGTGTATTCTGTGACATTCCAGACGAAGCGGATAAGACTATTCAGGAGCTGATTACGGGGTCAGATCGCGTGTCTCGAGCACGTGCCTTCAAGATCTACTCACATGTGCTTCGCACAGGTCGCTTCACCGCCAACAAGGAGCCCATTCCCACTGACTCGGAGGGGCATCGCACAGCCTTCCGACGCCTACTATGGGCGGCGACGACTGAGGATGATGACGACGTCCTACAGGAGGTCGCCAGCACATTCCGCAGTGAGCCATATGAGCTTGAGCTAGTTGCGGGTGCAGAAATCGACGGATTGCTTGGTGCAGCACTTCTGATGGCAGACCGCCTTGCCGCAATCGATGCCAAACCCAAAGAACCTGATGAGAATTGGCTTCAGGTGATGGAGCGCGGCAATCACCGGTCGACAATCAGGAATTTGATGGAGCGTTATGTTGAGTGGGCGGCAGTTGCTGCAAGCGATAACGCCGAGTTGACCGACAAAGTATTGGGTATGATCGACGCCATTCCGGATGAGCGCAATGAGCTGAAGGGAGCCGCTCTTGGCGTCACGCAGCATCTCGCGTCATCAGTGGATGGCCTGAAGAAAATTCTCCCGCACTTGTATTACGGGTTAGTCGGACCGTCCGCCCTTGTGCGCTCCTATGCCGCGACGGCCCTAGGCGAGGTTCGATACAAATCACATTCTAACATACCACCACTCGTTTACGAGGCGTTTTGCGTGCTCCTGTGGGACCAGTATCTGGTAGTGCATAAGGCCGCTGTCCGCGCCTTGGGGCGTTTCAGCTTGCCTGAGACGCTCCGACCGAGAGCTGCACATGCAGTTCTCAATCTCCTCTACTATTACCGGGGGCGAGAGCGAGAAGATGACTTTCTTGTCACCTGCATCGAACGGCTTGCAACCTGGGCGGATGTTTTCGGGGAGCAGAAGGAAGCACTGGCAAAGATACTGATCGATGCCGCCCTCACGGTCGAACCCCTCTATCTGCGCAATGAACTACGCTATTTGGCTCGTGCGTTGGAAGGCGAAGAGACTCTCGCCGACCTGGTTCTCTACACGTTGCCACATCTGGGCGATGACTTTAACCGCGACGATGAAACGCGGCGACTATTGGAGCTTCTTACCGATAGTTCGGTAGTTGCTCGGCAAGATAAGTTCGTGGCGTTCGGGAACTCCATACTGGTTGCCAAGACCTGGCTCGCTTACGAAATCATTGAACGGCTGAGCTTGGCTGGCGCGACTGATGCTGCGAAGAAGCTCGCCGCTTCGTGCGCCGAAGATATCCCCGATACCGTCAGGAACAGCGCGCTTCGCACATCGGGTCAGTTCATTTCGCTTGCCCATCGCTTTGAATCGGCAGTTGCAAGTGGCGATGAAGCCGAGTTGAATGCGGTGAAATCTAAGTGGCACAAAAACGTTGCCGAAAAGGAGCGACAGCAAGCGGATTCAAATGAGCGCCATTCTAGAACAGGTTTTTCCTTCCCGGATTGAAGCAACTCTCTTGCTTCGCAGCGAAAGTGGCGAAGGCGATGTTGACGCGCTGAAAGGCGCCGCTCACTCAATCCGCAAAGCCGCAGATGCATTTGGGCGGGCTCCGGCAGCCAAGCTATGGTTCTCACTCGCAGAAGCCATCGAATGCGTCCGGTTCTTGGAAGATTGGAAGCGGGCATTGCTCTCTGGCGAAGCCGACTCTGACCGACTTCTCCGTGCTGCAGCGGCAAGAGCAAAAGTCATGGCGGATTCGGCAGGCAACACGGTTTTTGAACAGGGCTTGGTCGAGGCACTTTCCAAGATTGGTGAAGAACTGACTCTGGACGATGTTGCCCCCATTCGGAAACGAATTTCCGAAATTCCTATGCCCGTGGCGATGTGTAGTGACCCCGAACCCACTATCCCGGATTGGGCGCGTTCGCACCACCGTGATAGAGAACCAAAGAAGGAAGATCTGGCCGTCGCTTTCCTAGAATTCTCGATCAATGGTCAGCCAGCAGCTGAGATCCAATGGCTGCCATCACGCCAGACACACGACCTTGAGATCAGCATTAAAGTTTCTCGTTGGCCTGATGATGCTGAACGCTTGCACCTCACTCCGGTGTCTATAGAGCCGGAGAGTACGTTCGACTTGCCTACGTTTGTTTTTGATCGCCCGAAAGGCGAAGCGCCGTTTCTGTTCAAGCAAAGAGGTCGGATGGTTCTTCATGCACCCCAAAGCCTCAGCGCACATCCCTATGAATTTATCTATGCGGCAGAATTCAGTCCTTTGGGGAGCGAGCAGCCGGTGATTGTAGCCGGTCAGCGCATTCTCAGGCTTGATGGCGCTGACCATTCCCAAAATCCGATAACCGGGTATCCCGCCGTTGATAGAAAAATCCTCGACCTTCGAGAGAAACTTCGGCTCGAGCCACGAATTGCCGAAAGCGAGGTGCTCGCATCCCTCCCACTCCTGGCGGCATTCGGAAATTTGGCCGGACAATCTGTCCAGGATGCGCGTTATCCGACTCAAATTGACGAGGCCACATTCCAAAAGGACGTGAGGCAATTTCTGCGCCAACATCCCAATATCGGTGTCGACTTGGAAGAGCAGGCTTACGCAACTGGCGGTCGAACCGACCTATCGTATCGAGGGGTTCGCATTGAGCTGAAATCAGAACAAAGGAGAAATTTGCGGCCGGATGATTGCAAGAAGTTCGCAGAGCAAGCCGCGAGTTATGCCGTAGGCACGAACCGGCTTATCGCTTTCTTATGCGTCTTGGATTGCAGTCCGAAAAGCACACCTCCATTCCCTGTCGAGGATGGCCTTCTTATCATTCCCGTCGAGACCAAGTCTGCTCCAGTCTATGTGATCACCTTTCTGATCCAAGGTGGCATCCCAAAGCCTAGCTCATTTTCTTGATCCACAGGCTCAACTCGTAGCTGGTAGAAGTTTCGGGCTCAGACCAAGGCCTTTGTGGCAGGTTAAATGCGAATGTCTGCTTTCCCGTGAACAGCTGGGCGCATCGAATGTCCGAAGTTAGGGCGGCATAGCCGACCGCCTGCACCGCGGCCGTTTGCAAACTGGCAGGGGTTGGTGTGGCGCCGGCGGAGGGCTGCCATTCGGCTTCCGACGAGATTGTGGAAATTATTCTTCACAGTAATGCTAGGTCGATGACGGACGAGCCTCGAGACCCATAAGAGGATCGCACCGCAAGTTCTTGGGCGGATGACTCCGGGCAGTGGGGAGGCATAGTTAGTGTACGCTCATTACAAGCCTCTCCGGAATTTTCTGCGAGGCTTCAATCTTTGGAGCGGTCTCGGTGCGACCTATTACTACACAAGGCACCTGCAGTTTGAGCAGCCGTTGCCCGAACAGTTGAAAAATAAAGCGCTCAGACTGGGCCAGTCGAACCTGAAAGCTGGCCTCCATGGCCATCTCGTGGAGTTGCTCGCGCGGGAAGTTATCCTCAATGGGCAGCCGCGCGGCGGGAAACCCCTGAACACTGCAGGGCCAGCGTTCAATGCTATGGCTATGATCCATCGGCTCGATGGCAAATCATGGGGACTGCATGGTTCCCGCTCCGACGATATAATCCTCCATCTGTCGCGGATAGCCTTCCAGCAATTTCCTTGGCAGTCACCGCTGACCAACGGTGTGCTCGCACGCTATCACATGCTCTACGCTCACCCGTTGGTTGCGCCGCTGGTCGAAGCAGAGTTCGGGATGTCGACTAGCGAGCTTTTCCAGCTCATCCTCCTATTCGCCGAAGAGATGCTTCGACGTCCGACACTCGCGTTCGAGTTCCTTCCCGCGGCCGAGGAGTCGATTCACGCGCCCGTATTGGCGCTCGCGGACAGAATTTCCCGCTCATCCGATGATCTGCGAACAGCAACGGTTGAGCGCCAAAGCTATGATGTGAACTGGGCCTACAGTTTCAATCCCCTTCGCGCTTTCCCGTTGCTGCATGCTGGGAATCAGCGCTCCCTGATGTGTCCGGCTCCGCCGATCCTGCTCCAGCGGCTAACCGATGGTCTCTATTTTGATCTCATCCGCGCGGATCGCCGCTTTGGAAGCGCCATTGGCAAAGCATTTGAACACTATGTCGGCAGGGTGGCAGAGCGGATCAGCGGTGATGTATTCGATCTGCGCGAAGAGACGTGCTGGGGAAAACCGGAACGCCGTAGTGTGGACTGGATCGTTAGCGACAAAAGCGCGTCGCTGTTTGTCGAGTGCAAGCTGGGCCGCCTCGACATCGCGTCGCAAACCGAAATCTCCCCCGAACCGCCGTTCATTGCCGCGATTGCGCGCCTCGCCGGAAATGTAGGACAGCTTTACGCCACGCTTAGCGAAGCTCTCGCTGGCGGATATCCCCATTGGAAGCCAGATGGTCGCCCCGTGCATCCGATCGTCGTCACGTTTCATGAGTGGTTTTGCTTCGGCCCGTTTTTCTACAAGCACCTCGACAAATTGGTGGACACGGAGTTCGAGAAGCGCGGGTTGGATCGGGCGTTGTTGGAGCGTCATCCTTACAGTGTCTGCTCGATCGCCGAGTTCGAGGGGTTGCTGACGGCCAGCCGAGGAGCGACCATCGACACCGTGGTTTCGGAGAAGATGTCAGCCGCTCACCGGCAATCGCTGATGCGCGGATTTCTTGCCGATCGCTATCCAGGCAGCCTGAGCAACGCCATGGGTACGTTTGAGGACGGTATGGACCTCGTCGCTGAAGCACCTTCACGGCTGACAAGGTGAGCAAAAAATTGGGTCTCACTTATGTCAGCTTTTTGGCAGCGGCCATCTTAGATCGAATGACCGAAATGACGGCGCAAAGCTGGTGCGCAGGTCCGACGTCTCGAAGGTCCGCTATCCTATTCGCGCTCCTGAAAGGAGACTTTCCGGATCGTCCCTAAGAGCAGTCAGTGCTCCAACAAGTATGACTGCTTCGGCCAGCGCGTCCAGCGACTGGCGTCGGCAGTAAGCGGCCACAGCCAACGTATGGCGATGAGGGCGTTTTGACTGTCGTTTTTCGACTTTGAAGCAGTCGGCACTTAACCCCGAAGCAATGCCTGAAAGAGACCGCTTGGCACGCCCAGTGTCGAAAACGAGCGTTTTCGATACGGAGAAATCTCTCGTATCGAAAATTAGCTTGACCGTATTTTCGATACAATACATAATTCGACACACATTTTCGATACAGTAGGTGTGTCATGTCACGAGTATTTGCCTATTGCCGCGTCAGCACGGCTGACCAAACGTATGAGAACCAAGTTCTAGAAATCCAAGGTGCAGGTTTTCAACTCGAGCCGAGGCGAGTGATTGCCGAAACAGTGTCGGGCTCAACGCCTGCCATGGAGCGAGACGGTTTTCGCAGGCTGTTGGATCGGTTGGAAGGTGGTGACGTTCTAGTCGTCACCAAGCTCGACAGGTTGGGACGCAATGCGATGGACGTACGCGCCACAGTTGAGCGGCTTGCTGCGATGCAGGTACGTGTCCATTGCCTGGCGCTCGGTGGCGTGGACCTGACGAGCGCGGCGGGTAAGATGACCATGGCCGTAATCGCAGCCGTCGCTGAGTTTGAGCGCGACCTACTTGTCGAGCGGACTCAAGCCGGTCTGGTGCGAGCAAAAGCCCAGGGAAGGAAGCTGGGCCGCCCCAGCGCCCTTACGGCTGAGCAGCAAGAGGTCGTGCGCAAGCGACGCCAAGGTGGTGCTTCACTTGGTGTCCTCGCGAAGGAGTTCGGCGTCAGTCGCTCCGCAATCCAACGTACAGAACGTCGACCGTAATGGCGTCCTTAAGGCGCGCCTTTGGCGAAGCGTCGTTCAGCTTTTCAACACGAGAACGGACCTAACTCCTGAAAATGCTCTGACCAGTGAGAAGCATCACGTTCGCATTGAGAGTAGGTGAAAGCCAGCCCGGCGAGACTACTGTTGACAGCACCCGCAGTCCGAAACTAGGCGACAGTGATGGGGTCGCGATCACCCCATGAGGCGACATGCTAAAGTATCGCGTCCCAGACCAAGGATGGACGCAGCATGCCGTTGAACACCATTGCACCTGACAAACTGGCTCGGTTGATAGGCACCGCGCATAGTCCGCGCGTAATCGACATTCGCACGGCGGACGAGCGGAGCATTTCCGGTTATTCCTTGCCTGCGGCGACCCTACGTGATGTCGGAAACCTCTCCGAATGGGGTCCGGGATTTGCTGATCGTGAAGCGATTATCGTTTGTACGGATGGGAAGACGGACAGTCCCGGTGCTGCGTCGTTGTTGCGCCATCATGGCGTTGATGCCCGGACGCTCGAAGGCGGGTTCAAGGCTTGGGAGGCTCAGGGCTTATCGCGCATTGATTTCAGCAAGGTTCCTCGGCCGAAATCGGACGCCCCATCGCTTTGGGTTACCCGCATGCGTCCGAAAGTCGATCGCGTAGCGTGCCCGTGGCTCATCCGCCGTTTTGTCGATCCCGATGCGGTTTTTCTGTTCGTATCCCCCACCGAAATCCCAGCAGTCGCAGAGCGGTTTGGAGCGGCGCCCTTCGATGTAGACGGCGTATTCTGGAGCCACCGCGGCGAGACCTGTACTTTCGACACCATGGTCGATGAGTTCGGCCTTGCTGACAACGAGGCGCTCGCCCGCCTTGCCGTGATCGTGCGCGGGGCAGACACGGGACGACTCGATCTCGCTCCGCAAGCGGCGGGACTACTGGCAGTGTCGCTCGGCCTTTCGCGTGTATACGCAAACGATCTACAACAGCTTGAGGCCGGCCTGAGCATCTATGATGCCTTGTTCCGCTGGTGCCGGGACGCGGTGGACGAAACCCATGACTGGGTGTCGCACCAACCGAAAAAGGGCAGCCGATGATGAAGCTCTGCACCTCCATAATTGCGCTTCTGGTTGGCGTAATCCCCGCCTCCGCACTTGCTGAAACGCCTACCCTTCAATCCACTATCGGCGCTCCCGACGATTTCAAGCTCTCGGGCAGCATGCGTCTGCGCTACGAAACGCTCGATGGACAGTCTCGCGCTGGATTCAGGAGTGAGGAGGAGATGCTGGCGCTGCGCTCAACCCTGTTCGCAGAATACGATCCTGGCGCCGTCCGCATCGGCGCCGAACTCTATGACAGCCGATCATGGCTTTCGAAGCCAGGCACCGTGCTCAGCACGACTGACGTCAATGCGGTCGAACTCGTACAAGCCTATGTCGGCGCCGAATTTGGCGAGCCGTTCGGCAAGGGCAGCAAGCTTGGCGTTCAGTTAGGCCGGATGACGGTCAATCTCGGCTCGCGCCGGCTAGTGGCGGCGGACGACTATCGCAATACCACCAACGGCTACACGGGCTTGAGGGTGGATTTGAAGGCGGGGAGTGGCATCAATGCGACTGCAATCTACATGCTACCGCAGGTGCGTTTGCCGAACGATTTGCCATCACTCCGGGACAACGATGCTCGCTGGGACCGCGAGAGTTTTGACCTTCAGCTTTGGGGTGGACTGATTGCGCGGCCGAACACCATGTTCGGAGCGACTGCAGAGCTCGGCTATTTCGGGTTATTCGAACGCGATCGCGTGGACGCCGCGACGCGCAATCGCAACCTCGACAACTTCAGTGCCCGCCTGATCCGTGATCCCAAAACAGGCAGGTTCGATTTCGAGATAGAAGGTATATATCAGACTGGCACTATTCGAGCCAGCACCGTACCAGATGCGGCGGTACTCGATGTCGGTGCATCGTTCGTGCACGCCGACGCGGGCTACACCTTTCCAGGCAAGGCGAAGCTGCGGCTTTCGGTCGAATACGACCGTGCCAGTGGCGATGAGCCCGGTGGCAAATACAGTCGGTTCGACACACTGTTCGGAATGCGCCGTGCGGAACTCGCGCCGGCGGGTCTCTACAATGCTGTCGGCCGGGCCAATATCAGCACACCGGCCATCCGTGCCGAAATCGCGCCGAACCCCCGGTGGGATGCGTTTGCGGTATATCGTGCGATGTGGCTGGCCGAGAGAAGCGATAGCTTTTCAACCACCGGCGTCCAAAATGCAGCCGGCACGTCGGGGAGTTTCGCAGGCCATCAACTGGAGGCGCGGGTGCGTTACTGGTTGGTGCCAAGCTTTTTGCGCGCAGAAGTGAATGCCCTGTGGCTGGGCAAGGGACGCTTCCTGAAGACGGCGCCCAATGCTCCCGCGACAGGCGACACGCATTATCTCGCGACCTCGATTATGGCGACGTTCTAACCGTCATACCGCAGGCGTAGGAGGGCTGAGTATCCAGTTTGGCAAGGAGAATGACATGAGCGATTTGACACGACGCGATGCCATCGGTGCGGCCGGACTTGGTGCGGCCGGTCTCGCACTAGCAGGAACCGCCAGCGCCGCGGCGCCGCCGCCCACACCCGTTCCGGCCTTTGCGGGCAATCACCAACCGACGCCGCTGCGCTTCGATCCCGCCAAGCTGACCGGCCTTTCCGAGAAGCTGGTCCGCTCGCATTGGGACAACAACTACCAAGGCGCGATTAAGGCGCTGAACATAATCGAAAGCCGGCTGGCGGCAGCGATGGCCGACAAGGATTATCCGCCTGCGGCCTACAGCGGGCTCAAGCGCGAGGAACTGCACCGCACCGGGTCCGTGGTGCTGCATGACTACTATTTCGAGCAGCTCGGCGGAAACGGTAAACCGGGTGGAAGTATATCGGCGGCTCTGGGCTCCGCCTTTGGCGACATCGGCGCATGGGAGGCAGAGTTCCGCCGCACGGCGATGGCTCTTGCCGGAGGCTCGGGCTGGTGTGTGCTGAGCTACAATCGTCATACGAAGTCGCTGCACAATTATTGGGCGTGGGATCACATGCATGGCGCTGTGACCGGCGCACCCTTGCTGGTGCTCGATATGTATGAACACGCCTTCCACATGGACTACGGCGCGGCTGCGGCAAAATATGTCGACGCCTTCATGCTCAACATCGACTGGGAGGTCGTTAACGCGCGCTACGCCGCCGCAACGGCATAGACGCGCGTCGAAGGCTCACTCGGCGGGCGGGGTCAGCGCACGATCCTGCTCTCCGAAAGGTCCGAACAGCTTGGAGCCAGTCATCTTGCCCGAGGCGTCCAGCGTCAGCGTCACCCGGTTGAGCGAACGGTTCTGCCAATACCAGCCGTGGATCCCGGTGAAGGCCGCGACGTAGCGGCCACTGAGATGGTTCGCCTGCTCAATCGCATAGCTTTCGGTCAGTTCGGTCCCGCCGTCGAACGGATGGGCGTGCATGTCGTAATCAAGCGGACCGGTGGCCGACCAAGAGAAGGTGATCGGCTTGCCCTGTTCGAGCACGTATTTCAGCTCGATCCCCTCGAACGGTCCGAGTTCAAAGGTCCAGTGGTCCTTCGCGCCCGGTTCCGGTGCTGGCTCGGGGTCGCTGCGGGTGAACACGCCGGTGCGTTTGAGTCCGCGGGCGAGGTATTTATTCGCCGGGTGGGCGATCTCGGTCAGCCTTGTAGCATTGCCAAAGCCGGTGGGGTCGATCCCGTATTCGGCTGGTAGCACGGCGAACACGGTCAGCAATGCGGCCCCGACCAGCGCTACGAGTGCGCCAGTGATGACCGCGCGCTTCGACGGGCGCGGATAGTCAATTTGTTCGATGGCCTCGGTCATGACGCAAAATACCTCTCAAGCTGATAGCCGGTGAGAAGCAGACCGGCGATGATGAGAACGATGTTGGCCGAGAAGGCACCACGGCGGAAGCTGGAAGTGCCGCGCCACAGATTGAGCAGTGAGACCACTAGGAACAGGACGATCACCTGGCCGACTTCCACCCCGATGTTAAAGCCGATGAGGTTTCCGAGGAGGCCGTTCTTCGACATTGAGAGCGCCTGGAGTTTCGTCGCGAGACCCATGCCGTGGCACAGGCCGAACACCAGCACCGCGAGCTTGGTGTTAATCGTGATGCCGAGTTTCTTGAACCCGCCGATATTTTCAAAGCCTTTGTAGACCACCGACAGGCCGATGATCGCATCGACGATGTAGGAATTGGCCCCCCAGCCGAAATAGGTCCCGAGCAACAGCGTGGTCGAATGGCCGATGGTGAACATCGAGACGTAAAGCACCACGTCTTTCAGTCGGTAGAGGAAGAACACCACCCCGATCAGGAAGAGGATATGGTCGTAGCCGGTGACCATGTGCTTCGCCCCGAGATACAGAAACGGGATGAAGGCGGGGCCGTCGATGCTCTGAACGAAAGCCTTGTCGCCTTCGGCCACGTCATGCGCCCAGACGGCGCATGACCAGAACAACATAGAGAAGGCTAGTAGAGCGTTTTTGGCGCGCGCGGTAAGTTGCATCACGTCGGCTCCCCGCTCGATGCCGTTGCGGCGGGGACCGGCGGCGGGTAGATCGTATGGCAGGCGCTGCACACGCTATATATCGTGCCGCCGACCTCGAAGACCTTGTCGACGCTCTTGTCCTTGGCGGCCTGTTCGGCCTGCTTCGAGATGTCGACCAGGCCTTCCGCGAAGGTCTTCCAGTCCGGGTTGCGGCCTTTCGAATAGGCGTCGGTCTGCAGCAACTCGCCGAACTTGCCGAGGTCTTCGGCGGCCTTGCGCGCCTTCTCCCAATCCGCATCGGTCTTGGGCACGATCTCGTGATCGCCGGTCTCGTCGCTTACATACTGGACCGTGTCCCAATAGGTCTTTGCGGTCGGCTGGACCTGCTTCGCCATGAAGTCCTTCATCGAGACATCCGGCTGCTGGCTGCACGACGCAAGTAGCGCCGCACCGAGCCCCAATACCGCGAGTTTGCTTTTCATTGCGATATCCTCTCTTCGATGTTGCCCGCTTGTCGCAGCAAGGCGGGTGGGAATTGAGTTATTTACGGTAAACATCGGCGTTACATCTCCTCACGAAGCCGCAGCGGGCGATGCCCCCGGCTCATCGGGATCGTCTTTCCTTGCGCTCAGCCAGCGCCCGCGCCGGAAACGGAGCGACAGGGCGCAGGTCGCCGGCAGCACGAGCAGGGTCAGGATGGTCGAGGTTATCAAGCCGCCGATCACGACGGTTGCCAGCGGTCGCTGGACCTCTGCGCCGGTGCCCGTGGCGAGCGCCATCGGAACGAAGCCGAGGCTTGCGACCAGCGCCGTCATCAAGACCGGCCGCACCCGTTCCATCGCACCTTCGCGGATCGCTTCGAGATCGCTCGAGCCTTCGGATCGTCGCTTGCGGATCGCGCTCATCATCACGAGGCCGTTGAGCACCGCGACGCCGGAGAGAGCGATGAAGCCCACAGCGGCGGTGATCGAGAACGGTATCCCGCGCAGCAGCAGCGCGAATACGCCCCCCGCTAGGGCCATCGGCACCGCGCTGAACACGATCCCCGCAGGGACCGCCCCGCCGAGTGCGAGATACAGAAGGCCGAAGATCAGCGCGAAGCAGACCGGCACCACGATCATCAGCCGCAACCGCGCAGATTGCAGGCTTTCAAACGTGCCGCCCCATTCGGTATACATGCCAGAGGGCAGTTCCATCTTGCCGATCTTGGCCTGCGCCTCGGAAACGAACCCGCCGAGATCGCGCCCGCGCACGTTCGACTGGATCACCACCATGCGCTTGCCGTTCTCGCGGCTGATCTGATTGATGCCTTCGGTGTAGCTGAACCGGGCAACCTCCCGCAGCGGGATCGAGCGCGCGATCGCGCCATCTGCCGCAGGCAACATCACCGGCACCGAGCCGAGAGTTTCGATATCGTCGCGCTGAGCGTCCGGCAGGCGGACCACCACTGAGAAGCGCCGGTCGCCTTCGAACACCAGCCCGGCTTCGCGTCCGCTCAAGGCAGCGGCGACCGTATTCGCCACTTCCTCGACCGAAAGCCCATAACGTCCGGCCGCCTGACGATCGACCTGGATGTCGAAGGTCGGAGCGCCCGAGGTTTGCTCCGCTTGCACATCGGCGGAGCCGGGAATGCTGCGCAGCACCCGTGCAATCCGCCGCGCTTCTTCGCTCATCGTGTCGAGATCATCGCCATAGAGCTTCACCGCCACGTCCGAACGCACGCCTGCGATCAGTTCGTTGAAGCGCATCTCGATAGGTTGCTGGATTTCGGTCCGGTTGCCGATCAGCGGCTTCATCTTCTCTTCGATACGCTTGAGGATGTCTTCCTTGCTGTTGACGCCATCGGGCCATTCGCTTTCCGGCTTGGGGATTACGTAGGTGTCCGAGGCGTTCGGCGGCATCGGGTCGGTTCCGAGATCGGCGTTGCCGTTCTTGGAGAACACGAGATCGACCTCGGGCAGCGACTTCAGTGCATTCTCGATCTGGAGCTGCATCTTGGTCGACTGATCGATCGACGCTGACGGAATGCGGAAGTTGGTGACCGTGATGTCCTTCTCGTCAAGCTGCGGCATGAACTCTTCACCGAGGAAGGTGAAGCCGAGTACGGCAGCAAAGAACAGGCCCACACCCCCGGCAAGGAAGGGTTTGGGCCGAGTGATCGCCTTGTCGAGCAGCGGCGCGTAGCGCTCCTTGAACTTGCGGATCGGCTTGACCTCGGTTTCCTTGATCTTGCCGTTGACGAAGATCGCCACCATCGCCGGGACAAAGGTCAGCGTGAGCACAAAGGCCGAAGCCAGCGCGACCATCAGTGTCGTCGCCATCGGGGTGAAGGTCTTGCCCTCAACCCCTTGGAAGGTCAGTAGCGGGACGAACACGAGGAAGATGATTAGCTGCCCGTAGACGGTCGGCTTCACCACTTCCTGCGCGGCCTCGATCACCTCGCCGAGTCGCTCCCTCACGGTGAGCAGGCGTCCTTCGTGCTCCTGCCGTTCAGACATGCGCCTGAGCGTGTTCTCGACCACGATCACCGCACCATCGACGATCAACCCGAAGTCGAGCGCGCCGAGGCTCATCAGATTGCCCGAGACGCCTAGCGCATTCATGCCGGTCGCTGTCATCAGCATAGTGATTGGAATGACCGCCGCAGTGATCAGCGCGGCACGGATATTGCCGAGCAGCACGAACAGCACCGCGATCACCAACAGCGCGCCTTCGACGAGGTTCTTCTCGACCGTGCCGATGGTCGCATTGACAAGCTTGGAGCGGTTGTAGACCGGCCCGGCTTCCACATCTGGCGGAAGCGAGCGGTTGATCTCGGTCAGCTTACCGGCGACGCGGTCAGCGACGATGCGGCTGTTCTCGCCGGTCAGCATCAGGATGGTCGAGATCACCGCTTCGGAGCCCATCCGGCTGCCCGAGCCGGTGCGAACAGCGCCGCCAATCACCACTTGTCCAACGTCGCGCACCTTGACCGAAACTCCGCCGCGCGTTGCGACGATTGCATCTTCGATGTCAGAGATCGACTTGAGCCGGGCGTCGGCGCGGACGAGGAAGCTCTCCCCGGCGCGGCGGACGTAGTTCGACCCCGCCGACAGGTTCGAGCGTTCGAGCGCATCGGCTAATTCGGTGATTGAAAGGCCGTAGCTCGCCAGCGCGCTAAGGTTCGGTTGAACCATGTATTGTTTCACATAGCCGCCATTCGAATCCACCCCGGCCACGCCTTCGACCCCGCGCATCTGCGGGCGGATGATCCAGTCCTGCACCGTGCGGAGATAGGCCGCCTTAGCAAGTTCGGTGGTGAGAAGCTCGCCCTCTGGTGTGAGATAGGAGCCGTCGGGCTGCCAGCCGGGCTTGCCGGCCACGCTCTTCACGCCCTTGCCGTCAGGATGGGCGAAGGAGACCGAATACATGAATATCTCGCCGAGCCCCGTGGTGAGCGGGGCAAGGTTGGGCTGGGCGCTCGCAGGGAGGCTATCCTTAGCCTGAGCCAGCCGTTCGGTCACCTGCTGGCGGGCGAAGTAGATGTCGGTCGAATCTCCGAACACCGCAGTCACCTGGCTGAAGCCGTTGCGGGTGAGCGAGCGGGTCAGTTCGAGGCCCGGAATGCCCGAGAGTGCGGTCTCGACCGGGAAGGTGACCTGCTTTTCCATGTCGATCGGACCGAGCGAAGGCACGAAGGTGTTGATCTGGACCTGCCGGTTGGTGACGTCCGGCACAGCGTCAATCGGCAGCTTGGTGATCTGCCAGCCGCCTATCCCGATCACCAGCAGCGTCAGCATGCAGACGAACCATCGCCCGCGCACCGACAGATTGAGAATGCGCGCGATCATTCCGCTTCCTCCTTGCCGAGTTCGGCCTTGAGTAGGAAGGCGTTGGTGGTTGCGATCAGATCGTTGGGCTTGAGGCCCGAGGTGATCGCGACAAGCCCGCCGCTGCGGCCAGCCGTCAGCACGGTTTGCGCGCGGAAGCCGTTCTTCGTGCGGACGAACACGACCATCCGGTCGCCGATCGTCTGGACCGCGTCCTGCGGCACGATAACGGCGTCGGTAGTGGCACCGCCGCTTGCGAAAATACGCGCCTGGACAAGCTGGCCGGGCACGAGAACCGCGTTCGCCACTGGCTCGACAACAACGGTCGCCGCGCGGGTATTGGGATCGACCACTCCGGTTGCCGACCGGACCCGGCCTTCGACCTTCTGTCCGTCGTTGGTGCTAAGTTCGACCCGGTCGCCTGCCCTGACGCGCCCAGCGTCGATAGGCGGCAGGCTGGCCGCGATCTGCACGCGGCGAGGATCGGCGACGCGGAATAGTTCTACTTCCGATGACACGAACTGGCCGAGGTTCGCAGTTGCGGCAGTGACCCTTCCGGATATCGGGCTGACAACCGAGATAGATCGCCCATCGCCCGCGAGCCGGACGGCACCGGCGGCAGCGCTTGCACGCCGCGCATCTGCCTGAGCGACCGCAAGTGCTGCCTCGGCGGCGTCGTAGTCGGCTCGGGGACTTACCCCTTGGTCGAACAGGCTCTTCTCGCGAGCCAGTTCGCGCTGGGCGTAGGTCACGCGCGCAGAGGCTGCATCGCGGTCCGCCGCGATCGAGGAAGCATCGCGGCTTTCGACCAGCGCAAGTGCTTCCCCGGCACGCACCGGATCGCCGATGCGCTTGAAGATGCGGGTTATGGTGCCTTCGGCGCGAGCCGTCAGCACGGCTTCGGCATCGGGCGTCGCCTCGACGGTTGCCGAGGCAAGGATCGCGGCATCGAGCGCGCCGCCTCGGGCGGGCGCTACGACGATTTCGGAGGTGCGGATGCCGTCCTCGGAAATCGTCACGGTATCGGTGGGAGCTGTATCGGCCTCGCCGGTTTCCTCGGCAGCCGGTTCAGGTTGGGTCAGGCGGGCAGCGGCAAAGCCGATACCCACTGCGGCGAGAAGCGCGGCAGCGGCGCCGGCGTATAGACGGTTGTGTTCGTTCATTGGACCGGTTCTCCGGTGATCGTGAGACCCTGAAGACGGGCGATAGTGGCGCGGGCCTGAAGGCGGGCAATGTCGGCGTTGAGCACGACCGCACGCGCAGCGGAGAGACTGCGGCGCGCGGTGATCACTTCGCTGAGGGGAGCCTTGCCGCCGTCGTAAGCGATGCGGACGAGCCGGTAGGCTTCCTCCGCAGTAGCTTGTGTCTTTGCCGCAGCGTCTGCCTGTGCATCGGCGGCATCGACTTGGGCGATTGCGGATTGGGCAGCGGCTTGGGCCTCTAGCCGCGCAACCTCCACCCGTGCGTCCGCGCCGCGACTTTCGGCCTGGGCAGCAGCGATGTTACCCTTGTTCGCGTCGAACAGGTTCAGCGGGATCGAAATCCCCGCAACCAGCGCGGTCGCATCGGCACCTTGCAGGCGGCGTACGCCAATCTGCGCGGTGACGTCAGGGGATGCCCTTCTGCGCTCGGCCTCTGCTCTCAGAACAGCGGCCTGCCGTTCGGCTTCAGCGGAAAGATACGCGGCGTTCTGCAGCGGGTCGACCGGACCGACCGCAGGCTTAGCGGCGACCCGAGCAAACAGGGATTCAGATACGCCCGTGAAGGTCTCATCTGACCCGGCGAGTGCGGTAAGTCGGGCGAGCGCCCCTACACGGCTCGCACGGACCGCTTCGTATTCGGCTTGGAGAGTGTTGAGTTCGGTCTCAGCCTGTAGCTGGCGCAGTTGTGAATCCTTGCCCGCCGAGACCATCGCCTTCGCGACCTTGAGATCCTGTATCGCATCGGCAACACCATCGGAAGCAATCGCGATACGCCTGTCGGCCACCTCGACCGCTGCGTAGGCCAGAACCAGCTCGTAGGCGTAGTTTACCCGCCCTTCGTGGTTCGAAGCCTGTGCCGCCAGCACGCTGGCCTGACCCGCCGCGACCCGAGCGGTCTTCTTTCCGCCCAGTTCGATCGGCTGGCTGTATTGGAGGGTCGACTCAACTCGGCCAAACGCTCCATAGGGATCGCTTCCGCCGAAGTTCTCGCCCATCAGGCTGATAATGGGGTTGGGACTGGCACCGGCCTGCCGTGCAAGCCCTTCGGCCCGCGCGACATCGGCATCGAGTATTTCCAGCCGCGGCGCGTCCGAACTGGCGCGCAGGAGCTGGACAAAGGGCGGCGCGGGCTCAGCATACGCCGCCCCGGCAGCGAAAGCCGCCGCCGAAAGGCCGATGAGCGCAAGCATGCGCCCTCGGCGGTTGAAACCAAACATAACGGATCATTCCTCAAAACGTGTTTTCCGGGCAGACGCTCCAGAGCGCCACGAAAAATCAGGCTTGAGGAGGACGCAGGGGCAAAGCCGGATCGAGGCCGGTAATCGAGTGGACGACCGACGCAGCCCAGCCTTGGGTGGTCGCGAGCGCGACCGCTTCGCTGTGATGCTCGTCGGGAAGACTGATCCCGGATGCGGCCATATGCATCGCCTGATGGGCGGTGCTGGTCGGATCTCTCCGGTTCTCACCGTTATGGTGATGCTCCGCTTCCATCAACAAATGCGGATGGCCGTCGTCATGCGGGATGACCATGTGCATGGTCGATAGCGCATTTATCCCGAACAACGCCGTAAAGGCGAGCAGGGCCGCAAGAAAGCGGAAGTGTGATCGACGGATGCCCACATCGGCGATGCTACGAAACCGCATGGAAAATCGCAAGGCGTTTACCGTCATTGCCCCGGCCAGTGCTGATGCAGGTCGTCGATCACGAACGAGTGCGAGTGCTTGCGGCCGTGCTTCGCGAGATGGGGATGGTTCGGCGGCAGATCATCGTGCTCGTGGACAAGCTCGTCAGGATCGTGGGCAGGCCAAAGCCAAAGCGCCAGGACCGCTCCGGCCGCCGCGATTGCGGCAAGCAGCGCAAAAGTCGCCTGCATGCCGACCCGCGCCCCCACTTGTCCGGCCACCGGGTAGGCGATCAGCCAGCAGACATGGCTCAGCGCGAATTGCGCCGCGAAGACCGCCGGTCGATCGTTTTCGGAAGCGGAGCGCCGCAACAGCCGGCCCGAGGGCGTGACGCACAGCGCATAAGCCGCGCCCATTACGACCCAGCCGCCGAGCAACAGTGGCCATTCGCTGTCTTGTCCGCCCATGCCGAAACTGATCACGCTGAGCGCCAGCATCGCGAAGGTGAGGACGGCAGAGCCGAAGATCATCACCGTTCGGTCTTCGATCCGCTCCAGCACGCGCGGCAGCAGCAACGCCGCCGTCATCGAGCCACCGCCATAGACCGCGAGCGTGATCGCGACTTCGCTCTGGGTAAGACCCATGCCGCGCACGATCACTACTGTGTTGACGATCACCATCGCACTCGCCGCCGCAGCGGCCAGCGTCACCGCCAGCAATCCGACCAGCCGAGGCGTCTTGAGATATATGCGTAGGCCGCGGGTTGTCTTGAGCCATGCGCCTTCGGCCACCTTAGCTACCGAACGATGCGACGGCAGCGCCACGCTCACCACCAACAAGGCCGAAGCTACGAAGCCGACCGACGTCCCGGCAAACAGCCAGTGGAAGCTGATCACGGTCAGCAGCGCAGCAGCCAGCATCGGGCTGACCAGGCTTTCCATGTCGTAGGCCAGCCGCGAGAGCGACAGAGCGCGTGTGTAGTCCTTCTCTTCCGGCAATACGTCGGGGATCGTCGCCTGGAAGGTCGGCGTGAACGCCGCCGAGGCCGACTGCAGCACGAAGATCAACACATAGACCTGCCACACCGCATCGACGAACGGCAGCGCCAGCGCGACGCATGCGCGCACGACATCCATCGTCACCAGCAGCGCCTTGCGCGGCAGCCGATCAGCATAGGCCCCGACAACCGGCGCGACGCCGATGTAAGCGATCATCTTGAGCGCCAGCGCCGTGCCCAGCACAGCGCCGGCGTCGTCACCGGCAATGTCGTAGGCGAGCAAGCCGAGTGCTACCGTGGCCAGTCCCGTCCCGACCAGCGCGATAACCTGGGCGGCAATTAGATGGCGATAGGTGCGGTTGGCGAGGATCGCGAGCATGTCTCCCGTGTATCCCCCCAAGGGGATATGTCAATGCACTCGACAGATGCGCTCCAATGGGTCTAGCTCCCCTCTATGAGCGACCATAAGCACGCCAGCCACCCCGCCATCGTCAAGCGCCTCAACCGCGCTACCGGCCACCTCCGCAGCATCGTAACCATGATCGAGGAGGAGCGAACCTGCGTGGACATCGCCCAGCAGCTCGACGCGGTGGAGAAGGCCATCGCAAGCGCCAAGCGGGCGTTGATCAACGATCACGTCGATCACTGCTTGAGCCATGCGGAGGAGGAAGGCGGAGCAGCTAGGGCGATCGAGGATTTCAAGGCAATTTCGAAGTATCTCTGAAGAACTGTCAGGTTAACTTCGCCCAGGGCAACTCGCTCACAAGCTCTTCAAATCAGCCGACATCACGCGTACGCCTTCGTTCTCGAGAGTTCGCGTCGGTTGAATATATTTTTTATGGCTAAGATTATGGTAAATTAAATTTTTGCAAAAATATCGTTTATAATCAAATATATTTGCATGCCTCCGTCTCCGCCACCCCAGCCTGCCGTTGCGGCAGGCCAGGTGGCTGATCCGGGCTTAGCCAAACCTCCTTCGATTATCGCTCAACGCGCCAGCCGGCGCGCGGGCAGCTTTACTTCGGCGACCTTGCCGTCTGCCAGTGCGTCCTTGGCCAGCACGAAGCGATAGGTGCCTTTGGCCACTTCCCAGCCCTTGGGCGTCCAGTCCGCCAGCACGCGCGGTTCCAGCGCTATGGTCACTTCCCGTGCCTCGCCGGGAGCGAGATCGAGCTTGGCGAAGCCGGCGAGGCGGCGCAGCTTGCGGCCATTGGCCTCGGCCAGATAGACCTGCGCGACCTCCGCCCCGGCGCGCGGGCCGGTGTTGCGGATGGTGACGCGGGCGCTCAAGCCATCCTTGCCGGAGGTGACCGAGAAACCTTCCGCCGCAAAGCTGGTGTAGCTGAGGCCATGGCCCATGGGGAAAAGCGGGGCCTTTCCTTCACGGGCGAACCAGCGATAGCCGATATCCGCACCCTCCACATTGTAATCGACATCCAGCTTCTGGCCCGGCGCGCCGGTGCCCACGAAATTGGGCTCGACCTCCGCGAGGCCCGGCAGTTCCGGGCGGGGGAGTTGGGCGACCGTCGCCGGGAAAGTCACCGGCAAACGGCCTGAGGGATTGACCTTGCCGAACAGGATATCAGCAATCGCCTCGCCCCCGCGCGCGCCGGGATACCAGGCTTCGACCACCGCCTTCACATCGTCCTTCCACGGCATCGCCACCGGGCCGCCGGTTTCAAGCACGACGATGGTATTCGGATTGGCGCGGGCCACCGCCGCGATCAGCGCATCCTGCCCATTGGGGAGCGAGAGATCGGGCACGTCAAACCCTTCGGTCTGATATTGCGTGGCGAAGATAATCGCCACCTCGGCCTGCGATGCGGCCAGGGCGGCTTCCGCTGGATAGGCGCCATCGCGATATTTCACCGTGGCATTGGGCGCGGCGGCGCGGATCGCGGCCAGCGGGGCGGAACGGTTGTAATCCTGATTGATCATGGCCGCGAAAGGCCCGTTGCCATCCTGCACGCCGGGCACGGAGACGGAAGGCCCTTCATCGCCCAGCACTCGCGAGGAACCGCCGCCCACCGGCGTTCCCGCATCGGCATGGCCCCCGATCACCACCACGGAACGGACATCCGGCCCCAGCGGCAAGAGCCCGGCCGGATTGGTGAGCAGCACGATCCCTTCCTGCGCGACCTTCAGCGCCACTTGCGAATTGGCCGCCGCATCCACTGTTCCCATGGCCGCCGGATGTGCGTCGAGCCCATTGGCGTAGACGGCATGCAGGATGGCGCGCGTCATTTCCGACAGGCGCTTGCGATAGGCCGGATCGGATTGCGCGGCAGCCTTCAGCGGCTCCCCGAAGAAGGGTTCCGGATCGATGGGGAAGCCCGATTGCTGGTCCAGCCCGGCCAGTGCGTAATCCACTCCGTCAACCGCGCCCCAATCGGACATCACGAAGCCGCGATAGCCCCATTGGCCGCGCAGAACATCGGTCAGCAGGTATTTGTTGCCGCAGCTCTGCGCGCCATTGGTGGCGTTATAGGCGCACATGATGGAGCCGGGATCGCCCTTCTCTATGGCGATTTCGAAGGCCAGCAGATCGCTTTCATGCAGCGCCTTGGGATCGATCACCGTGTTCATGAAGGCACGGCCGGTTTCCTGCGGATTAATCGCGTAATGCTTGATGGTGGAGATCACATGGTTGGACTGGATCCCCCGCACGGCGGCGGCGCCCAACAGGCCGGAATGAAGCGGATCTTCGCCCAGATATTCAAAGGTCCGCCCGTTGCGCGGATCGCGCATCAGATTGATCCCGCCGGCCAACATCACATTATAGCCCTTGGCCCGCGCTTCGGAGCCGATCATGCGGCCGCCCTGTTCGATCAGGTCCGTGTTCCAGGTGGCCCCCTGTGCGGTGCCGCTGGGCAATTGCGTGCCGCCATTGCCGCGCGCGCCCATGATCCAGGTTACGCCCAGACTGGCATCGGTTTCATACAGCGCGGGAATGCCAAGGCGCGGAATGCCGGGAATGAAACCCGCACCGGGCCGCGCGCCTTCCGGCGGCGGCTGGTCGCCCCGGGCCGAGGGCAGCAGGCCGAGCGTGAGCGTGATCCGTTCGTCATCGGTCATTCGCGCTTCGGTGGCCGCGGCGCGCGCGGCGGCATCCGTTGCGGCAGCTTCCTTCGCGGCGAGAGGAGCACCGATGGACGAAGCGCACAGCATCAGCGCCAGAGGGGTGGCACCGGACAGGCGGAATTTCCAGATGTGCGACTTCATGATACTTCCCTTTCCTCCCGCCGGGCGGCGAATAATGCCCGGCCCCTTGCGTTTTCGTCCGGGTTGGGACAACGCTGTCTCATTCAAATTGCGGCCGGGCGCGCCGCTTGTCAAACAGGGATGAGGTCATGACGCATAATCTAGTCAGGATAGCCGCTCCGCTCGCCATCGCGGCGCTGGGCCTTGCCGCGCCGATGGCCGCGCAGGCGCAGCAGGGGCAAGACCAAACCGCCCCCGCAAGCTGCCTGCCGCAAGGCTTCTTCCCCGGCCCAGCCACTTACAAATCGGTTGAGCAACTGCCCGACGGACGCGTTACCTTCCGCATCTGCGCCCCGGCAGCGCATCAGGCCCGAGTGACCAGCAATGACATCGATCAGGCGATCCCCATGGGAATGCAGCCGGGCACGCAGCGCGGCCTTGCCATGACGAAGGATGAAACCGGCCTGTGGAGCGCGACCACTGCCGTACCCGTCCCGGCGGATACCTATCGCTTCAACTTCGAGATCGACGGCGCGCGCGTGCCCGACCCGCAAGGCACCACTTTCAGCCATGAACGGGTAGGCACCAATTCCACTTTCGAGACCAAGGGGCCGGAAGGGGAATTCCAGACATGGCGGCAGGATGTGGCGCATGGCGCGGTCAGCCGGGTGGATTACTGGTCCAGCGCGCTGGGCGGCAAGCGGCAGGCCTATGTCTATACACCGCCCGGCTACATGAAGGACGGCAAGTCCTATCCCGTCCTCTATCTGGTGCATGGCGCGGGAGACAGCGCGGATAGCTGGACCAGCGTGGGCCATGCCAATTACATCCTCGACAACCTCATCGCGGTAGGCAAGGCCACGCCGATGATCGTTGTCATGCCCTTCGGCCACACGCCTGACCGGCCGGGCGGCAACATGCTGGAGAATACCGACTTCGGGGACGATCTGATCGGCAGCCTGATCCCCTATGTGGACGCCAATTTCCGCACTTTGGCGGATCAGCATCACCGGGCCATGGCGGGCCTTTCCATGGGCGGGGCTCATACTCTGCGCTTTGGCCTCACTCACCCGGAAACCTTCGATTACATCGGCATCTTCTCCATGGGGCTGGGCGTCGCCGGGCCGGAGGATGTCACCCGCTATGAAAAGGCCAATGACGCTGCATTGCGCAAGGCCGCGCAGGACCTCGATCTGGTCTATTACGCCATGGGCAAGGACGATTTCCTCTATGGCAGCGTCGCCCCCACTCGCGCCATGTTCGATAAATATGGTATCCGGCATGTCTATAACGAAACAGGCGGCGGCCATACCTGGATCAACTGGCGCCGCTATCTCGCGGACTTCGCCCCACGCCTTTTCCGCTAGGTGCCGGGCAAACTGTCCCATGATCGGACTGGAGCAGAGAAAATCACCGTTATTTCAAATTCTTCGCTTGTAGAAATGTCCGGCGCCCTGCCATGGTTGGCATGGTTTACCGGGGGGTAAGGAAAGTGGAACCCGATCTTATTGTAATCGGCGGCGGCTCGGCCGGCTGCGCGGTGGCCGGCAGGCTCGCCGAAGCGGGCAAGCGCGTGGTTTTGCTGGAAGCCGGCAAGGATGCGCGTGACATTCGCTCGCGCGTGCCTGCCTTGATGGGCAAGCTGGTCCAGAACCCGGAGTTCGACTGGTGCTATTTCGGGGAGCCCGATCCTTCGGTGGGCGGCCGCCCCGGCCCCTGGCCCGCAGGCAAGCGCCTGGGCGGTGGCAGCACCATCAACGGCATGATGTTCATCCGTGGCCATGCCTGGGATTACGACCGCTGGGCCGAACTGGGCGCCAAGGGCTGGGACCATGCATCCTGCCTGCCCTATTTCCGGCGGCTGGAAGATAATGAGCGCGGGGAAGATACCTGGCGCGGCACCGGCGGGCCGATTGCCGTTTCCGAATGCCGCAGCCGCTATCCCATCACCGATAAATGGATCGACGCCGCGAGCGAGGCAGGCATTCGCCGCGCCAAGGATCTCAATGGCGAGTTGGCCGAAGGCGTGGACTATATCCAGCTTTCGCAGCGCCGGGGCTGGCGTAGCTCCAGCGCGAGCTATCTCGATGGGCTGGGCAATGGCCTGAAGCCCGATGTGGTGACCGAAGCGCAGGTCCTGTCCATCGAAGTGGCAGATGGGCGGGCCCGCGGCGTGACCTATCAGCGCGGCGGCCAGCTGCACAGCCTGCGCGCGCGCGAAGGCGTGGTGCTTTCCGCCGGTGCGCTCAACACGCCGCGCCTGCTGATGCTTTCCGGCATTGGCCCCGCGCAGCATCTGCGCGACATGGGCATCGACGTGCTGCGCGATCTTCCGGGCGTGGGCAGCAATCTGCAGGACCACGCCGGGCTCCACCTGATCAACACGGTGGACATGCACACGCTGAACAATGACGCGCATGGCCTGCGCGCGCCGTTGCAATTGCTGCGCTTCATCTTCGGCGGCACCGGAGCGCTGACCACCGGCATCGGCCATGCCCAGGCTTTCGTGCGCAGCCGGCCGGGCCTGCCCGTGCCCAATCTGCAACTCGCCTTCTCGGCCTTCTCCTTCGAAGTGACGCCGCAAGGCAATGTGGTGCTGAAGCCCGAATCCTCGGTCGCCACCTTCATCGGACTGATGCGCCCCGCCCATCGCGGACGGGTCAGCCTGCGTTCGGGCGATCCGGCGGCGGCCCCGGTGATCGAACATCAGTTGCTGGGCGACGATGACGATGTGGAACAGCTGGTGGAAGGGATTGCCCTCGCACGCCGGATCATGCGCCAGCGTTCGATGGAATCCCACGTGCTGCACGAAGTGCGCCCCGGCGCCGATTTCGAAAGCAAGGAAGCCCTGCGCGACTATGTGCGCCTCGCCTCCATGTCGATGTTCCACCCGGTCGGCACAGCCAAGATCGGCCCCGATGGCGATCCCGATGCGGTGCTGGACGCGGATTTGCGGGTGCGCGGCGTCAGCGGGCTATGGGTGGCCGATGCCTCGGTCATGCCCACCATCCCGCAAGGCAATACCAACGCCACCTCGATCATGATCGGAGACAAGGCGGCAGACCATATCCTGCGCACGGTGGCCTAGGTGGGCGTGGGGTAGATACTTCCGGTTATCGGGGGATGCCTTGGGTGGCTCGGATAACTGGGATGGGGTGGAAAGCGGACGCTGATAAACTCGTCATCCCAGCGAAAGCTGGGATCGCTCTCGATTGGGCGAGGTCGGCAGGATGAGCGCCTGGACCTATATTCTCGCCAACAAACCTGATGGCGTGCTGTATATCGGGGTGACTGCCGATCTGGCGAGGCGGATGATGCAGCATCGCGAGGGATCGGGGTCGGCCTTCTGTCGAAAATACGGCATCAAGCGCCTCGTCCATGCGGAACAACACGCCGATATTCAGTCTGCCATCATGCGGGAAAAAGCGCTGAAGGCGTGGAAGCGCGCGTGGAAGATCGAGCTGATAGAAAGCTCCAATCCCAACTGGGACGATCTTTTCGAGCGAATAATCTAGCCGACAGCGATCCCAGCTTTCGCTGGGATGACGATAAATGGAGTGTCCGCAACCCGGCCGCATCCTGAATATCCGCCTCTACCCAAAAGCGCCCGATAGCACCCCGAGGAAAAGCCAGAGAGTTTTCCACTCCCCCCGTCCGGCAAATTGCCATTCGGCCGCCAAGCCCCCATGATGGTGGCGGATGGGTACGCGGCGGGCGGAAAGCCCGGGCGGGAGCTGCAATGGATAGTCGGGGCAAATGATGGCGGAACAATCGGCAGGCGATGAGGCCGCACAAGCGGGGCAGACCTTCGGCCCCATCGGCATCGGCCCTTTCCGCGAAGGCGATGCCACGCCGGACATCTATTTCACAATCTCGCTGGTGCTGGCCGCGCGCCGCTGGCGCTCTCTGCTGGATGAGAAGCTGCGCCCGATCAACCAGAGTTCCGCCCGGATGGAGGCGATGTCCGCCATTCTCAACTCTCCCACGCTCAGCCCGCAGGTGGATATTGCGCGGCGTCTGCGGATCGAAGGGCCCACGCTGACGCGGATGCTCGATTCGCTGGAGAAGGACGGGCTGGTGGAACGCCTGCCCGACCCGAAGGACCGCCGCACCAAGCTGTTGCGGCTGACGCCGGAGGGCGAGGCCGCGCTGGAACAGGTATTCGCCATTGCCCGGGAATGGCGAGCCCGCCTGCTGGATGGCTTCGCGGAAGAGGATATGGAACAGGCCACCCGTTTCTGCACCGCGCTGGTCGGGCGGCTCGATACCGGCCTGGATAGCAAGGGGCCCGAAGGCGGCGCGTAACACCCCTTGATTGCACCCTCCCCGCTTTTGATCTAGCCGCCCCCACGTAATCTGGATCATAATTGAGCATCCATCGGGGAGAGATGATGAGAACGGGCAAAGGCGTTTCCGGCCAGCAGGTCCACTCCAACGGCACGGTGGCTGACGCCATTGCAGCAGTGCTGAAGCGCGAAGGGGTGGAGATCGTCTTCGGCTATCCCCGCAACCAGATTCTGGAAGCCGCCGCCCGGATCGACATCCGCACCATCATCGTCCGTCAGGAACGCACCGGCCTGCACATGGCCGATGCCATGAGCCGCATGACCAAGGGCGAGAAGATGGGCGTCTTCGTGATGCAGCAGGGCCCGGGCGCGGAAAACGCCTTTGGCGGCGTGGCGCAGGCCTATGCCGATTGCGTGCCGGTGCTGGTGATGCCGCAGGGCTATGCCCTGAGCCAGGCCTATGTGCCCTATAATTTCAACTCGGTCCGCTCCATGGCCAGCGTGGCCAAACATGCCGAGCCGCTGACCAATGGTAAGGATGTGGTGGCAGTAATGCGCCGCGCCTTTGCCATGCTGCGCAATGGCCGCCCGCAGCCGGTGGTGATCGAACTGCCTTACGACATTCTCGACCAGCAATTCGATGCGCCGATGGATTACGCCCCCGGCAAGGTGGCGCTGAGCCAGCCGGTCCATTCCGATATCGAAGCGGCGGCCGATGCACTGATCGCGGCGGAGAACCCGGCAATCTATGCCGGACAAGGCATCCACTGGTCCGAAGCCTATGAAGAGCTGCGCGAACTGGCCGAACATCTCGCCATTCCGGTGATGACCAGCCTGCCGGGCAAGAGCTGCTTCGACGAGACGCACCCCCTTGCCCTGGGTTCCGGCGGCAACGGCATCAATGGCTGCGTGCGCAAATGGCTGGACGAATGCGATCTGCTGTTCGGTATCGGCTGTTCCTTCACCGCCACGTCCTTCGGCCTCGCCATTCCGGCGGGCAAGCGGGTGATCCATGCGACGCTGGACCCGCTGGATATCGACAAGTCGGTGCCCAGCGAACTGGCGTTGATCGGCGATGCGAAGCTGACGCTCAAGGCGCTGATCGAAGCGGTGAAGGCCCGTTCCCCCCATCGCCGCGATGCCGCACCCGTGGCCGCGAAGATCAAGGCGGTGGAGGCCGAGTGGCTGGCCAAATGGCTGCCCAAATGCACGCAGGAGACATCGCCGCTCTCCCCCTATCGCGTGTTGTGGGACCTGCAGCAGACGGTGGATGTCGATAACACCATCATCACCCATGACGCCGGCAGTCCGCGCGACCAGCTGGTGCCTTTCTGGAAGAGCACCACGCCCCATTCCTATATCGGCTGGGGCAAATCGACCCAGCTCGGCTACGGGTTGGGGCTGGTAATGGGCGCCAAGCTCGCCTGCCCGGACAAGCTCTGCATCAATGTCTGGGGCGATGCCGCCATCGGCTTTACCGGCACCGATCTGGAAACCGCCGCGCGCGACCGTATCCCCATCCTGTCCATCCTGCTCAATAATGAGGCCATGGCCATCGAGCTTCCGATCATGCCGGAAGCGACCGAGAAATACCGCGCGACGGATATTTCGGGCGATTACGCCGCCTTCGCCCGCTCGCTCGGCTGCCATGGCGAACGCGTGACGCAGGCCAGCGAAATCGTTCCCGCGCTGAAGCGGGCACTGGCCGCCATCGATGCTGGCCAGCCCGCGCTGGTGGAATTCATTACCGAAAAGGAGACGGTGATCTCCAAGGGATAGGAAGGGCAGGATGTCGAATGGATAAGAAAAATGACGTGATCGTGGTCGGTGCCGGGCCGGTGGGGACGCTATGCGCCCTCGCCCTGGCGCAGACCGGCGCGAAAGTGACTGTCCTGGAACAGGAGGCGGCCATTCCCGAAGTGCCGCGCGCCGCGATCTATTTCCCTTCGACATTGGCCGTGCTCGAAGAATTGGGCCTGCTGGAGGAACTGAACTCCATCGGCCTGATCAACCGCACCTTTGCCACGCATATTCCGGAATTCGGCTACACTTCCGTGGTCACCAGCAGGCCGGTGGAGGGCAATCCCTTCGATTACCAGCTGCATGCAGGCCAGCACGATGTCGCGCGGGTGGCAATAGAACATGCCAAAAAGCTGGGCGTGGACGTGCTGTTCCAACATATTGTCACCGCGCTGACCGATGGCGAGGATGGCGTCACCCTGACCGCAGAAACGCCGGAGGGCAGCAAGACCTTCGCGGCCAGCTGGGTGATCGGCGCCGATGGCGCGCGCAGCACGGTGCGCAAGCTGGCCGGGATCGAGTTTGAAGGCCACACCTGGCCGGAACGCTTCATCGCCACCAATGTGAAGTTCGACTTCCGCAAGCTGGGCTATGAACAGGCGAATTTCGTCTGCGACCCGGTCAACATGGCGGTGATCGCTCAGCTCGATAACGCTGGCCTGTGGCGCTGCACCTATATGGAAGATGCCTCGCTCCCGCTCGAAAGCTACGAGGAACGGGTCCATCAGCGCTATGAATGGTTCATGCAGGGCAGCAAGGACTACGAGATCGTCTCGGCCAGCCCCTATATGCTGCACCAGCGCGCGGCGGCCACACTGAACAAGGGCCATGTCCTGCTCGCAGGCGATGCTGCCCATGCCACCAACCCCTGCGGCGGGCTTGGCCTGACATCCGGCATTTGGACAGGCATGGTACTGGCCGACCTGCTGGGCGCCATCATCCGGGGCGAGGAGGACGCCAGCATCCTCGACCGATATTCGGCGGAGCGGCGGCGCATCTTCTGGGATGTGGTCACGCCTGCCGCCACAGAGAACAAGCGGATGCTGCAGGAAAGCGATCCGGATCAGCGGCAGAAAGACCTTCTTGGCGTGAAGGCCATGACCGATGATCCGGATTCCGGAACCATGCTGATGCTGTTCGCCTACAAGGTGATAGGCGATGTGCTGCGGCCGGGTTCACGCTGGGCGGATACCGATCCCACCCCGCGCGTCGCGCTCGACCTTGCCGGCCGGCAGCACCAGATTCACTAGAACCGGGCACGGCCGCTCGACATTTAGTTCAGGTCGAGCCGGAAGCGAAGCTGTCCAAAGGACAAAATGGTGGTTTTCCGTGACCCGGAGCGCAGCGCACTTATAGTGCGTGAGCACCGGAAGCGCGGAGAACCGCCATTTGCAGGCCGACATGGGCTGAATGTCGATTGGGCCTAGAAGCCGTAGCGCACCCCGCCCCACAAGGTCAGCGGCGCGCCATAGTCGATCGATCCGGCCTGATTGCGAGTGACGATCTTTTCGTCGAACAGGTTTTCCACCCGCATTACGAGGCTGAACTTCTCGACCACCGGCACCTGCGCGAACAGGTCGACCGTGGTTGCAGCGGGCAGGACGTCCGTCTCGTCATCGCCCTCGAACTGGTCGGCCACGTAACGCAGCGTGGCCGCGATGCGCCAATCCTTCTTCGGCTCCCAGCTGACCGTCGCGCTCGCCGCGAAGTCTGGGGTCTGCGCCGGACGATTGCCGTTCAGCGCGGCGGAAACGCCGCTGCCCTTCATCTTGGCATCGGTATAGGCCAGCGTGCCCTGGAACCTGACCGGGCCGCTGCCCAGCGTGGCGGCAAGCTCCACACCGGTGGACTTCACCGCATCGACATTCTGGCGCTGCCGGTCCGTGCCGCTCAGCGTCACATTGGCGATGGCGTTCTCCACCCGATTGGTGAACAGGGTGAGCGAGAAATCGACGCCCTTGGCCGCCGTCGCATCCAGCCCCACTTCATAGCCTTCCAGCCGCTCGTTCTTGAGGTCGGCATTGGCATAGGTGGTGACGGGGAAGACCACGAAGGGCCGGTACAGCTCGTTCAGCGTGGGCAGGCGCAGCCCGGTATAGGCGGCGGCGCGGGCACGCACTCCGCGTGCCAGATCGGCCGTGGCGCCCACACGCCAGGAGAAGTCCCAACCCGAACGGTCGGCATAGGCCGAATCCTCGATCACGCCGCCCGTCGCATTGAGATTGCGGTGGTAGCCGTCGCGGATGCTCCAGCGGTCAGCACGCACGCCGCCGGTGACCAGGATGGGACCGAGCGTGTAATCGTCTTCCACGAACAGGCCGAGATCGGAATTGGTGCCACCGGCATAGCGGCTGCCGTTGCCGGCACCGCTGGCGAGATAGCGGTATTCCGAAAGATCGCCATCCGACTGGCGGAAATCCGCGCCGATCCGCAAGGTGTGGCCGCCGCCCACGGGCGGGCGCACTTCCAGCTTGGCGCCGAAGCCGCTGGCAGGCGTATCGGCCTGATCGAGCGTCTTCTTGTAGGTGCTGGAGGAAATCACGACGTTCGAGAAATTGCGCCACTGGCCATAGCCCAGCACATCGAACTGCCATTCGCCCCGGCCGACCAGCCGCACGGAGATGTCCTGCCCCTTGGTGGCATTGTCAGCCCCGGCGAAGCGAAAAGTGCGGTTATCCTCGAAAGCGAGGCCGCGAATTTGCAGGCTGATATCGGGATTGATCTGCTGCACCACCCGCGCATTGGCCGACCAGCTTTCATAGGAAGCCGGAACCGAGGCCGGAACGCGCTGATCCTTCGGCGTGGTCCAGAAGCCATCGCCCCGGTCCCACCGCCCGCTGACAACCGCCAAGCCGCTGCCCCATTCCGGCGCCAGGCTGCCTTCCACTTCCGTATCACCGCGATCGTTCACCAGCGCTTCGGCGCGGACGAGGCCGAGATCGCTCGCATCGATCCCTTCCAGCTCGACCGTGCCCGCCAGCGCACCCGCGCCGAAGGGGCCCGAACCGCCGCCGCGCGTCACGCGGATCATCTCCAGCTGGTTGGGCGACAGGGCGGAAAGCGGCACATGGCCGAAGAAGGGATCGAGCATCGGCACGCCGTCCAGCAGCACCAGGGCGCGGCTGCTGGCATTGCCGCCCAAAGCGCGCAGGGTCACTCCCTGAGCCGTGGGATTGGACGAGCGGCTGTCCGACCGGCGGAATTGCTGGAAGCCCGCGACGTTGGACAGCGCATCTTCGATCCGGCCCGATGCGGTGGAGGTCAATTGCGCCTGATCCACCACCACGGTGGAATAGGCGATGGTGGACGGCGTCGCTTCCAGCCCGTGGCCGGTGACGATGATCGCCTCGCTGTCATAGACCACGTCCTGCGCCGCATTGTCCTGCGCAAAAGCAGGCGTGGAAAGGGCGGCGACGGCAGCGCCGGCGAGCAGGCAAATCCTCATTTTCATTATCGGCCTTCCATTTCGGACAAAGTCAATCGTGGCCCCCTGTAGCGTCTGAATCTTGCCGCGTCACCCCACCTCTGGCAGGGAGTTACCAGAACAAGGGAGAATGCGATGCGTAAGGCTTTCATCATGCAGGCGGCAGCTGCTCTGGTGCTGACGGCGTCTCATAATACGCTCGCGGCAGAGGAGAAAGCACAGCCCATGAATGCCGTAGGACCAGTCGTGGCGGAAGACCACGCAACACTGCTTGCCAGTGACGATCCCCAGCTCGCCGCGAACAAGCGGCTGGTCTATGACATGTATCGCATTGTGCTGCAGGCGGGCCTTGCCGGCCGCGCGCATGAATTCGTCACGGAAAACTATGTCCAGCATAATCCCAATGCCGCGCAGGGGCTGGACGGGCTGATCGAATATGTCCGCTCCACCCGCCCTGAACGGGAAATCAAGGAGAAGCTGGAACTGCCGCTGATCCAGCTGATCGCGGAAGGCAATTACGTGATGACCTCCTTCGTGCGCCCGGAAAAGGATGCGAAGGGCGAAACCTATTATTCGACCTGGTTCGACCTCTACCGGATCGAGAACGGCAAGGTCGCCGAACATTGGGACCCGATGCTGAAGAGCGATCCCCGCATCGATCCCAACGACAAGAAACTCTGAGAAGGGCCGCCATCGCGAGGGAGCCTCGCGATGGCGCTATCCCGCAGGCGAGCTCAGTGCGCCTTGGCTTTGGCCTTGGCAGGAGCGGCCTTGGCGGGCTTCTTCGCCGCAGGCTTGGCGGCGGGCTTGCTCGCTTCGGCATCGGCCATTGTCGCGGCAGGCTCGGCAGCAGGGGCGTCCTGTGTCGAAGACAGCTTGGCCGGCGGATTGAGCTCCAGCCATTTGGCGATGTTCTTCGCCTTGCCGGAATAGGCGTAATGCTGGACCATTTCGTTCACCAGCAGGCTATCCGCATTGTGCAGGAACTTGCGGAAGTGGTTGTGGACCTGCGTGGCAGTGTTTTTGAAGCTGCCCAGGAAAGTCCCACTCTGGATCTGCAGGCACTTCTGCCCGGCCAATTCATTGGCGAAGGGCGTGTAGTCGTGCTGCTTGCCCGGCACATTGGGCGCGTCGAAAGTAATCACGAAAATCGGCATGGTCTCTCCTGTCCGCCGGAAACGGGTAGAGGGACGGCGCACTGCCGAAGCAGGCGCCGTCCGTCATGCCTTGGTTTCAGAGCGTTGCGGGCGCCGCGTCAAGCAGGATGGTCTTGGTTTCCACATAGGGCCACAGACCTTCCGGCCCGCCTTCACGCCCGATACCGGACTGCTTGAAGCCGCCGAAGGGCGCGCCGAATTCCATGCGCATGCCATTCTGGCCCATCACGCCGGTGCGAATCCGCCGCGAAATATCATAGGCCGCCTGCGCATCGGTGGTGAGAACCGAGCCGTTGAGGCCGTAATTGCTCTCGTTGGCGATACGGATCGCATCTTCCTCGTCCTCTGCCGGAATCAGGCACAGGACCGGGCCGAAGATTTCCTCCTGCGCAATGCGGCTCTTGTTATCGACATTGGCGAACAGGGTCGGCTCGATGAAATAGCCCTTGTTCATATGGGCCGGGCGGCCGCCGCCGGTCACGAGGTCGGCGCTCTTCTTGCCTTCCTCGATATACATTTCGACGCGTTCGAGCTGGCGCTTCATGGCGAGCGGGCCGAGCTGGGTTTCCGGATCGTCGCTATTGCCGATCTTCACGCCCTGCATGACCTTGGCGATGGCCTCGGCCAGTTCGTCATGCCGGTCCTTGGTGACGATGGCGCGGCTCAGCATGGCGCAGACCTGCCCGCTCATCACGGTGATGGTGTTGCCCAGGATCGCGGCGGCGGCATCGATCGGGAAATCGTCACGCACGATGGCGGCGGACTTGCCGCCCAGTTCGAGCGAGCAGCGCGCGATGCGGCTGCCGCAGACTTCCGCGATGCGCTTGCCCGCGGCAGTGGAGCCGGTGAAGCTGACCTTGTCGATGCCGGGGTTATGGACGAGGTGATCCGCCGCTTCCCGTTCGGAAGGCACGAGGTTGACCACACCTGCCGGAAGACCGGCGGCTTCCGCTGCCTCGGCGATGATATAGGCTTCCAGCGGGGTTTCCGGCGAAGGCTTCATCACAATGGTGCAGCCCGCGATCAGCGAATAGAACACCTTGTTCGCCATGATGCCGAAGGGCGCATTCCAAGGCGCGATGCCCGCGACGACGCCCACCGGCTCGCGCGAGAGGATCACGGTGTCCACCACCTGACCCTTGGCCTTGCTGACCCATTCGAAACCCTCGCCCAGCGCAGCAATGCCGCGAAGACCGGCCAGGGCACCGCCATGCATGGCAGGCGCGAAGCTGGCGAGGCCGCCGACCTGCGCGGTCCAGGCAGCTGCGAGTTCGGGGATGCGCGGTTCCAAAAGGTCGATCATGCGGTTGAGCATGGCGCCGCGTTCCGCCGGCGAAGTGGTAGGCCAGGGGCCATTGTCGAAGGCATCGCGCGCGGCGGCGACGGCGCGGTCCATATCCTCATTGCCGGCTTCGGCAACGCGGGCGACCACTTCCTCGCTATTCGGATTGACGATCTCGATCATCCGGCCGGAGGTCGCGGCAACCCACTCCCCGCCGATGAACAGCTTGTCGGGATGGCGGACATTTACACCTTCAGGGGTCATTTCTCTCTCCAGTCACGGGATTCGTTGAAACGGATAATACTTAGGTCGTAAACTCATGAATGCCACCCACGAGGTTTGAGGCAAAATGGCTCAGCGCGAGGAGGGGAGGCGCAGGAATATGTCCATATTTCCAGCCTCTCCGACGCTGCGCCGGGCCATTTTGGTCAAATCCCTGCGGGACATCCAAATGGCTTCCATCTCGAACCGAAAGGCGCTTGCGATGGCAGCAAGCCGTCACGGCGCGCCTTTCGGCCCGATATGTTCGCCATTTGGATGCCTCGTGGGCGGAATTCATGAGTTCACGGCCTAAAAACTCGACAAAATGGTGAGGCTGCGTGAATCGAGCGGCTTGCCCGCCGCCTGCAGCTTCAGTTCGCGCGCGCGCAGCTTGCCCTGTTCGTCGATCAGGAAGGCGTGGATCGCCTGCGCCTGATCGGGCGAAAGGACATCGTCCCAGCGCGGCATGCCATTGGGCTGCAACAGCCCCTTGAGCACGATGTCTTCGAACACGTCATGCGTGCCCGGCGCCATGCGGCGCAGGTCCGGCAGCGGCGCGCGCGGCTGGTTCGAATGGCAGATCGAGCAATTCTCGGTGAACAGGGCCGAACCCAGCGCGATCATCTCCGGCGTGGCGCCGGGCAATTGCGCGGGCGGAGCCACCGCCGGTTCCAGCGCCAGAAGGTCCGCCGGGACCGGCACCTTGCCGCCGCCCAGCTTGAACACCAGCAGGCGGTTGGCGTTGCCCTTGGCATAGGCCGCCGAATAGGAAGGCACGAAGCCCCAGCCACCGCCGCCCCAGCCGGTCTGCACCGCAATATATTGCACGCCGTCCACCTTGTAGGTCATCGGCGCGGCAAGGATCGAACTGCCGGTGTCGATGGAGGCGAGCAGCTTGCCATTATCGGCATCGCGCACCACCAGCTTGCCCGAAAGCGTACCGTAGATGACGAGGCCGGACTGAGTGGCGAGCACGCCCGAACGGTCCTGCCAGCCTTCGCGGTCGGCCTTCCACCTGGTCTTGCCGGTCAGCGGATCGATGGCGCGGATTTCGGAGCTGAAGGGCTTGTCCTTCACCCATTGCCATTGCGGCAGCTTCTCCACTGCCTGCCGGATCGGCGGGGGCAGAGTGGGCATGGCGGCCTGCAGATCGGGCGTGAAGATCAGCGCGGCCGAGGCGTTGAGGTTCTGCTTCCGGCGCGCCGGGTTTTCCTGGCCCGGCGGGATGAACATCAGGTTCCCCATATCCACCACCGAAGCGAAATAGAGGTTCCGCGTCGGATCGAAGGCTGCCGGGTGCCAGTTGCGCGCCCCGCTGGAGGCGGGGAACACGATCTTGGGTCCCGTGCTGTAATCGCTGAATTCCGGCGTCAGATGGGCCTTGCCCGTCTTGAGATCGACCTTGTCCGCCCAGCTTGTGCGCACCAGCGCATTGGCCGCCAGCGGCTTGCCGGTTTCGCGGTCCAGCACATAGAAGAAGCCGTTCTTGGGCGTGTGCATCACCACGGGGCGCTTTTCGCCGCCCACTTCCAGCTCGGCCAGCATCATCGGCTGGGTTGCGGTCAGGTCCCAGCTGTCCTGCGGGGTTTCCTGATAATGCCACTTCATCTCGCCGGTCTTGCGATCCAGCGCGACGAGCGAATCGAGATAGAGATTGTCCCCGCCGCTGGGCGAACGAGTCTTGAGCGGATAGGGCCCGCCATTGCCCACCCCGATGATCACCTGATCATAGGCCGGGTCATAGGTGATGGCATCCCACACCGTGCCGCCGCCGCCAATGTCCCAGCGGCTCTTGGCGTCCCAGGTCTTGAGCGCCGCTTCCAGCGCCTTGCTTTCCTGCGGGCCGTCAGCCGGATCGTGCGGGATAGTGTAAAAACGCCAGGCTTCCTTGCCGGTCTTCACATCATAGGCAGTGACATAGCCGCGCGTATCGTATTCCGCGCCGGCATTGCCGATCACCACCACGTCCCCCGCCACTTCGGGCGCACCGGTGATGGTGTAGCCGCGCGAACGGTCCGCGATAGTATCCTTGCGCCAGGCGACCTTGCCGGTCTTGGCATCCAGCGCGAACAAATGCCCGTCGAGCGAGCCGACGAAGACCTTGCCATCCGCCACGGCCACGCCGCGATTGGCCTGATCGCAGCAGGCATAGCGATTGGCCTGCATGTCCACGCCGGGATCGAAGGTCCACAGCTGCTCGCCCGTCGCCGCATTGAGGGCATAGACCCGGCCGAGATTGCCCGAAGTGTACATCACCCCGTCGATCACCACCGGCGTCGCTTCCTGCACCCGCGCCGTGCCGAGGTCATATTCCCAGGCAAGGCCCAGCTGGCCCGCATTCTGCTTGGTGATGTCCCCCAGGCGCGAGAAATGGCTTTCCGCCCAGTCGCCGCCGGGATTGTCCCAATTGTCCCCCGCCCCATAGACGGAAGTGTCGATATCCGACGGGTCGAACCCGCCCGAACAGGCGGCCAGCGCGAGCGAAAGGCACAGGACGGGCGCGAGGAGAAAGCGCTTTTGCATGATCTTGTCTTTTCTGTTGAAGCGTTCCGCCATCGCGCCACAGGGAGGGGGGAAGTTGCGCGATGACGGTCGCTGTCAACTAGTGGGCCGTTCATCGTAAGTCAACAGTTGTTGATTTATTCTCATTCACCATTATGGACGGAAAAATGGAGAGGACCTCAACCATCAAACGGCGCGATGCCGTTGCAACCCGCGCGTCTATATTGGCGGCCGCGCACCAACGCTTTCTGCGTGAGGCGTATGAGAATGTCGGACTGCGCGACATTGCGGGCGATGCCGGGGTCGATGTCGCGCTGATCAGCCGCTATTTCGGCGGCAAGGAAGGCCTGTTCCGCGAAGTCGTCAGCGACGAAGCAAAGCCCCATTTGTTCCGCGAGCCCAAAAGCATCGACGAATTGCCCGGTTTTCTGGCGCAACTCGTCGCCGAAGACGATGACGCCGATCGCCATCATCGCATGGAGATGTTCGTCATCATGCTGCGCTCGGCCTCGTCTCCCAAGGCGGGCGATATCATCCGCGAACTGGTCAACCGCGACGTTCTGGAGCCGCTCGCCGGAACGATCGGCGGCGATCAGGG
>MKUB01000144.1:1591-8649 GCA_001898545.1 Sphingomonadales bacterium 63-6 | reverse complement strand
TTCGGGGCGGAAACCTTCGCGGTGGATACTCATGTATTCCGCGTTTCCAACCGCACCGGCCTCGCCAAGGGCAAGACGGTGGAGAAGGTGGAGGCGCTGCTGGAAAAGCGCGTGCCCCAGCCCTTCCGCCGCGATGCCCATCACTGGCTGATCCTGCTGGGCCGCTACACCTGCAAGGCCCGTATGCCCGAATGCTGGCGCTGCCCGGTGGTGCCGCAATGCGAGTTCAAGGCCAAGGTGCTGGAGGCTCCGAAGGGGCGGAAGGGGTAATGGGCCTCTCTTCCAACTTCCGCTCGTCCTGAGCCTGTCGAAGGACGAAATGGGGAGGTTGGTTTACTCCACCCCCCCCTGCTCATCCCCCTCGCTCAGCGAACTGATCACCTGAGCGCAGACCAGATCGCCCACTACGTTCAGCGTGGTGCGGCCCATGTCGAGGAAGCGGTCCACGCCCAGGATCAGGCCGATCCCCTCGGGCGGAACCCCTACCCCACCCAGAATCAGCGCAATCACCGGCAGTGATCCGCCCGGCCCCCCTGCCGTGCCGATACCCGCCAGAATGCACACCAGCATCACGAAGAGCTGGTCCGACAAGGAGAGGTCCACGCCGAAGAACTGGGCGAGGAACAGCACCGTCACGCCCTCGAACATCGCCGTGCCGTTCTGGTTGGCAGTGGCCCCGATGGTCAGGACGAAGCGGGCAATGCGCGGCGGCAGTTTCAGCCCGCCTTCCGCCACCCGCAAGGAGGTAGGCAGGGTGGCATTGGAACTGGCAGTAGAGAAGGCCATCACGCTGGCCTCCCGCGTCTCGCGGAAGAAGGCTACGGGGCTCTTGCGCGCGATGAATTTCAGCAGCGCCGGGAACACGCCGAACATCTGCAGGCCCAGCGCCAGCACCACCACGCCCACATAGGCCGCCAGTTTCACCAGCAGTTCCCAGCCGAACTGGGCCGAGAGGTTGAACATGAAGCAGAAGATGGCCAGCGGGGCGAGCTGGATGACGATGCCGATCAGCCGCATCGCCACTTCAAACACACCCTCCACGGTGTCCTTCAGGACAGCCGTGCGCGGCGTGTTCACCAGCAGCAGGCCGATGCCGAAGAACAGGGCGAAGAACATCACGGCCAGAATGTCATTATTGCTCATCGCGCCGACGATGTTGCTGGGCACGATGGCGATGAGCTGGTTGACCCCCATCTCGCTCTCGGCGGAGGCCGCAACGATGCCTGCGGCATTCTCCCGGCCCTGCTCGAGCAATTCCTGCGCGGCAGTGGGATTGACCCCCTGGCCGGGCTTGAGGATGTTCACCAGTGCGAGCGAGAGCGCGACGGCAATGCCCGAGACCACCACCGTATAGACCAGTGTCCTGATCCCGATGGCGCGGAGCGAGCGAATCTCACCCATCTCCGAAATGCCGACCACCAGCGCGGAAAACAGCAGGGGGATCACCAGCATGAACAGCAGGCGCAGGAATATCTGGCCGATGGGCCCGGTAACATAGGTCACCACATTATCGACCCAGCCCGCATCGGCGGCAAAGCTGTGGACCGCCAAGCCGCCGCCCAGCCCCAACAGGAAGCCGATCAGGATACGCAACTGCAATTTGCCGTGGCCGGTCGGTGCGGCTTCCTGGGCCATTTCGGCGGCGTCGGTCATCTATGGGTTCCCCGGCAGTTCTGCTTGGTCAGCGAAGGACGCACGCTCGCAATGACGGAGGCTTTTAGCAACCCCCCAGAGCCGCCAGCACAATTCGGCGATAAATTCTTACCAGCGCTTCCAGATCGTCCACCGCCACGGCCTCGTCCCGCTTGTGCATCGTGGCATTGAGCAGACCGAACTCGATCACCGGGCACAGATCCTTCAGGAACCGCGCATCGGATGTCCCGCCGCTGGTGGAAGGTTCGGGCACGATCCCCACCTCGGCCTGCACTGCTTCGGCGATCATCTGCGAGAAGGCGCCGGGGGGAGTCAGGAAGGGTTCGCCATAGATCACCGGCCGGGCGCTCGCGCCGTGTCCATGCGCGATCTCGGTCACTCTCTGCGCAAGCTCGGCCCCTGTATGCGTATCGTTGAAGCGGATGGAAATCCGCCCGCTGGCCCGCGCCGGGATCACGTTAGTGGCAGGATTACCCACGGTAATTTCGGTAATTTCAAGGTTGGAAGGCTGGAACCAGTCGTTCCCGTCATCCAGCTCCATCGCGTCCAGATCGGCCAGAAGCGCCACCAGACGGGGAATCGGATTATCGGCCAGATGGGGATAGGCGACGTGGCCTTCGCGCCCCTCCACCTCGAACCAGGCGTTGATGGAGCCGCGCCGCCCGATCTTCATCATGTCGCCCAGCCGGTTCACCGAAGTCGGCTCGCCCACAAGGCACAGGTCCGGGATTTCGCCCACCGCGCGCATATGGTCGATCAGGGCGCGGGTGCCATACATCGCCTCCCCTTCCTCATCGCCCGTGATGATCAGGCTGACGGTTCCGGCATCGGCGGGAATATCGTGCAAGGCCGCGATCATCGCCGCGACCGCGCCCTTCATGTCCACCGCGCCGCGCCCATAGAGTAGGTCCCCGCCCGGCACCTTGCGCAGTTCCGGCACGAAGGGATCGCCCGTCCACCCCTCGCCAGCGGGCACCACATCGACATGGCCGGCAAAGGCAAAGTGCTTCGATCCTTCCGGCCCCTTGCGGATGGCGAACAGGTTCTCCACCGGCCCGGCGGGCGGTTCCCCCGCAATGAAGCGATGGACCGCGAAGCCCAGCGGCCGGAGCATCTCCTCAAGGCAATCGAACACCGCCCCGGTGGCCGGTGTGACTGAGGGGCAGGCGATCAGCGCGGAGGCAAGATCGACGACATTCGCGGAAGGTTCTGTCATGGCTGGGTCATCGCATATGGGCTATGCGCGGGCGATACAAGGAGGAGCGCCCCACCATGCCCAAGCTCGATGTCGAAGCCATCCCGCAATCCAACGCGACCGGCTATCCCGCGCCGTTCGACCGGGAAATGGAAGGGCGCTGGTGGCGCAGGCTGGCACCGGCGGCGGGGCTGACTGCCCTCGGGGCGAGCCATGTGGTGCTGAAGCCGGGCGCCTGGTCTTCCCAGCGCCACTGGCATGAGGGCGAGGATGAGTTGCTGGTGATGCTGAGCGGAGAGGCCGTGCTGGTGGAGGACGATGCCCGCACTGTGCTGCGCCCCGGCGATGTCGCGGCCTGGGCGATGGGCAGCGCCAATGGCCATCATCTGCGCAATGAAAGCAATGCGGATTGCAGCTTCGTGGTGGTCGGCGGCGGGGACCGGAGCAAGGGCGGCGCCTATTCCGATATCGACATGGTGTTCACCGAGAACGCCTATCTCCACCGGGACGGCACGCCCTATTCCTCTTACCGGATCAAATGATCCTCAGGCATTGACCGGCGGGGCATCCCACTGGGCGATCACCCATTGCTCTTCCTCGGCCGCATTGACCCAGGCCTGCATCCATTCATGCTCCCACAGGGCCTGCATATAGGCCTCCGCAAAGCCGGGCACGCCGATGCCATAGGTCAGGAAACGGCTGACGATCGGGGCATAGAAGATATCGGCCGCGCAGAAGGTGCCGAACAGGAACGGCCCGCCCTTGCCGAAGCGCGCCCGTGCCTCTGCCCAGAGGGTGAGGATGCGCACGATGTTGCCCTTGACCTCATCCGTCAGCTGCACGCCTTCGAAACGGCGGCGGACATTCATCGGCATGGCGCGGCGCAGCGGCAGGTAGGAGGAATGCATTTCCGCCACCATGGAACGGGCCATGCCGCGCGCGGCATCGTCACGGGGCCAGAAGCGATCCCGCCCGACGCGGTCGGCCAGATATTCCAGAATCGCCAGACTGTCCCAGATGACCACATCGCCATCCCACAGGATCGGCACCTTGCCGCCCGAGGGCGCGAAATCGCCCTGCTCGCGCTTGGCCTCTTCCCAATCCTCGCCATTGATGTTGACGGCCAGCTCCTCGAAATGGAGCCCGGATTGCTTGACTGCCAGCCAGCCACGCAGGGACCAGCTTGAATAGTTCTTGTTGCCGATGATCAGCTTCACAAGGCCTGCCTTTCGTTCGCTTGGACGCCCTAAGCGTTCATCCTGCCGCTGTCGAGGCTGAACAATGTTACACCTGTTACACTCCCGGCCGGGGTCGGCGGCCCGATGTGAGGCCTTTCGCCCCCTTCCAGGAATTTCCCTGCCTTGCGCGTCCCGCACACCAAGGCGAATCCATTCCTCTCTCAGAGCGCGGACAGGAGCGGTTCGGGGGATATAAGGCTGGCGGTCCATCCACCAGCCTATGGCGGATCGCGGCACTGTAGGAAAACGCTTTGGCGCTGGCAGGAAACGCCTGCCGCAGCCGGGCTTTTGCACCCGGCAATCCGGCGCATCGGGCGGAACACAGCGGGCCCTTCGCCCATTTCCCTACCATACCCAATCCCGGGTAGCGGAGAGGAGTAAGTCCGATGGAAAACCGGCCCAACCAGAACCAGAATCAGGACCAGGATCGCAACCGTCAGGCCGAACAGCAGGGCGGCGCCAATCGCCAGCAGGGCGATCAGAGCAACCAGCAGGGCGGCCAGGACGCCAATCGTTCCCGCCAGCAGGAGCAGGAAGAAGAGCGCAACCGCCGCCATTAGGGCGAACAACAGGATCGCCAGCAGGGCAATCAGCAGAACCGCTGACGCCCTTCTACGATCCAAACGGCGTTCCGGCCGGCTCCCTTGCGGGGCCGGCCGGCGTCGTTTCAGGATCAGGCCAACAGGATCAGAAGCGGGTGCTCAGCCCCACATTGATCGAGCGGCCACGGCCTGGCACGGGGCGCAGATCGCCCGTTGCGCCGTAATCGCCCAGCGACATCCCGCCCAGCGGCAGGGCATAGGCCCGGTCGAACAGGTTTTCAGCCTCAAGGCTCAGGCGAATGCCGGCAATCGTATAGGCCGCGCTGAGGTTCACCAGCGCGTAATCGCCAGTCACAGGCTCGTTGCGCGTGGCGTCAACGCGGGTCTTTTCCGCCACCCATTGCAGCTCCGCCCCCAGTTCAAGCGCGCCCTGCCGGTGATCCAGCGAGAGGCGGGCGTTGAAGGGCATCTGGCGATAGACCGGCCCGCCATCGGTGAGGTTATCCCCGCGCAGCCACGATGCCGCGGCATTCAGGCGCGTGCCGTCCTGCCCTTCGCCCCGCCACAGGTCCACGCCGCCTGACACGTCCACGCCATAGAATTCGGCTTCCTGATTGGCGAATTTCAGCTGCACGAAGGGCGAAGGCATGCCCATCATGTCAGTCAGCACCTGCACGAACTGCGCGTCGATATAATCGCTGACATGGGTGTAGTAAGGCGCGATGCGCAGCGACCAGCCCTGCGATCCGCCGCCCAAATCCAGCGCGGCGCTGACCGTGTCGGCCCGCTCCGGCTTCAGGTCCAGATTGCCGACATAGCCATTGCCGTCGCCGTACCAACCGATCATCTGGCTGGCCATGCCGCCCACGCCCCAGGTGTAGCGTTCATAGATATTGGGCGAGCGCGCCTTGTGGGCATAGCCCAGTTCCAGCGAGGCCATGTCCGATGCCCGCCAGGTCAGCACGAAGGAGCCTGACCAATTATTGTCGGTGCGCTTGTGATCGGCGGCGTTGAAGGCATTGGCCGCACCGACATCGGGATTGGCCATGCCCATGCCCATGTCCATCGTACCCATACCGCCCATTCCGCCCATGGGAATCGGGTCCATCGGATTATAGGGCTGCACATCGCCCGTATTCATTTCCACCCGGTCATAGCGCAGACCCGCCACGGTGAAGAGGCGGTCGCTCCAATGGCGTTCCCATTCGGCATAGGCGCCGATCCGGTCTCGCGTTGCGGCATTGACGTTCACATAGGTGTCGGGGCTCATCATCGCGGTGCCCGCCACCGGCGGCCAGTAATCGTCCAGCCATTGGTGATGATATTCGCCGCCCAGTCGCAGAGTGTCATGCATGGAAACCGGCAGTTCCACCTTGGCCGAGGCATCGAAGCTGTGGACCTCCGTGTTCATCGGCATGGCGCCCGGAAGCTTGTCTTCCAGGAAGTTCATCACATGGTCCGTGTCGCGATAGGCCGCGGCAAGGTCCAGCTTGCCCCAGTTGAACACCCCGCGATAGCTGCCGTTGAGGAACCAGCTCTTGTTGGAGGTCATGTCCATCCACTGGTTCACGAAGCCTTCGTAAGGCGAGAAATGATAACCGCCCTTCAACTGGAACAGGCTAGAGCCGCTTTGCACCGCCAGAGCCAGCGCATGGTCGGTCTTGGCATATTCGCTGGAGCGGACCATCCCGTCATCCCCGCCGCCATCATATTGGTCGGACTGGGTGTAGGAGCCGGTGTAGGTGGCGCTGACATGATGGCTCGCCGCCGTCAGCCGCACGGCCCCGCCAAAGCCATCGCCATTGGAACGGTAGAAGGTGGAGGCTTCCCCCGTGATGAGCACGGCGTCGCCCGTGGCGAATTGCGGCGGGGCCGCGTCCACCGCGATCACGCCGCCGATATTGTCGCCGCCCTTGCTGACCGGGGCAATGCCGGTGAGCACCCGGATCGAGGCCACATTCTGCGGGTCCGTGTAGGAAAGGGGCGAGTTCATGTCATTGGGGCAGGACATGTCGATCGCCTGCCCGTCCACCAGCACGGTAAGGCGCTGTTCCGAAAGGCCCCGGATAGAGGGCATGGAGGAAAAGCCGCCGCCGGTCACGGTGCTGACGCCGGGAATGCGGGTGAGGATGGCCGCCGTGTCGCTAGTGGAGGCCTGACGCCGCGCAATGGAGGTGCGGCCCATTTCAGTCCCGGCAACAGGCCCGGTGATGACAACGGTGCCGTTTCCGCCCGCTTCCAGCGCGGTGTCTTCATCGGAAGACGCAGCATCCTGAGCAAAGGCAGGGGCGGCAAGCGAAAGGGTGGCAAGGCAGCAGCCAGCGGCAAGCGCGGCGCGGTAGGCGGAAATGCGAATAGTCATGGTCTTCTGGTCCCGTTTGTCCCCCTCATGGGGATCGGCCCGACAAATTGGCCTGCCCCGCCCACTGG
>MKUB01000144.1:0-1571 GCA_001898545.1 Sphingomonadales bacterium 63-6 | reverse complement strand
TGCAGGCAGGCCGGACAACCGACCCGCCAGTCAGAGCGCGAGAGCGGGAGGGCCGCGCAAGGGCGGCGAGACAAAGGGAATGGGGCGCAGCGCGGGCGAAACCAGCGGTGCGAAGCCCAGCAGCAGGATGAAGGCGATTGCCGCCGCCAGCAGCAGCGGATCGGCCCCCGGCAGCCCGCCCATGCCCAGCGCGGTATAGGGGCAATGGCTGGCCTCTTGCGCGCGGGTTGTGTCAGGATCGGCCTTCTTGCCGGGAATGGCGAGTTGCACGGTCTTCACCGTCTGCCCATCGCAGATGCGCATGGTCAGCGTGGCGCCCGTGGCATCCAGCATATAGCCCATCGGCACCAGCGCCTTCAGGCACAGCGCAAGCGCCAGCAGCAAGGCTGCGAACCGGCGATGACGCATGAGGAGGACCCGAAGGGCGGACATGCCTGCCCCTCTAATATCATTTTCCGTGAAGGGAATTGATTTTGGCCAATCAGCCAGCTCTTACGCGTTTTACCACATCCATCAGGCCGGTGATGTTCATGGCGCCGGGCACGATATAGCTGCCCACCACCATGCCGGGCGTGCCTTCCAGCTGAAGCTGGGCGGCCTGGCTCTGCGTCTGGCGCATCAGCGCGTCGATCTTCGCGCCATTGGCGGCCAGATCGGCCTGCAGCCGTTCCCAATCGACCTTGGCAGTGCGCGCGGCGGCTTTCAGCGCGGCATCGTCAAGCTTGCCCTGCGTGCGCATCAGCGCATCGTGGAAGGCGGCATGGCGGCCCTGGAATTGCGAGGCGATGGCCAGCCGGGCGGCGCGCTGCGACACCGCGCCGAATACCGGCCAGTCGCGATAGACCACCCGCACCTTCGGATCGCGCTGCAGCAGATCCATCAGCGAGAGGTGCTGCTTCTTGCAGTAAGCGCATTGGTAATCGAAATAGAGGACGATGGTAACGTCATAGGCCTTGGGTTTCACCCCCGGCGCCAGCGGCGCTTCGGCCAGCGAGGCGCGGAAGGCCGCGCCCTGATCCGCCGCCGGAGAGGCACCTGCCAGCAGCAGTCCCGCTGCCAGCGCGAAAAGGGGTGCGAGTGCCCGTGCGGCGCGTTTCATGGCTTTCTTATCCTCTTCCGGCTCTTCCGGGGGCCGTCCTGGGGCCTGTCCGAGGCCCGGCTGCGGGATCCGGCGCCGCGCCGGCCCGCTTGGCCTGACGGGCGAACCAGATCACATGCTTGGCGCCCTTGCCATTGCTGCGCGCCCGCACGGCCACTTCTTCCACATCGAAACCCGCCTTGCGCAGCCGGGCGGCGAAGGCCGGGTCCGGCCCGGCGGACCAGATCGCCAGCACCCCGCCGGGGCGCAAAGCCTCGCGCGCGGCCAGCAGGCCCTGGCGCGAATAGATCCGGTCATTCTCCTGCCACACCAGCCCGTCGGGGCCATTATCGACATCCAGCAGGATCGCGTCATAAGTGGCGCGCGCATTGGCGATGACCAGCCCGACATCTTCCTCGATCAGCCGCACACGCGGATCGTCAAGGCAACCGGCGGCCAGCTCGGCCATAGGCCCGCGCGCCCATTCGATGAT
>MKUB01000143.1:8374-12079 GCA_001898545.1 Sphingomonadales bacterium 63-6 | reverse complement strand
ATCTTCCACCTGCGCGACCGTCAGCTGCGAGCCAGATGCCTGACGCTGCCTGTTTAACGGCAGCATCGGCAAGGCGAGCGAAGCGATGCCGACCAGCATCGACAATTCGTCGTCGGAAAAGCAGCCGTTCTGCGAATGGCGCGCCACATTGATCACTCGCCATTCCCCGCCGCCGCGCTGGATCACCGATACCCGTTCGACGATCCCCGGTTCATCGTAAAACTGCCTGCGAAAGCTGGCCGAAGGAATATCCCGGGGGCGGACGCGCAATAACACCATGTCTCCATCCGATGGCGCGGCGCCATAGGCATCGCATACCGGATCAAGGCGCAGGTACCGGTCGGTATAGGCGGGTAACAGCCGGGTGAGACCGGGCTCGCAGAAATGATATTGCAAGCTGCTCTGATCGCGCCCCTGCGCCTCGAACAAATAAAGCCGGCGGGCCCCGGCGGTCGCGAACAGGATGCAATCGCGCACGGTGGAGCCGAATTCCTCTGTTCCAAGCGCATTGAGCAGCCTGTCATAGGCGCCCTGCAACGGGGGCGGCATCCGCCAATCGGTGATGGTCCTTATCTCGGCCACATCCTGTTCCCTTGCTCTGTTATTGCCGGGCGATCTGACGCCGCCCGGATAGGCTCACGATAGCTATTCTCGCATGTGCTGTCGCCGTTTCTGTCATCTTGAGAGAGGACAGAAACGACTACCCTCGCCCTTGTAGCAGTCCGAGAGGACAGACCCCGATCCCATGTTCAGTCACCAAGGGGGGAACATCACAAAAACGAGGAAAATCATGCTTCCCGGCAACAAGTTCATCATTACCGTCGCGCTCAATGGCGGCATGCAACAGGACCGCGACGGCGCTCTTGTCCCCAAACAGCCGGCGGAATTGGGTGAGGCTGCGGCGCGTTGCTGGGAGGCCGGGGCGGCGCTGGTTCATGTCCACGCCCGCGGACCTGAAGGAAAAAACAGCGGCGATACGGCGATCTATGCCGAGATCATTCGCGAGATCAGGGCCCGCTGCCCGGTGTTGATCCAGACCACCAATGGCATCGGCATCCGCCGCGATCCGAAAACGGGGGACTTCATCTGGCCAAGCGACGAGGAGCGGCTGGGCCTTCTCAACATTCAGCCCGCACCGGACCTGTTCGGGGTCGCTGCGGGCTCGGCAGACTTTTATCATCCTGAGGGGGGTTATCTCAAGGAAACCCCATATGTGAACTCGCCGGAATTCCTGAAGCAGACGATCCAGGCGGTCTATGCGCGCGGGTCCGCCCTGGAATATGAAGTGGTCGAGGCCAGCGTCCTGCACCGTCTGCTGCGCTATGCCGAAGAAGGGCTGTTCGATCGCCACCGCGAGAATATCTGGCTGCTTCATGGCGGCGGCTTCGGCGCCGTGCCGCCGATTGCCCGCAACCTGATGTTCAATGTGGAAGAGGGGCTGCGCTACTTCCCGCAGGCGATCTGGGGCATAACCTCCACCGGCAAGGAGATGTTCCCGATGATCACTCTGGGCCTGTCAATGGGATGCGATCTGGTGCGGGTAGGGTTTGAGGACAGCATTTACCTGCCCGATGGCAGCGTGGCCCGCCATAATCATGAGATGGTGGAGGCCGCCGCGAATATCGGCGCGCTTTTCGGGATGCAGCCTGCCAGTGTGGAAGAGGCGCGGACACGCTTCGGAATCTGACGGGTGGAAACCGCCCCCATTGTCGTCGCCAGCCCCTTCCTGCTCGACCGCCGGGCGGAATGGGGCGAGGGCTTCACCCTCAGGATGCCCGCCGATGTGGCCGAAGGCCAGCGCGGCGCCATAAGGGTAATCGCCACGGGCGGAGAGAAATTCGACCTCGGCTTGCTCGATCTTTTCCCGGGAGTGCGCCTCGTGGCATGCTTTTCAACCGGCTATGAAGGGATAGATCTCACCGAACTGCGCCGTCGAAGCATCGCCTTGACGACGGCCGCGGGGGTAAATGCGCACGATGTTGCCGATCAGGCAATCGCACTGTTCCTCGCACAATGGCATGCGATTATTCCCGGTAATGAAACCGTGCGGCGCGGTGGCTGGCGGGCAGGCATGTCACCACGCCGGTCTTTGCGCGGGCGCCGGGCGGGGATCGTCGGGCTTGGGCGAATTGGCAGCGCCATCGCAAGCCGGCTCGCGGCACATGAAATGGAAGTGCGCTGGTGGGCGCCGCGCGCCCGGCCCGACGCACCATGGCCGCGGATGGAGAGCCTCCATGCGCTGGCCGAATGGAGCGATGCGTTGTTCATTGCCTGCCGTTCGGATTCGAACAATGCCGGACTGGTCGATGAAGAGGCCATCCGCGCGCTGGGGCCAGACGGAGTGCTGGTAAATGTCTCGCGGGGGACGCTGGTGGACGAGGCTGCGCTGCGCTCTTCCCTAAAAAGCGGGCGCCTCGGCGGCGCAGCCCTTGACGTATTCGCACGCGAACCGCTCGATCCCGCCGACTGGAACGGGATCGGCAATGCAGTCCTGTCTCCGCATATGGCCGGATATACGCAGGAAGCAGGGCTCGCGATGTTCGGCCAGCTGCGGGAGAATATCCGCCGCTTCCTGGCGGGCGAAGAGCTGCTTTCGCCCGAATAGCCTAGCTATCGAAACCTGGAGACGTCTGCTGCAACATCCGCACCAGCGCGTTCCATTCCCGGTCGATCACGCTTTCCCCTCCCTGGAATGCCTGCGCCATGGCCGCACATTCCGCCTCCTCCACGAAGACGAGTTCCCGATCCGCATCGCTGCATTGGGACAGGCTGGCCACTTGCATCCGGCAGGCTCGCTCCAGATAATAGATCAGCGAAAAGGCTTCGCGAACGCTGCGCCCCACTATCAGCGGGCCGTGATTGCGCAGCATCAGCGTATGTCCCGCCCCCAGCGCTTGCGGAAGCCGTGCCCGTTTTTCCGCCGTGTCGAAGCCGCCGCAATAGTCGAGATAGGCAATGCGCCCATAAAAACGCAGCGCGTGCTGGCTGATCGGCAACAGCCCGCGCCGGTAATTGGCGACGGCGATGGTCGCTTCGCTATGAGCATGCATCACGCAGACCGCATCCGGGCGCGCCATGTGCAAGGCACTGTGGATGCAGAAACCGCCGCGACTGATGCCGAGCCCGCTGGGGTCCGACAGGATACCGCCATCGGGATCGACCTTCACCATCTGCGAAGCACGCGCTTCACCGAAGAGATGGCCGTAGGGCAGTAGCAGATATTGCTCCGGACGGCCGGGCACCTGAGCCGAAATATGAGTATGGATGAGGTCCGTCAGCCCCAGCCAATCGAGCAGGCGATAGGCAATCGCCAATTCCACTCGCGCCTCCCATTCCAGGGGAGGGATCGGCTCGCCACCCGTCTGTGCGCCCGCGGCGGAGGGCACAATGTTGCCGTGCCCAGCCCCGTCCCGGTCCAGCGCGCTCACAGCCTGGGCTCCTCGCCGCCCAGCGTGCGCTTGAGCAGCGCCATGGCCGACAGGGCGCGCGGCAGGCCGGCATAGGGAATGGCCTGAAGTACCACTTCCTTCAGTTCTTCCGGAGTGAAGCCGACATGATGGGCATGTTTGAAATGGAGCGCCACCCCATGCGCTCCCCGCGCGATGAGGATGGCCATGCAGACCAGCTCCCGCTCGCGCAGAGAGAGGCCGGGGCGGGCCCAGATCGCCCCGAAATTGGTTTCCGTGACGATGCGCCACAGATCCT
>MKUB01000143.1:1436-8355 GCA_001898545.1 Sphingomonadales bacterium 63-6 | reverse complement strand
CGCCTGTTCGCGCGTGTCGGGAATATCGCCCATCGCCCGCGCCCTCAGAACTTCGCCGAAGCCTGCACGCCCCATGTGCGCGGCGCCAACAGGTTGACGCCGACGAAGTTGTTCGTGGCGTAGGACGTATTGACCGTGGCATTATTGATCGTGACGACATCGGTCACATTGTTGACGAAAGCCCGGATGGTCCAGGCATCGTCAGGCGCGGTATAGCCCAGGCCAAGATCGATCCGCACAGTGCCGGGCGCCTTGGTTTCGATCTGGTAGGATGTGTCCGCATAGAAGGACGATTGATACCGCGCCCGCGCATCGGCTGAAATCCGCCCACCGTTGCCGAGGACGAAACCCTGTTCCGCATTGGCATTGATCGTCCATTCGGGGGAGCGGATCGCCGTGATGCCGGAGCAGTCCACGGTGAACCCGGGCGTGACCTTGCACAATGTGCTGGCCCCCGGCGGCGCGATCGTGTCGTAGCTGAAGCTGTCATATTCCGCCTTGAGCCACTGTACCTGCAGGCCCAGCCGGGTCTCGTCAGCGGCGAGATATTCGCTTTCCAGCTCCACGCCATAGGCCGTCGACTTGCCGGCATTCTCTGTCACCAGCACCGCGCTGTTGCCGACGAGTTTGACGAAGGAGACCTGCTGATCGCGATAATCGAGGAAGAACGCTTCGGCATTCACCTGCAGGCGATTATCCGCGAAACGGTTCTTGCTGCCGAGGACGTAGGAGGTAACCAGTTCCGGCTCGTAGGATTGCGCGGCCGGCGGACCGTAGAAGAAGCCGCCCGCCTTGAAGCCGGTGGAGACGTTGGCGTAGATCAGGCTGCGGTCGGCGGCATCGAATTCGACACCTGCCTTCCAATTGACCCGGTCCCAGCTTCGCGATGCGACCACCGACAGGTTGGGAGCCCCGACTGGCCCCGGCGGGATCACCGGATCGGGCCCTACGGTATTGGCCAGCGTGTAGCGGAAGCTGTCGCTCGTCTTCTCCTCATAGGTGTAGCGAGCGCCCCCGACCAGCCGCAGGGCCGGCGTAAGGGAATAGGTCAGCTGGCCGAAAGCCGCCCAGGTCCAGCCGGTCAGCTCGGTAAAGGAATCGCTGAACAATTTCCGGGTCGCATTTTCGCTCTGCGCCCGGGCGCTCATGCTCGTATCGAGATAATAGCCGCCGAAAATATACTGCAGCGGCCCCTCGCCATTGGAGGCGAGCCGCAATTCGGCGGAATATTGTTCCGGCTTCTGCCTCTCGCGCAGTTGCCAGCTCGTGCCGGTGCCCACATAGGAATTGTCCGAAGCGCGGTAACCGCCAACAAAGCTGAATGTGCCGATGCCCGTGGTCAGGTCCGCATTCAGGGCCAGCCCCCAATAATCCCCGTCAATGAACTGATTGCGCGTGGGAACCGCCTGTCCGGCCGCAGTATAGAGCGCGGCCAGATCGGCGATGCCGGTATAAGGGTCGGCCACGAAACAGGCCTCTCCTGCAGGTCCGCCAACCAGTTCGCACCGCTCGCGGATCGTCGCGCCGGGCCCCCGCCCGCCCTGATGCGCATAATCCGCGCTCACCAGGATCGACAGGTCGGGAGTGGGCTCAACCAGGAACGAAGCGCGCACCGCCTCGCCGACATCGTCGCTGGTGCCATCGCTCATATAGCCATCCCGGCGGACGCGCTGCCCGGCAATCCGCAGCGCCGCGCTATCCGCCAGTGCCAGGTTCAGCGCCCCGCCGATATTGAACCGGTCGAAGCTGCCGACTTCCACATTGACCCGGCCCTCATTCTCGAAGCGGGGCCGCGCGGGGATGATGTTGATCGCGCCTGCGGTGGCGTTCCGGCCATAGAGCGTGCCTTGCGGCCCCTTCAGGATTTCGACCCGGTCGAGGTCGAAATAGAGCCCGTGCAGCACGGTCGGCGTGGCGAGGTAAACGCCGTTCACATTCACCGCCACGGCGGGATCGGCAAAGGCATTGCCGCTGAGGGAATTGACCGAGCGGACGGAGAAAGAGGCATAGGGCCCGGCAGAAGTGCTGACCTGCAGGCTGGCCGATAGCGATGCGAGCTGTTCTGTCTGGGTCACGCTGCGCTGTTGCAGTTCTTCCCCCGTGACAGCCGTAATCGCCACCGCCGCGCGCTGCACGTCTTCGGCTCTCCTCTGGGCAGTGACGATGATCGCGCCCAGCCCTTCATCCCCCGCCGCTACGCTGTTTTCCGCTGCATTATCCTGCGCCTGCGCCTGCGGTGCCGCGCAGAATGCGAATATCGGCAACGACACGCCGAGCGCGATCTTCCTGTTCATGGCCTTCTCTCCCCGAAGTTTCTCGGCGCAGGGTTAAGGCTGGCGGAAAGGGTGGTCTGTCCGCGTGGCAGAGGACATCGCAGAGGGCGCTACGGCCTCGCGTCCTCTGTCCAGAGGACAAACGCCCGGCTCGGCTTGATGCACACCGCAACCGGCTCAGGAAGCCTGCGGGGAGAGAACCGAATGGAGAATGGGCGGACTGCCGAAGCTATGCCGCAAGAAGGCTTCGACAGGGACATATTGCTGGTGATCGCGGCCTGTGCCGCGGTGTTCTTCCTCGACGGACTGATCCACACCGTGATGGGCCCCCTCGCGCCCTATGTGGCCCCGGAACTGCACCTCGGCCCGCAGGAACTGGGCCCCGTTTTCTCCGCCAATCTGGCGGGCCAGACCATCGGCCTGCTTGCCTTTCCCTTCCTCACCCGGCGCACGGGGCATCGGCTGGTCATTCTCCTGTCCGCCATAGGTTTTGCGCTGGCGCAATGGGCAACCGCTCTTGCCTGGGACGGCACTTCGCTATTCGCCTTCCGGCTGATCGACGGTGTGTTCCTGGGCGGATGCATGCCGAGCTGCCTCGCGCTGGTCGCGAATGTCGCACCGCCCGCGCGCAAGGGGCTGGCAGTGACGATGCTGTTCACCGGATACGGGCTTGGAGCGACTATGTCGGGCATAGTTGCCGCCGGGTTCGAAGCTCATGGAGGGTGGCGGGCCGCCTTTACCTTCATCGGCTGCCTGTCCGCAGCAAGCGCCGCCTTCAGCTGGTGGGCGCTGCGCGGTCGCGATGCCCCTTCCGCAAGCGAAAGGCCGGAGAAAGGCGAGCGTCACCGGGTGACGGAAATTCTCGCCCCGCGCCTGATCGCGGGCACTCTACTGCTGTGGCTATTGTTCATCGCGATGCTGACGATCCAATATTGCCTCAGCTCCTGGTTGCCGACACTGCTGGTAAAGGTGGGGCGCGATGCCGATTTCGCCGCGCTTTCGGTGACGATTTTCTCCCTTGGCGGGATCATCGCGGCTCTGGGCGTGGGCCTGCTGATCGACCGGTTCGGAGCAACCCCGGTCCTAGTCAGCTTCCTCCTGCTGGCGACTGTGCTGTTGTTCGCAACCGGCCAGATATTGGCGAGCGCATCCGACTGGGTGTTGATGCTCATGCTAGCGACCGGGGGGTTCTTCTTCCTCGGCGCCTATGGCGGGGTCAACGTCATCCTCGCCACCTATTATCCGCGCCATCTCCAGGCTTTCGGTATCGGCCTTGCGAAAAGCGTCGGGCGTATCGGCACCTTGATCGCGCCGATCCTGATCGGGCTCGGACTGGCCGCAGGCGTGGCGGAAACGACTCTTATATCCGTTTTCGCACTACCCGCAGCCCTTGCCGCAGCAGCCATCGCCGGACTGGCCGCGACAGCGCGGGGGCGAAAGTAAGCGATCCGGTCAAGGAGTGTGGAAAGTCCGCCTTTGATTTCATTAAACTCAATGAAATCAAAGTATTATGGCGGAGCGGGTGTCCGCCAAACTTAAGCTATATCACTTTGATTTTTAACGCTTTTCTGCATCTCAAAATCACGTCACCATACATTCTACCAGAGCCATCAAGCCAGAAATTTTTTCTGAAATCGTCCCCGCATCTCTTTCGTTTTCGCATTCTAACGGTCGGCAGCTTGCTTGAGGGAGGGGGTGCGCGATTTGCCCTACATGCCCTACATTGGCGGATTTCTGCGGTTTTGGTGCCCTACAAACGGCCCTACATCACCCCTATCACATAGGAGCGGCCTTACCCTACATTTTGAATTATAATATCCTTTAATTTCAATAATATAGGGTAAGGCCGAGAAATTCGTAGGGTAGACATAGGGATGTGGTGCCCCTCAAGAAGTGGCGATTTTCCGGGAGTTTTCGAGGGATTAGGACGACATGTAGAGGATGTAGGGCAAACTGCTCCCCTCCCCCCTGCCGTGGCTGACCGGCACATACGCATATCGTCGCGATTTTCTTGGTCGCCGCGCACAGATATGCACCCTTCCATGGCTAGAATAAATCGCCCCAAAATTCAGCTGTCTTCAAGGCGCACGGCGAAAACCCGACTGCACAAAATTCGACAAAAGAAGCCGGCAGGCGAGGGGGGGAGCTGAGCGCGGCGCGCGGGGTTTGATCGCGAGAGCTTGAGATTTGGGGTACGGAGGAGCCAGTTCGCGAGTGGCGCGGGCGTTGCGTTTTATCTTACGGGCACGTGCAGCATCGGGTCATTGAGGCTATGATGACCACATGATAGAACTGAACCCGCCTGACCCGAAGCTATTCGACTTCATCCGAGACGGCGGATACAAGTTCAAAGGGCCCGGAGGCTCACTGCTGTTCCAATCAACAGCAGTGTTGAATTCGATCAATGACAAGAACTTTCGCAGTCTGGCGAAATGGACTGGATACTACCTCGATAACATCGCAGCCGCGCAGAATCCCAATGCGACCGAGGTACTGCCTGTGGCAGCACAGGGTCCGATTTTCAGGCAAACTTCCTTCAAGCCTTATACAAACCGTTTCGCCTTCAAGTTCGTCAGTGAGGATACTTATGATCAGTATCTCTCCAACGGGAATTTCCGTGTCAGCTCACTAGAGTGCTTTCGCCAGTGGGAGCACCAAGGGGACCCGGCCGGTGACAGGATGGAGGGCTACTCCCATTGTGGCTATTGCTTTGGCGAAGGTCAGGAATTGTGCATCGCCACAATCTCAGGCTTCAATTGCCACATCCTCTCGCTAACTCGCGATCTTAAAAACCAAAACACGATGCGTGGGACGTTCGGCGATGTCGTTTTGCGGGTCGAACTCAAACCCTTCGCCGAGAGCTTGGCCGATGCCTTGGGCGCAAAAGCCTATGAGATTCGTTCCGTGAAGTATTCAGATCTGAAGCTTTTTCGGGGTGAACTGACACCCCCAGAAATAAACGGCTTCCCTCCCGATCTCACGGCTGAATTCGCGTCAGCGGTGCGCGACAAAGGGCGCCTGCCGTCGATTTTCATCAAGCCCAAACGTTTCAAAGATGAACGCGAGATACGTCTGGTGTTTCAAATGGACGACGACGTTGCTGAATTCACATCGCTGAATTTACCCCACCTGCTGCGATACGTTGAGCGAATTCGCTGAACGAATGATCAAGGCATCACCGCGCTGGGCTTCCATTCGCTGAAGCGGACAACGTCGTGCCCGATCCAGTCATTCACTTCGGCCAGGCGCATTTGCAGCGGCTCGATCTCGTTGACGAAGAAGACATCGTTCGCGGTGCGGACATCGCCGAAGCCGCCGGCAGTCTGGGGGATCACGCCGAGGATCTGGGGCGGCACGCGGTGGGCGGCCAGCACATCGTCCCGCGTCACGTTCTTGATGTTCAGGAATTCGTCCTTGGCCGCCACTTCGCTGATCGGGATGATCTGCACCCCGTCTTTCTTGCCATTGGGCGCGTGCAGGAACAGGTTGCGGAAATTGCCCATGCCGCGCGCATCGCGCAGCGCCTTGCGGATCGCCTCCACATCGGCATCCTGCATGCTCGCTTCGGACAGGTAGAAGACGAAGCCCGCATGGGCGCCGTTGAGATAATAGCGGCGGCGGAACAGGGTGGCATTCTCGTTCAGCAGCAGGCTCTGCATCGCGGCCATATATTCCGGCTTGCCGTATAGCTCCTGCGCCGTGTCATGCTCGATCAGGTGGAAAATCCGGCCGGGCTCGAACTGGTGGGCATCGTGGTATTTCTCCACGAACCAATAGGCGCCGTGTTTCCCGCGCCGGGTGTTTATGGCCAGGCTATTCTTCAGTTCTGCTGTGCGGCCCAGCACATTGGGCACGTTTTCCAGATAGGCATTGCCCATCACGAGGAAATCCAGTGCATATTTGGCGAATTCCGCCCGGCTCAGCAGCGGGTGCGGGATGAAGTGCTTCACCAATAGATTGCGCTTCACACTAATGGCGCTGCCATGATGGGCAGAGGCCCCGCGCAGCTTGGACAGATCCTTTGGGTTGATCGGCGGTTCATACCAGCGCCCGTTCCACCAGCATTCGGTAAAGCCCAGCAGCTCGCGCCGCCCCATCACGGTCACGGCATCGTCCAGGGCAAAGGCGACCACTTGCCCGCCCGGCTTTTTCGCTTCTTCGGTCATTGATTGATCTCCACGCGGGGGGTGTTGCTTCCGGCGCCGTCCGTGGCGTCCATCGGTTCGCAGAACAGGGCATGCAGCAGGGCCCAGGCCAGATCGCCATGGCCGGTCTCGGCGCTGCGTCGCGCCACATAGGTGAGCTGGGTCTGGCCCTTGGTCAGCTTGGGGTGGATGGACATCAGCGCGGCGGCCAGATCCTTCCACCCGGCGTCGAATTCGACGCGGCGCTTTTCGAAGACGTTCTTGGCCTTCAGCACCATCTGGGTCTTCACCTGCGGCGAATAATCGATGCGGCGCGCGGTGGGGAACCATTTGCGGACCAGCTGATGCACCGCGCTGCCCATGCCGGTGCCATCAATGGCGATTTCGGTGACGCGATATTTGCGGGTCAGCCTGCGGATTTCGGCGGCTTGCCCTTCATAATCCTTGCCCTTCCACTGGAACTTTTCCAGCACGCGGAACTTGCCGCGCGGGCCAATGGGC
>MKUB01000143.1:0-1382 GCA_001898545.1 Sphingomonadales bacterium 63-6 | reverse complement strand
TTGTCGAATTCATCGACCGAATATTCCAGGTGGAGTTCGTCTAGGTCGACCAGATCGAAGCCCAGCGCCACCGCATCGCGAATAGTGACGATGTGGCGCCAGATGCCATCGCCCGCCAGCTGCCCGCCCGCCAGCGCGCCATGGCTGATGTCGATGCGCAGGCGCTGCTCCTTGGCCCTGCGCTTGTTGAAGCGCTCGCCCGTCCACATGGGATAGGCTTCATGGGCAATGGTGCTGGGCGTGGAGAAATATGTCTTGTGATAGCGCTTCTGGGTGCTGATCGCGCTGGCGACCTTGTTGATCTGCTCGAAGCCGTAGATCCAGAAGCATTCGTCAATATAGACGTCGCCGTGATAGCCCTGCGCCGTGCGATAATTGGTGCCCAGGAAATAGAAGGTTACGGGGTCCAGCGCCTCCCCATCCTCGCCTTCGCGGCTCACCACCATGGGGTCGCCGGTCAGCTGGCGGCCCAGCACGCTGAAGACAAATTCCACGATATATTGGCGGAAGATATTCGCCTGCGCCCGGCTCGCGGAAATGAAGATCTGGTTGTTGCCGGTTTCCAGCGCTCGGATGAAAGCCTCGCGCGCGAAATAGAAGGTCGCGCCGATCTGGCGGGACTTCAGCAGCATGCGGGTGCGGCGCCCGCAATTGTCCCACCATAATTCCTGATAGCCGTAGAGGCAGTCCAGGAACGCCTGCTTCAGCTTGAGATATTCCTCATGCGTGATGAGGTTCTTGGGCTTCTTCTTGCGTTCCCCGGCGTTGCGATTGGCCACCTTCTCGTTGAGGTCGCCTTCATGGCCGCCCGGCGCGCCATAGCGGCGAACGCGGGCCATGCGCTCGATCTGCCGCCCCAGCAGATCGATTTCCTTCATGTCGCTGCCGCTCTTCTTCTCTTTGAAGATCAGCTGGTTCAGCCGCATTTCGCAGCTATCTTCGATGCGGCGGATCACGGGATCATCGTCCCAGCGATCGCGCCGCTTCCAGCTGGCCACGGTGTTTTCCGAAAGCTGCAGTTCCTGGGCGATTTCCGTCACGCCCCAGCCGCGCCAGTAATAGGCGCGCGCCACCCGCCGCGCGTCATACGGAATCGGCGGCGGGGGAAGGGGGCACTCAGGGTTGACGGCGGCCATGGGGGTGCCACCCTGCGCGCGGGCGCGATCCACTTCCCGCCCGCGCCTTTGTGATGACACGAACCACAATGCGGGCACATTGCCGGAAGGGGCCGATCAGGCGCGAATGGGGCTCACACGCTCATTCACACCCCGGAGCCGCCGCCCCATGGCAAAGACCAAGTTTTTCCGCGTTGCCGTTGAAGGCGACACTGTCGATGGCCGCAAGATCGACCGCGCCCATATCGAGCAGATGGCCGCCAGCTA
>MKUB01000142.1 GCA_001898545.1 Sphingomonadales bacterium 63-6 | reverse complement strand
GGTGATCTGGAACAGATAATAGCCCAGCTGCGCGGCCTGGTTGCGAGTCAGGAAAAACTCGGAAACTTCCACGGCCTTGCGGGCCTTGCTCTCGCTGGAACGATAGCCCTGCATCTTGAGGACGAACCTGTCCCCCAGCTTCGCCCCATACCAGCCGACCAATGCGAAATAGCTTTCCTCGCCAGTTGCCCCCAGCTTGGGAAAGTCCTGAATGTCCTTCTCCATAATGGAGGCATTTATGTGGTGCGCGCCGGGCAAGTAAAGCGCCTTGCTAAGTGCGATCCACAGGCCACTGTCCCGTTTTCGAGCAGCTGGCTTTGTCGAGCGTTCAGAGCAACTTGTACATCACCAGCGCATCCACCAGCCCGATGCGCTTGTGCCGGAAGGCGTGGGGCAGGCGGCCTACCACCTGCAGCCCGTGCTTCTGCCACAGCCGCAGCGCCTGCTCATTGGTGGCGACCACCAGATTATATTGCATGGCCAGGAAACCGGCGGCCTTCGCCCGTTCGAAACTGTCGCGCGCCATGGCGCCGGCAATGCCCCGGCCGCGCGCGGCTGGATGGGTCATGTAACCGGCATTGGCGACGTGATCGGCAAGGCCGGTGGAATTGGGCTTGAGGTAGTAAGTGCCCAGCACGCCCCCTTCGATTTCGGCCACGAACACCTGCTTGTCCGGCGCGAACCAATATTCGAAGGCTCCGTCCCGATCTAGCGCGGGATCGAGGGGATAGCTTGCCCCATCGCGGATCACAGGCTCCATGATCGCCCAGATCGCGTCATGGTCTGCACTGGTGACGGGGCGGATGGAGATTTCGGCTTTCGACATTGCTGGGCTTTTCAGGCTCTCGGTGGTTGCCTTCTGTAGCTCAGCGCCTCGGCAATGTGAATCCGCCCGACCTCATCCACGCCCGAAAGATCGGCGATGGTGCGGGCCACGCGCAGCATTCTTGTATAGCCGCGCGCGGAAAGGCGCATGGCGTCTGCCGCCTGCAGCAACAGCTTGCGCCCGGCCTCGTCCGGCGTGGCGAAGCGGTCCAGCGCCTCGCCATTCAGTTCCGCATTGGTCCGCGCGCCGGTTTCCTCCGCGCGGGCGCTTTGCAGCTGGCGGGCGCGGGCGACGCGGGCGGCAACCTCCGCCGAGCCTTCCGCGGGCGGAGGCAGGGCAAGGTCCGCCGCGCTGACGGGATCGACTTCGACATGCAAATCGATCCGGTCGAGCAGCGGACCGGAAACCTTGCTCTGGTAATCGGCGGCGCAGCGCGGGGCGCGGGAACAGGCCAGGGCCGGATCGCCCAGATGGCCGCAGCGGCACGGGTTCATTGCTGCCACCAGCTGTACCCGCGCGGGAAAGGTCACATGGGCATTGGCCCGCGCCACGCTGACTTCCCCGGTTTCCAGTGGCTGGCGCAAACTGTCGAGCACAGCGCGCTGGAATTCGGGCAATTCGTCAAGGAACAGCACGCCCAGATGCGCCATGGATACCTCGCCGGGGCGCACCTTGAGCCCGCCGCCGGTGAGTGCGGCCATGGAGGCGGAATGATGCGGGCTGCGGAAGGGGCGTGTGCGGCTGATTCGTCCGCCTTCCAGCTCCCCCGCGACGGAGGCGACCATGGAGACTTCCAGCGCCTCGGGCGGGGTAAGATCCGGCAATATGCCCGGCAGGCAGGAGGCGAGCAGCGATTTGCCTGCGCCGGGCGGACCGATCATCAGCAGATTGTGCCCCCCGGCTGCGGCGATTTCCAGCGCGCGCTTGGCGGTTTCCTGCCCCTTCACTTGCCGCAGGTCCGGCCCGCGCGCAGGCTCGTCCACCTGGCCCGGCTCCGGCTCGGGCAGGCGCTGCGTGCCTTTCAGGTGATTGAGCAGGCTGACCAGATCGGGCGCGGCGCAGACGGGCACGCCCGATGCCCAGCGCGCTTCCGCCCCTTGCGCGGCGGGACAGATCAGGCCCTTGTCCTGCTGGCTGGCATGGATCGCAGCGAGCAGCACGCCGGGGGAAGGCACAATCCGCCCGTCCAGCGCCAGTTCGCCCACTGCCACCCAATCCTGCAATTGTTCCCCATCGGTCACGCCCATGGCGGCCAGCAAGGCGAGCGCGATGGGCAGATCGTAATGGCTACCTTCCTTGGGCAGGTCCGCCGGGGAGAGATTGATGGTGATTCTCTTGGGCGGCAGGGAAAGGCCCATGGCGGCAAGCGCGGCCTGAACCCTTTCGCGGCTTTCCCCAACTGCCTTGTCCGGCAGGCCCACAATCGCGAAGCGCGGCATGCCGGGGGCCACCTGGCACTGCACTTCAACCGCGCGCGCTTCCAGCCCGAGATAGGCCACCGTCGATACCAGTGCGACCAAGAGACCCCCAAATATCCTTTTCGTGCGGGACGATAGCGTGGCGCGCAGCCCTGTCCATGGGCGCGCCTCTCATTCCCTCCGCTTTGGACCTATGCGCCCGCCCTTCTTCCTGGCGCTTCGCGGAAACAGGGTGAACGGCCCGTAAAGCAGCTTTGCAGAGATTCGCGCAGGGGGAGCAACCGCACCCTGCCAATATGAAGCGCGCCTTTGCCATATTGGCCGCGATATGTGCGGCCTTTGCGATTCACCTTCCCGCCACTGCGCGGGTGACCGTGGTGGAGACATGGGAATATGAAGTGGCAGGCGATGGCCCGGCAGCGGAGGCCGGGCAGGCCGGCCGTTTCGTCTCGGGAGTGCCGCTCGGCAAGATACCCGGCGCTGTTGCTCCGGGGCCAACTTACGGTCCCTTCCGCGTGATAGACGATAGCCATGCGGCCTTGCTGGGCATCACTGACGATCGCAGCCCGGCGCAGTTCGCGGCGATGCTGCGCGATTATCCCGGCATCGCCATTCTGGAGATGATCGAATGCCCCGGCACTTTCGATGATATTGCCAATCTCCGGCTCGGAAGGATGATTCGCGCGGCGGGTATCGCTACGCGGGTGCCGCGCGGCGGTTCGGTCCGTTCGGGCGCGGTGGAACTCTTCCTGGCAGGTGCGAATCGCAGCATCGAGGATGGGGCGAGCTTCGCGGTCCATGCGTGGGAGGATGATTCGGGCCGGCAGGCGAGCGATTATCCCGCCTCCGCGCCGGAGAATCGCAAATATATCGCCTATTACCGCGATATGGGCATGAGCGCGCAGCAGGCGCAGGCCTTCTATGCGATGACCAATTCGGCGCCTTTCGAGAAAGCGCGCTGGCTCTCTGCCGGGGAGATGCGCAGCTGGGTGCGATTCGGGCAAGCGGCGGTCTATTCGCTGGCTGCTCGCCCTCTGGCGCATGCGCCAGCGCTTGCCCCGGCGGCGTTTTCGCTTAGGGAACAGCGGCAAGTGCGCGCGCCCCGGCTGGCCTATCTTGACTTGGGGGCGCTCCTCCACTAACCGCCCCCGCACATTGATGGCCGCCTCCCTTGGGCTGGCGGCTTTTCTGTTTGGCGTCGCCCCGGCGACGCATAGTTTGGAATTTCTGAAGGGTTCAGATCATGAAGCGCACTTTCCAGCCGAGCAATCTCGTGCGCAGCCGTCGCCACGGCTTCCGCGCGCGTACCGCCACTGTCGGTGGCCGCAAGGTTCTCGCCGCTCGCCGCGCGCGCGGCCGCAAGAAGCTGAGCGCCTGATTTAGCGGCTCTTTGCGGGCCTGGCTCCGGCCGGGCTTTACGCATCGCACCGGCCCGCTGCCTTTCCTCGCTGCCCTTCGCAGGGCGGCCGGGCAAGGAAGCGGGCCGGTGCCGCTTTCAGCGCACAGGCTTTCGGGCTAACGGAACAGGCCATGCCGCCGGACCTTTCCACCCTGCGCAAACGGGCGGATTTTCTCGCCGCGAATCACGGGCTGCGCGTGGCGCGCCCCGGCTTCGTGCTGCTCGCCCGCCCGAATGACGGGCTGGGCAAGCGGATCGGCATCACCGTTACCAAGAAAATCGGCAATGCGGTGGTGCGCAATCGCATGAAGCGTCGCTTCCGCGAACTGGCCCGCGCGATCCTGCCGCTTGAAGGACTGCCCGATCATGACCATGTTCTGATCGGCCGGGAAGGCGGGATCGAGCGCGATTTCGCCCGGCTGAAGGAAGAACTTTCCGCGGCCCTCCAGCGGGCCGCCCAGGGCAGGGGGGATGCTCCGCGCCGTCCGCGCGGGAAAAGGCGATGAAGCGGATTTTCATCCTTGTCGCGCGCTTCTGGCAACTGGGCCCCTCGCGCCTTTTGCCGCCTTCCTGCCGCTATGCGCCGTCCTGCTCGCAATATGCGATAGAGGCGCTCGAGAAATATGGTGCGATGAAGGGTGGATGGCTTGCGCTCAAGCGTCTATTGCGCTGCCACCCTTGGGGAGGGCACGGGTACGACCCCGTGCCGTGAGATACCCGCGTCGCATCTGTGCGGCGCGGTCAGCCGATTGATTGACGGGAACTAGGATCGCCAGTGGACAATAAGCGCAACATCATCCTGTTCGTGGTGCTCAGCGCCGTGATGCTGTTCGGCTGGGAAGCCTTTTCGCGCTGGTATTTCCCCCAGCCGCAGCGGCCTGCCGTCGAGCAGAGCCAGCAGGCATCCTCTTCCCCGTCTTCATCCTCCGCAGAGGACGAGAAGCTGCGCCATTCGCGCACCAATCGCGAAGGCGGGCTGCACAATGCCGCCGACATCGCGACGGAACGCAAGGATCTCGCCACCGATCTGGCCGCGCCCGTCCGCGTGAAGATCGACGCGCCCAAGATTGCCGGTTCCATCAACCCCGTCGGCGCGCGGATCGACGATCTGACGCTCAACCGCTATCGCGTCGATCTGGACGAGAGCAGCGATCCTGTCCGTCTGTTCTCGCCCGCAGGCACGCCAGCTGAATATTTCAGCCAGTTCGGCTTCGTGCTGGATGGCGAACTGGCCACCTCCGGCGATACGGCCTGGCAGACGTCGGGCGGTCCGCTCGCACCGGGCAAGCCTGTCACGCTCAGCTGGAACAACGGCAAGGGCCAGCTGCTCTCCATCAAGTTCTCGGTCGACGATCATTACATGATCACGGCGGAGCAGACCGTTTCCAACACTGGTGCAGCGCCCGTGGTGGTGCAGCCCTATGCGCTGATCAAGCGCACCAGCAAGACGGCCAGCGGCGATTCGTGGAACGTCCATTCCGGCCCCATCGGCGCCTTTGACGAGGCCGTGACCTATGGCCCGGATTATGACGATCTGGCCAAGAGCGGCAGCGAGAAGCCCACCGGCCGGACCGACTGGATGGGCTTTACCGATATTTACTGGCTTTCCGCACTGGTCGCGCAGGACGGGCAGAAGGCCGATGCGCAGTTCCGTTCGCTGGGCGGGGAGCTGTTCCAGGCCGATCTCAACTATCAGCCGGTCACCGTGCCTGCGGGCAAGGCCTTCACGCGCACCACTCGCCTGTTCGCAGGCGCCAAGGAAAGCGACGTGCTGGGCTCCTATCAGGATGCCGGCATTCCCAATTTCAGCCGCGCGATCGACTGGGGCTGGTTCGAAATCCTCGAAAAGCCGATCCTCTGGCTGCTGAAGCACCTGTTCGCGCTGGTCGGCAATTTCGGCGTGGCGATCATGCTGCTGACCGTGGTGATCCGCGGGCTGATGTTCCCCGTCGCGCAGAAGCAGTTCGCCTCCATGGCGGCGATGCGCGCCATTCAGCCCAAGATGAAGGCGCTGCAGGAACGCTACAAGGACGACAAGCAGAAGCAGCAGCAGGAAGTGATGGCGCTCTACAAGGCAGAGGGCGTCAATCCGCTGGCGGGCTGTCTGCCGCTGCTGTTGCAGATCCCGATCTTCTTTGCGCTCTACAAGGTGCTGATCCTGTCGCTCGACATGCGCCATCAGCCCTTTGCGCTGTGGATCAAGGATCTGTCCGCGCCCGATCCGGTGCATTTCCTGAACCTGTTCGGCCTGCTCGATTTCACGCCTGAAGGCTTCCTGGCGATCGGGCCGCTGGCCCTGCTGCTCGGCTTCACCATGTTCCTGCAGTTCAAGCTGAACCCGGCCCAGATGGACCCGGTGCAGCAGCAGATGTTCATGTTCATGCCGTGGATCATGATGTTCGTCATGGCACCCTTTGCGACCGGGCTGCTGCTCTACTGGTGTACCTCCAACCTGCTCACCATCGCGCAGCAGGCCTATCTCTACAGCCGCCATCCGCAGCTGAAGGCGCAGGCCGAGAAGGACAAGAGCGATCAGGAGCGGGCCAAGGCGCGCGACAAGAAGGGCTGAGGGCCGCGCGCCATGAGTGATGAGATAGACGATCTGGCGGAACGCGCCGGCAAGCTCTTTTCCGGGCGGGTGGAGTTCCTCAAATCCGCCCCGGAATTGAAGTTCCTGCCCGACCCCAGCGCGCCGGAGATTGCCTTTTGCGGGCGCTCCAACGTGGGCAAGAGCTCTCTGCTGAATGCGCTGACGGGGCGCAAGGCGATTGCCCGCGCCTCGGTCACGCCGGGCCGCACGCAGGAACTGAACTTCTTCGAGGTTGGCGATCCCACGCAGTTCCGGCTGGTGGACATGCCCGGCTATGGCTTTGCCAAGGCGCCGCCCAAGGTGGTGGCGAAGTGGAAGATGCTGGTGCGCGATTATTTGCGCGGGCGGCAGGTGCTGAAGCGCACTCTGGTGCTGATCGACGCGCGCCACGGCCCCAAGCCGGTCGATGTCGAGATGATGACCATGCTGGACGAGGCTGCGGCCAGCTACCGCGTGGTGTTGACCAAGGCCGACAAGATCAAGGCCAGCGATCTGGCAGCGGCCCTTGCGGCCACGCAGGTCGAAGCGCGCAAGCATCCCGCCGCCTTCCCGGTGGTGCATGTCACCTCTGCGGAAAAGAAGATGGGCATCGATGAATTGCGCGCCGCCGTGCTGTCCGATGTCGAGCTGTAACCGCCAGCGATGATTGCGCGGGAGCTGATCGACACGGCCCAGGTGCCGGGCGGCGAGGAACTGCGCCTGTTCCGCCATGGGCGCGATTTCATGATCGTGCTGGACCGCAACGAGCTGATGAGCACGCGCATGAGCGGCTCGGAAAAGGCGCTCGCCACCATGAGCTGCGAGCGGATTGGCGGGCATCGCGCGCCGCATCTACTGATCGGTGGCT
>MKUB01000141.1:5445-7211 GCA_001898545.1 Sphingomonadales bacterium 63-6 | reverse complement strand
CTGCGGGCTGATGCCCGAACGGTAAAGCGCCTCGCACACATAGATATTGCCCAGGCCCGCCACGATCCGCTGGTCCAGCAGCAAGAGCTTGATCGCCTGGGAACGGCCCGCCAGTGCGGCGCGCAGATGGGCAGGCGTCAGATCCTCGCCCAGCGGCTCGGGCCCCATGACGGCGAATTGCGGCCATGCCTGCAACGCCGCCGTATCGACGAGATCTACCGAGCCGAAACGCCGTGCATCGTTGAGGGCGAAGAGATGGCCTGCCGTCTCGATCAGCAGATGGTCATGCGTGCCCTGCTCTGCCGGATCGATCCGCCAGCGTCCGCTCATGCCCAGATGGAACACCATGGTCTGCCCGCGATCCGTGTGGATCAGGCCGTATTTCGCCCTGCGGCCCAGCCCCGTGACTGTCGCCCCGGTGAGCGACTGGACGAGATCGGGCGGAAAGGGGCGGCGCAAATCGGGCCGATTCACGGCCACGCGTTCTATCCGTTTCCCTTCCAGGAAACGGGCAAGTCCGCGCACGGTAGTCTCAACTTCGGGCAGTTCCGGCATGGCATTTATCTAGGATTGGCGCAGCGGATTGTCACCACGGTCAGCTTTTCATGCGCATCCACCCCTCGCCAAGCGGGGATTCGCTGCTTATTGCCGAGCGCATGTCCATGCCCAGCCAGGAACCCTCGCCCCATCTGAAGGCCTTCGCCATGCTGGGGCTGGTGATGTTCTTCTGGGCAGGCAATTCGATTATCGGGCGCGCCTTCCATGAGGATATTCCGCCCTTCACTCTGGCCTTTGTCCGCTGGACCTGCGCCTCTTTGCTGCTGCTGCCCTTCGCCGCCAGATCGGTGTGGAATGACCGGGCCGCGCTGCTGAGCGGGTGGAAGATGGTGCTGCTGCTGGGGGTGATCGGCATCGCGACCTTCAACGGCGTGCTCTATATGGGGCTGGGCTACACCACGGCCAGCAATGCTCTGCTGCTGCAGGCGGCGATCCCGGCGCTGGTCGCTTTGTTCGACCGGATCATCTTCGGCACGCGGCCCGATCCCCGGCAGGCGGCGGGCGTGGCGGTCTCGATTCTGGGCGTGGTGGCGATCGTGTTCCAGGGCGACCCTCATGCGGCGCTGCGGCTTCACTTCGGCTTGGGCGATGCGCTGGTGATGACGGCGGTGGTCGCCTGGGCGCTCTACACCGTATTGCTGCGCCTGCGGCCTGTCACCGCGCCGGAAAGCTTTGTGGCCGTGACTTTCTGGGTAGGTGTGGTGGCCATGGCGCCGCTCGCCGCCATGGAATGGATGCAGGGCAAGCATATCAACTGGAGCTGGGGCACCGTGGGCGCTTTCGCCTATGTCTCGATCCTGCCCTCGCTCGTGTCCTATTTCATCTATAATTGGGCTACCGGGAAGGTCGGCCCGGCCCGTGCCGGACAGGCGATTACACTGATGCCGCTGTTCGGCGCGCTGCTTTCCGCGCTGATCCTGGGAGAAAAGCTCTATTCCTATCACTGGGTAGGCATGGCTTTGATCCTGGCGGGAATCGTGGTTTCGGCACTGGCGCTTCGGCCCAAAGGTTCGGCTGGCGCCGCGCGGGACTGACCGCTACAGGGCAGGCATGAGCGAACAGGTATCCTTCGGCTACGAAGAAGTGAGCCCGGAAGAAAAGACCCGGCGCGTGGGCGCGGTGTTTTCCAACGTGGCGGCGAAATATGACATCATGAACGATGCCATGTCGGCCGGCATGCATCGTTTGTGGAAGGACCGCTTCGTCCG
>MKUB01000141.1:0-5404 GCA_001898545.1 Sphingomonadales bacterium 63-6 | reverse complement strand
CGGGCGGCACGGGCGACATCGCCTTCCGCATGGCGGAACGCGGGGCCACCGTTACCGTCTCCGACATCAATCAGGACATGCTGGATGTCGGCATCGAGCGGGCGATCAAGCGCGGGCTGGATGAACTCGTCTGGTCGCGCCAGAATGCCGAGGAACTGAGCTTTCCCAGCCGCTTCTTCGATGCCTACACCATCGCCTTCGGTATCCGGAACGTCACCCGGATCGACAAGGCGCTGGCCGAAGCCCATCGCGTGCTGAAATTCGGCGGGCGTTTCTATTGCCTCGAATTCTCGACCACCGAATGGCCGGGCTTCAAGGAAGCCTACGACCTTTATTCGCACAAGCTGGTGCCGCAACTCGGCAAGGCGATTGCCCATGATGAGGATAGCTATCGCTATCTGATCGAATCGATCCGCCGCTTCCCGCCCATGCCGGAATTCGAACGGATGATCCGCGATGCGGGCTTCACCCAGACGCGGGTGGAGCCGATCCTGGGGGGGCTGGTGGCGATCCATTCGGGGTGGAAGGCTTGAGGGCGCAATCAAGGCGATGACCAGCCCTGCGACTCATATTATCCGCCTTTTGTCATGGGCGCGTACGGCCGGGCGGCATGGTGCCTTGCGCGGGATCGAACGCGATCCCAATACGCCTGCCCTGGTGCGGCGGCTGGCCAAGCTGGCCCGCTTCGGCACCTTTCAGCCGCGCGAGCCAGATTATTCCAGCGCCTTCAAGGCTATCGGCCCGGCGGCGATCAAGCTGGGCCAGTCGCTTGCCACTCGCCCCGATCTGGTGGGAGAGGATGCGGCACGCAATCTGCTCAGTCTGCAGGACAGTCTACCGCCGGTTCCCTTCGCGGCGATCCGCGCGGAAATAGAGGGCAGCTTCGGCCAGCCGCTGGAGGCATTGTTCGCCAGCGTCGATCCCGATCCGGTGGGTGCGGCATCCATCGCGCAGGTCCACAAGGGCGTGACGATTGATGGGCGCACCGTGGCGATCAAGGTGCTGCGCCCCGGCATTCGCCGCCGGTTCGAGCGGGATATCGAAACCTATGAATGGGCCGCCGCCCATCTGGAGGCACTGGGCGGAGAAGCTGCCCGGCTGCGCCCGCGCCTGACCATCGAGAACTTCCGCCGCTGGACCGCGCGCGAGCTGGATCTGCGGCGCGAGGCTGCCTCCGCCAGCGAGCTTGCCGCCGCGATGAAGGGCTTCGAAGGCTATCGCGTGCCCGAGATCGACTGGGATAGTACCAATGGCCGGGTGATGACTGTCGAATGGATCGACGGGGTCAAGATCAGCGATATCGAGGCGCTGAAGGCCGCTGGGCACGATCTGCCCAAGTTGGCGAGCCGATTGGTGCTGGCATTCCTCACCCAGGCGATCAGCGCCGGTTTCTTCCATGCGGACATGCATCAGGGCAATCTGTTCGTGAAAGCGGACGGTACGATCGTGGCGATCGATTTCGGCATCATGGGCCGGATCGACCGGCGCGCGCGCCAATGGCTGGCCGAGATCCTCTATGGCCTCACCACCGGCAATTACCGCCGCGTGGCCGAGATCCATTTCGAGGCGCAATATGTGCCCAGCTATCACTCGGTGGATGAATTCGCGACCGCCCTGCGCGCCGTGGGCGAGCCGATGCGCGGCAAGCCGGTGAGCGAGCTTTCGGTCGGCCAGATGCTGGACGGGCTCTTCGCCATTACGCGCGATTTCGACATGCAGACCCAGCCGCATCTCCTGCTGCTGCAAAAGACCATGGTGATGGTGGAAGGCGTGGCCACCCAGCTCGATCCCTCCATCAATATGTGGGACGTTTCCGGCCCCTTCGTGAAGAGCTGGATAAGGGACGAACTGGGCCCCGAAGCCGTTCTGGCGGACCGGCTGCGCAGTGATTTCCAAACGCTGCTGCGCCTGCCCGACCTGCTGCGACGGCTGGAAGATCGCATCCCGGCCAAGGGCGGCGCGCCCGAGGCGCCTCCGCTCGCGCCTGTGCCGCTGATCTTGGAACGGCGCGGTAATCGCCGCTGGCCGGGCTATATGCTGGCAGCGGCGGCAGGCGGCGCGGCGATCTGGGTGGCCAGCCTCGCCGGATGGCTCTCCTGACCAATCAGTCGGTGCTGTCGCGGGCGAGCCTCGCGGCATGGATCGACCGGCCGCTGGCGCGTCTTCCGCGTCCGGCAGCTATTTTCGTGCTGCTTGCGCTTGTCGCAAGCTGCCTCTGGAGCATATCCGCCACCGGGATGCTCATACGCTCCGGTGATGCGCGGATGGAAGCTGGGCAGGGACAGCCACACCCCGGAGGGGAAGGGGATAGAGGCGATCTCAACCTCTACCGCGCGATCAATGCCGAAATGGCGCGCGGGCAGGGCTATTATGAGGCAGCTATCGCCCAGCAGATGGCGCGTAATTACCCAACCAAGCCCTTCTTTACTGTCCGCTCGCCCGTGCTGGCGGAGGGGACGCGCCTGTTCGGCTCGGGCGGCTGGCGGGTTGTGACGATATTCTCGCTCGGCCTTTGCCTGGTCGGGCTGATGGGGCTGCCTGCAACGCGAGCCAGCGCGCCCGAGCGGATCGGCGGGGCCTTGCTGGTGGTCCTATGCGGCCTTGGCGCTTTTCTGGACATTGCCGGGCTGGTGCATGAACTGGTGGCCGGGCTGCTGCTTTCCGCCGCGCTGTTCATCTACCGGCCGGGGCGGTGGTGGCCCAGCCTGCTGCTCGCTGCCGCTGCGCTGGCAGTACGCGAACTGGCGCTGCCCTTCGTTCTGCTCTGGCTGGCTTTTGCGATTGCCGGGCGGCGCAAGGGGGAGGCGCTGGCCCTGCTGGGAGTAATCGCGCTCTTTGCCATCGGCATGGCGCTTCATGCCCAGGCGGTGATTGCGCTGCGCCCGCCCGATGCGCCATCCTCGCAAGGCTGGTCGGGCCTGCTGGGGCCACAGGCCTTTCTGGAGGCCATGGTGCGGCTTACGCCTCTTTCCTTCCTCCCGTTGCGGCTGGGCGCTCCGCTGGCGCTGCTGCCGTTTGTCGGCTGGCTGGGGCTGGGCGGCAGGCTCGGCTGGTTTGCCGCACTGTGGTTCGCAGGATTCGCGCTGGCCATCGCGCTGTTTGCCCGGCCGGAGAATTTCTACTGGGGCGCAATGGTGCTGCCCGCCTATGGCGCGGGGCTGGCCTTCGTGCCCCGCGCACTCGTGGACCTGATAGCGGCGGCACGCGGGGCGCCGCCGCCGGAACCGGCTTAGCTGGTCAATTCTTCCACCTTGTGGTGGGGCAGCAGGCGGTTGCCCATTATGGAGACGAGCACCACGCCAGCCTCGATCGCCATGGGCATGGCCGCACCTTCATAGCCGCCATCGGCGATCAGGCTCACCAGCCGGCCGATAAAGGCAATGCCGAACAGGGCGGCAGGTACCAGCAGCATGTCGCCCGCGCGCTTCCATGCGCCCCATACCATGCAGAAGCCGCCCACCACGAAGAAGGCAGTCATATCCGCGCGGATGGTGGACCAGCCCGCCGCCCCCACGGCATCGAGGCCGAAGCTGCCTACTGAGGATTGCGGCATGGCCAGAAAGCTCAGCCCATTGATGATGAAGAACAACCCGCCCACGAACAGCAGGGCAGTGAGGATCAGGCGCATGTTTGTATCTCCTCCGTCTCTTCATATGCCTATGCCCGGATAGAAGCTGCTAGGCAAAACTTAACCACGGGCGGGCCATGACTGGCATTAGGTTAACGGCGGCGCTAGGTTGGTTGAATGAACTTCATCGCGCACAGGTGCAGGGTGCACATATGACGGGGCCATGCATCTTGCTGGTCGTGGGTGGCGGCATAGCTGCCTATAAATCCTGCGAATTGGTCCGCCTGATCCGCAAGGGCGGCGGGGATGTGACCTGCGTGCTGACCGAGGGCGGTGCGCAATTCGTCACGCCCATGTCGCTTGCGGCGCTCAGCGAAAACAAGGTCCATACCACGCTGTGGAATCTCACGGATGAGGCGGAGATGGGACATATCCAGCTCAGCCGGAATGCCGATCTGGTGGTGGTCTGCCCGGCCACGGCCGATCTGCTGGCGAAGATGGCGGCGGGCATTGCCGACGATCTGGCCACCACGCTGATTCTCGCCACGGACAAGCCGGTGCTGGCGGTTCCGGCCATGAATGTGCGCATGTGGCAGCATGAGGCGACGCAGCGCAATGTCGCCTGGTTGCGCCATGCCGGGGTCCGGGTGATGCAGCCCGATGAAGGCCCGATGGCATGCGGAGAATTCGGCCCCGGCCGCCTGCCGGAACCGGAAATGGTCTGGCTCGAGATTGCAGATATGCTCGGCCTCGATCCCGGCTTGCTGGGTGAAGGTGGGGCAGGGCGCCACCAGATCGCCGATTATCTCGAGGCGCTGGAGCCGGAGGATGAAGAGGAAGATTTGCAGGAGGAGGACAGCTCCACTGTAAGCAAAGGCGGCCTAAGCGGGCTGTTCGCGTCCCTGATCCAGCGCACCACGCCGCGCCGCATTCGCGAGGACGAAGTCGAATATGGCGATATTCCCGCGTTGCCTGAGGATTTCCTCCCCTCCCGCGCTCCCTTTGGCGATGCGCTGAGCAGGGCCTATCCCGAACCCGGTACGCCAGCCGTGGAAGAACCGGTCGAGGCAGAACCCGATCTTTCCAACTCCCTGTTCGCTCGCAAGGGGCAGGCGCGTTCCGCGCCGCCGACCGATGCGGAAGCGCTCAACCATCTGGTCCGCACGGGATCGGGCGGGGCCACGGCGGAGCCGGTGGATTGGGAACAGGCCATGCCTCCGCTGGCGGAAATCCGCGAAGATCCGCTGGAGGGGCAACCCGGCTTCGAAATCGCGCCGGAGCATCGCCCGCTTTATGGCAGGCATGTGCTGGTTACCGCGGGCCCCACGCATGAGCCCATCGACCCGGTGCGCTATATTGCCAATCGCTCCTCCGGAAAGCAGGGCTTCGCTATCGCCGCCGCGGCTGCGGCTCTGGGCGCGCGGGTGACATTGGTGACCGGTCCGGTCCATCTCAGGACCCCGCCGGGCGTGGACCGGATCGATGTCGAATCCGCTCTTGAGATGGCCGATGCGGTAAAGCGCGCCTTGCCCGCCGATGCGGCAGTGATGGTGGCCGCCGTGGCCGATTGGCGGACGATGGAATTTGCCGACGCCAAGATCAAGAAGCGCTCCAATGCCCCGCCAGCGCTCTTGCTGACGGAAAATCCCGATATTCTCGCCACGGTTGCGGCCAGCCAGAACCGGCCGCGCCTGCTGGTGGGCTTCGCCGCCGAAACCAATGACCTGATCGAGAACGCCAAGAAGAAGCGCAAGTCCAAGGGCGCGGACTGGATCGTGGCCAATGACGTGAAGGGCGACACTATGGGCGGCGAACAGAACACTGTGCATATCGTCA
>MKUB01000140.1 GCA_001898545.1 Sphingomonadales bacterium 63-6 | reverse complement strand
TCCGTGCGGGATCACTCCGCCGGGAGGGTTCCCTTGGCGTCGAAACTGAAGTTCACCGTGACATTGGGATCGAGGCCTTCCGCCGCGGCGCCTTCACCGACACCGAAAGCGGCGCGCGCGACAGTGGCGCTGCCCTGAACCTTGCGGGCAAGCCCGCTGCCGGTCAGGCGGAAGCTGATCGTCTGGGGCTTGCTCGCCCCCTTCAATTGCAGAGTGCCGCTGGCAGTATAGCGATCGGTCCCCGTCCGCCGGGCGGAGCGCGCAGTGAAGACGGCCTTGCTGAAACGGCTGACGGCGAAGAATTCGTCCCCGGCCAGCATGCCGTCCTGCGTGGAATCGCCCACGCTGGCGCTGGCGAGGTCGACGGTGATGCGGATGTCGGCGGTTTCCGGCCGTTCGGGATCGAAAGCGATGGCGCCCTGCCATTTACTGAAGCTGCCCTCGACCACGCCGGCATCGCCATTGCCCACCTTGAAGGCGAGCCGGCCGCCGGGGCTGATCGTCCAGGTGGGAATGGGCGCGGGGGTTTCGCTGGCGGCGGGGCTGGTTTCTTCCGCTGACGGCGATGCTTCGGGAGTTTGTTCCGCGATGGGAGAGTCGGTCACGGGAGCAGTGGCCACGTTCTCGGGCTCTTCCCTGCCGGACTTCGCGCCGCCGATGGAAAGGAACGCCCCGATCCCAAGGGCGAGCACACCCAGCGCAAGCGCGGCGCCCAGCGGGCGGCTGCCGCCCGGCGCCATGCGTTCCAGCAGGCGGTCGCGCAGCAGGATCTCGTGCCGCACTGCGCCTGCCACATGGAGCAGGAACAGCGCGATACCGAACCAGGCGAGCAGCTCATGCGCCTCTTCCACGATGGGATTGAGGCTGTCGGCCAGCGGCAGGTGCGGCAGGGGCAGGGTGCCGAACACCAGGGTCGGCACCTTGATCGGCGCGGTGGATACCAGGGCCCAGCCGGTGAGCGGGGCAAGCAGCATGAACAGGTAAAAGCCGACATGGACCGCATGGGCCATCCTGTGAGCCCATCCGCTTTCCAGCGGGGCCGGGCGGGGATGGGCCAGCCTCCACCCCAGGCGCAGCACGGTCAGCAGCAGGATCGATATGCCGACGGATTTGTGCAGCTGGAACAGCGCAAAGCCTTCCACCCCGCGCGGCATTGCAAAGCCAAGAGCCAGTTCAAAGGCCAGAGCAAAGGCGATCAGCCAATGCAGAACGATAGCGCCCAGCGAATAGCGGGTCATGATACCTCTCAATTGCGGACGTCGCTCGGGTTGCCCCGGCGCTTCCGTTCTATTGGAGCGAAAACGCCGGGGCGGGAGGTTCGTTTAATCGAACGTCAGTTGCTTCAGCGTCTTCCCACCGGGGAATGTGACAGTGACATTGAAGCCTCCACTGCGTCCGTCGCGCAAGGGGTAATAAGTAAGATCGACAAGATCGCCGGGCTTGAGGGTCCGCTTGGACCATCCCGCACGGGTCAGGTGATTGGGGCTCATGCCCTCGAAGGCCCACTTCTTTTCCTTGCCGTCCGCACCCTTGGTCGTGACGTAAAGGAAGGTGTGCGGATTGGTCCAATCCCAGCGTAGCACGGTGGCATTCTTGAGGCTGATTTCCTTGCCCCATTCGAACATCGCCGTCGAATGATGGGCGGAGGACGCTGTGGGAACGAGGGCCAGCACGGCCGCAGCTGCCAGACTGGTGATGAAGCGGTTCATTCTGTGCTCCTGTGAAATTCAGGCCCGAAAACTGCCGTCATTCGATTCCATCGAAGCCGAGGTCCATGCTCGGGCGGCCTTCGGCATCCGCGGCGTCGCGGTTGTTTTCCTGGCAGATATATTCGCGGATATCCCAGTCCCGCTCCCGCTTGTAGAACATGGAGGTAGTGAAGGGGGCGGTGAACAATTCGGGATCGGTGATCGTTGTTTCGATTGCCAGACGGTCGGGCCCATCCAGTTTCATGCGTTCCACGATCCGGGTGTTTTCCGTGGGGTGGAGGCCCGCGATCAGGGAGATCAGCGGCGAGAGGCCGATAGTCTCGGCCACCAAAGTATCGCCTTCCCAATGGCCGATGGAGCTGCCGTTGAACAGCAGGTCCGGGTCTTCGGGCAGGGGGCGGCCATCGGTGAAGATGCGGCGCACCTGACTGTGCGTTTCGATGACGATATTCACCTTGCCCGGCGAGTATATGAACTCGATCGGATAGGGATATCGCATGACGCCCGGCACGCCCACCGGCATGCAATTGGCCCCTTCCGTCTGCAGGTTCTTCCCGCTTTCCTTCGCGGCGTTGAAGGCGTCCACAATAGCGCGGGCCTTTGCGGTCAGCGGCGCCTGGCCTTCCGCCGCGCGCAGCTTGCCCACCACGCCCCATTCCGGGCGCCAGACGCTGTCGAAATCGGGAAGGCGGGCAATGGCCGCGAATTGCGCGGCGCGAGTCGCATCATCCTGAGCCGATGCGCTGCCCGCCAATGCCGGAAATGCCAGCATGGCCAAGGCCATAGCCTTGAAATTCATCGACATCCTCTCCCGTTTTTATGGCGTCATGCGCCTTTTGGTTGCCGCGATGATTAGAAACGGGCGTTGATAATGTCAATTTTCAGTTTGGCGTGTTTGGTGGGCATTTGCGGGAGCTGAGGGGCGGCATCATCCGATCCCGCGCAAAAGCATCGCCAAAATGCGCTAGTTATTCGCTTCCTATCTATCGTTCAGCGAATTTTCAGCTTCAAATTCTTTTGTCCCTTGACTTTGAAGAAATCAAACGGGCAAGTATCACCCCAATAAGCGCCCCGAAGGCGCAAGTGGGAGAGGGTGCAACGGCACATTCCGTTGCAGATTGGCGTGGCTGTCAGGTTCTGGCAGGTACGGCGGTAGCTATGGTGGCAGTCTTCCCCTGCTCTTCGGAGATGCAGATCAGAAGGGGAGAGACATGGCCAAATCACGCAATCCTGGAATTCGTTCGGTCCTGATGGCTGCAACGGCGCTCTGTGTAGCATCGCCTGCCTTCGCCGCGGACGAGGCTCCTCCGGGCAAGGTTACGGCCGCAGAGGAAGCGAGCGCCGCCGATGGCGCCTCTTCCAGCAATGGCCCGATCATCGTGACCGGTTCGCGCCTGCAGCGCACCACTTTCGATGCGCCCTCTCCGGTCACCACGCTCGGCGGCGACGATCTCGCGCGGCGCGGCGTGACCAACGTGGCAGAGGCGATTGCCGAGCTTCCCTCCTTCCGTGACAGCACCAGCCCGCAGACGCAGGGCTTCGGCAGCTTCAACGTCGGCGCGCGCATCATGAACCTGCGCGGCCTGGGCGTGACCCGCAACCTTACGCTGGTGAACGGTCGCCGCTTCGCCCCTACCACGCGCGAAGGTTCGGTCGATCTCAACTTCATTCCCTCGATCCTGATGGACCGCACGGAAATCGTGACGGGCGGTGCTTCGGCGGCCTATGGTTCGGATGCCATCACGGGCGTGGTCAACGTGATCCTCAATACCACTTTGGAAGGTATCAAGGCGGAGGCTGATTACGGTATCTCCGACGAAGGCGATGGCGATCGCTTCCATGCCGCAGCGGCCTTCGGCACGGCCATTGGCGACCGGGGCCACTTTGTGATCGGCGGCGAATATGCCGATCAGAAAGGCATCGGCAATTGCTTCACGCGGGACTGGTGTACCGCCGGTGCTGTGGTGACGAACAACGGCTATGCCAGCGGCAACGGCATGCCCAACTTCGTCCGTGTGAACGACGGGGCGGGGCTGAGCTTCAACAATGCCGGTGTCATCAAGACCGGTCCGGCGGCCAATATGTTCGGCACCGGGGGCATCACCTTCGACGAAAATGGCAACCCCGTGCCGTTCAAGGTCGGCTCACCGGCCTTCGCCACGTTCCAGAAGGGTGGAGACTATCTGCCCGCCTATATCGATTCCAACATCACCGTTCCGGTGGAGCGTTACTCCGTCAACGCTTCACTGAATTATGACGTCACGGACGACATCCGGTTGTTTGTCGACGGAACTTACGGCCATGTAGATGGCCAGCTTCTGCAGACATCGTTCTTCAGCACCGCGGTTCCGATCTATGCGGATAACCCCTTCATGCCGGCTGCCCTGCGCGCTACGCTTTCTGGCAGTCAGCAAAACCAGCCGACCGGACCCTATTCCCTGTCGCGCCCGGCCTCCGGGGCCTTCACCATGCAGCGCCTGTTCAACGATTTCGCGCGCGGCTACAGCACTTCCAGCGCCGATACCTATCGCATTGCGACCGGGCTCAACGGTTCCTTCAGCGAAAACTGGAAGTGGGACGGCTATTATCAATATAGCCGAACCGACCGCCTGCAGAAGGTGGAGGACAATCTGGTTGTCGGCGCGGCCATCTATCCGGTCAGCAACCCGGCAACGATCGCCAAGAGCAATGCCTATTTCTATTTCGCGGCCGATGCGGTGACCGATCCTGTCACCGGCAAGCCGACCTGCCGCGCATTGTTGAGCGCCGATCCGGCCCTGCGCGCGGCGGCGGCGGGCTGCGTCCCGGTCAATCTCTTCGGCGAGAACAATTACGATCCTGCTGCCAAGGATTATATCTACGGCACGCTGGTAGAGGACATTGCGCTGGAGCAGCATGTGATTGCGGCCAATGTTAGCGGCGAATTGTTCGAGGCGCCCGGCGGCAATGTCGCGGTGGCCTTTGGCGGGGAATATCGCGTCGACAAGATCGACGTGGTGCATGACGATCTGTCGAACCTCTATGCCTATTTCCAGAACTTCGGCGCCGATTACAACGGCAAGACTGAGGTGATCGAAGGCTATGCCGAAGTCGAGGTGCCGATCCTGTCCGATGTGCCGGGGGCCGAGGCGCTCAGCGTCAACGGCGCGATCCGGCAGACGCATTACAACATCACCGGCTTCGGCAGCTATCTGCGCACCAATGTCGAGAATTCCTTCGATGCGACTACGTGGAAGCTGAGCATGAACTGGGAGCCGACCGACTGGTTGCGCTTCCGCGTCAGCCGCTCGCGCGATATCCGGGCGCCGAACTTTGCCGAATTGTTCCTTTCGTCGGCCAGTGCGTTCTCCTCGATCTCCAATCCGTTCAAGCTCGACGACCAGAACAAGCCTGTTTCGAACAATCCCAGCCTGCTGAGCGGCGGCAGTCCCTATCTCAAGCCTGAAACCGCGAACACCTGGGGTGCGGGCATGATCCTGCAGCCCAAGGGGGCGCTCGACGGGCTGCGCTTCTCGGTCGATTACTTCAACATCAAGGTGCAGGATTATATCGGCACGCCTCCCGGCGGCTCGCAGAACATCATCAACGAATGTTTCAAGGGCCGCGTGGAAGCCTGCGCGCTCATCAACGATGGCAGCATCGCAAGTGGGCAGGACATCACTTCGGTTCGCAACGTTTCGGTCAATCTGGAAGAACTGCGCACCAGCGGGCTCGACTTCGAGGCGGATTACCGGATCGACATGGGCGCCCAGAACCAGCTGATGCTGCGCGGCCTTGCGACCTATACGGATGAACTGACTACCGTTGCCTACGGTCAGGAAATCAACCGCGCGGGCCAGACCGGCAGCGCCGCGTCGATCAGCGCCCCGAAGTGGACGGCCAGCGCCTTCGTCACCTTCGTCAATCCGCGTTTCACCCTGACCCTGCAGGGCCGCTATATCGACAAGGGTGTGCTGGATTCTCTCTACAAGGACCCCAGCGATGAAGGCTACGATCCCAAGCTGCCCAACTCCATCAACGATAACAGCGTGCCCAGCCGGTTCTATCTGAACCTGTCGGGCACGGCGAAGGTCGGTCCGCGCTGGGGCGAGTCTGACGAGAAGGGCTTCGAACTGTTCTTCCGCATCAACAATCTGCTCAACAAGGAACCGCCGATCGTGCCGGAATTCCAGTATCCCACCAATCCGGTCTATTTCGACACGATTGGCCGTTACTACACGATCGGCGCGCGCGCGCGCTTCTGATCCAGGTGTCCCTCGCAGGGGTCATCGCGGCGCCGGCGGTTTCCATTATAGGAGCCGCCGGCGTTTTTGTTCCGCGATTTGCCAAGGGCCCATATTGGACATAGGGAGTGGCCAATCAGCGGGGGTTGATTGCAACAGACTGCATAAGCAGCGCAGACGGGACGATACGCGTGGCGGAAGAGCGGAACGGCATTAATGCGCCGCTGGCAGGCGTTCAGCAGGAACTGATCTCAGCGCATTTCCTGCTGCTGAGGCGCATTCTTGTGAAAAGCGCGCGCACTGCCTTCAGCGGCTTGCAGCCTGAAAACCGGATGGAGCAGCGGGTCGCCTTCACGCTCTATCGCATGGAAGAAGCCCGCGTGTCGGAGCTTGCCTATATGCTGGGCAACGATGTCGCTCAGGTCAGCCGTGCTCTGGCGGCGCTGCGCAAGGATGGGCTGGCGCAGCGTGAGCGCCAGCGCGATCCCTATACGCTGACGCCGAAAGGGATGGTGCTCGGGCAGGAACTCGATGCGGTGGCCAAGCGGCGGGAGGAGGAACTGCTCCGGGGGATGTCCGCAGTCGAGATTTTCGAACTCGCCGGGCTGATGATCAAATTACAGAGCCGCGCGGCCCAGATCCTGGCGGACGAAATGGCGCTGGCGAAATCGGAAGAGCCCGGCGGCGAGGATGGCGCAGGCACCGCCCTGATGGACACGCCTAACCGGGTGCAGGCGGCCATCATCAACATCGCGAATATCATAACCCGCAGCGCCACCGCCTCTTTCAAGCGCCAGACGGGCGTGTCGAATTTTGAATGGCGGGTGCTGGTGAACGCGGCCAGCCGTCCGTCGATCGCCTTCATGGGGCTGGTGGAGCATGTGGACGCCGACAAGGCGCAGGTCAGCCGGACGCTGGATTCGCTCGCCTCCGCCGGGCTGGTGAACCGGGTGAAGGATGGCACCAGCGGGCAGGTGAAAATCGAACTGACCGAAGAGGGGCAGCGTGTCTATGGCGTGATGCGCGACGATGCCCTGCGGAGGAATGTCATCTTCGCCGGCTGGCTGAAGCCTGCCCAGCGCGGCCGATTGCGCACCTATCTCGACCTGCTGATCCGCAATGCGCTGGAGATGGAGGGAGGGGAGGACCGGGCGCCACCGGAATAGCGGCGCCCGATCTCGTCGATCAAATGGGGTAATGCCCTGGCTGAGTTTCGATGGTGATCCAGCGCAGTTCGGTGAAGGCGTCGATGCCGGCCTTTCCGCCGAAGCGGCCATA
>MKUB01000139.1 GCA_001898545.1 Sphingomonadales bacterium 63-6 | reverse complement strand
CAAGCCGCGCCGGGCAGGGCCGCCCGAAATAGACGCGCAGTGGCCTCTGCCCGGGCGAGGGCATGGCCGGTGCTGCCTTTCCAGCCGGAGGCTTCCAGCCGCAGGAAATCTTCCACCCATTGATCGACGCCTTCGGCATCGCAGCTTCGTTCGAAGGTCAGCTCGCCCAATTCGGCAAGGCGGCTATATTGGCGGCGCAGTTCCTTGCGTTTCTTGCCGGTGAGCGCCGCTTCCAGATAGGTATCGGGCGAAAGGCCTGAACACAGCAGGGCACGCTCTTCCCGATGGACCAGCGCGGCCGGGCGGTTCTGCTCGGCCAGCACGGCCTTCAGCGCATGATAGACCGCGCTTTCCAGCGGTATCTGCGGCATATGGAGGAACAGGGTTCCGCCAGCATTGCGGTCTGCCCAGTTCAGCACGGCGCGCCAGAAAACCCGTTCCATGCCCTTGGCCACCAGAGGCAGGCCGAGGAAGCAATTGCCGTGAATCCAGGTGCCCCATTGCGGCAGATAATGCCGATAATAGCGGCTTTCGCGCAGGATGGGGAACAGCCCGGCAAGGGCGCCTTCCACTTCCACGCACAGCAGTTTCACGCGGCCATCGGGGTCCAGCGTTTCCAGCGCGGGAAGAAGATACCAGCTTTCAAAGAAGGGATTGGGGCTGGATGCCCATTGCGCCAGCGCATCCCAGCGCAGCACGGCCTCCACGCTCGCCATTGCATGCCAGTCCATCGCCTGCGCATGGACGGTTGGCGAGCGAATAGGCCCGCTGTCTTGCAGGGATTGCAAATCCGATCTCTGGAATGAACTGCCTTCCAAGCCGTTAACCTTTGCAGGCTCTCCAATGATGGGCCGAGTGCCGCGCCTAGCGCTTGAACGCAAAGGAAGCATTAAGCGAATATCGGGCCTGCCATAATGGGGCACCCCAAAGCAAAGGCCCCGCCCGGATTGCGCCGGGCGGGGCCTGCATTGGCCGGAAAGGCCGGTCAGGATCAGGCTGCCAGAGCGGCCAGAAGCAGCAGCGCCACGATATTGGTGATCTTGATCATGGGGTTCACTGCCGGACCGGCCGTGTCCTTGTAGGGATCGCCCACCGTATCGCCCGTCACCGCGGCCTTGTGGGCTTCGCTGCCCTTGCCGCCGTGATTGCCATCCTCGATATATTTCTTGGCATTATCCCAGGCACCGCCGCCCGAGGTCATGGAAAGGGCCACGAACAGCCCACCCACAATCACGCCCAGCAGCAGGGCGCCCAAGGCGGCAAAGCCGTTCTGCTGGCCCGCCACCAGAGTGATGACGAAATAGACGACGATAGGCGCCAGCACCGGCAGCAGCGAAGGGATGATCATTTCCTTGATCGCGGCCTTGGTTACGAGGTCCACCGTCCTTGCGTAATCGGGCCTGGATGTTCCCGCCATGATGCCCGGATCGGCGGCGAACTGGTTGCGCACATCCTTCACCACATCGCCTGCCGCACGGCCCACGGCCGTCATGCCCATTGCCCCGAACAGATAGGGCAGCAGCGCACCAAGCAGCAGGCCGACGATGACATAGGGGTTCTCCAGACTGAAATTGACGGTCAGCTCGGGGAAGAACTCCTTCAGATCGGTGGTGTAGGCGGCAAAAAGCACCAGCGCTGCGAGGCCTGCCGAACCGATGGCATAGCCCTTGGTCACGGCCTTGGTGGTGTTGCCCACGGCATCGAGCAGATCGGTCTTCTCGCGCACGCTGTCGTCAAGGCCGGCCATTTCGGCAATGCCGCCGGCATTGTCGGTAACCGGGCCATAGGCGTCGAGAGCTACGACCATTCCCGCCAGCGCCAGCATGGCCGTGGCGCCATAGGCAATGCCGATCAAACCGGCGAGCTGATAGGCGATGATGATGCCCGCCACGATGACGATGGTGGGCAGGGCAGTCGCCTCCAGACTAACCGCAAGGCCCTGGATCACATTGGTCCCGTGCCCGGTCTCCGAAGCCTTGGCGATGGAGCGGACGGGGCGGAAATTGGTGCCGGTGTAATATTCCGTGATCCAGATAATCAGGCCGGTGATGACAAGGCCCAGCAGCGAACAATAGAACAGGGCGCGGCCGTTGAAGTCCGTTCCCGGCAGGGTCGTTTCCATGCTGCCCAGCGCTGTTGAGGTCGCCCACCAGATGGCGGGAATGGCCAGCACTGCGGAGACGAGGAAGCCCTTGTACATGGCGCCCATCACATTGTTCGAACCGCCGAGGCGCACGAAATAGGTGCCGATGATCGAGGTCACGATGCAGACGCCGCCGATCAACAGGGGCAGGGCCATCAGGTTGGGCAACATCGTGCCCACGCCCTTCAGCAGCAGCGCGGTCAGCACCATGGTTGCGCCGACGGTGACGACATAGGTTTCGAACAGGTCGGCGGCCATGCCGGCACAGTCGCCCACATTGTCGCCCACGTTGTCCGCGATCACGGCGGGGTTGCGGGGGTCATCCTCGGGAATGCCCGCTTCCACCTTGCCGACAAGATCGGCGCCGACATCGGCCGCCTTGGTGAAGATGCCGCCGCCAAGACGCGCGAAGATGGAGATCAGCGATGCACCGAAGGCAAGGGCCACAAGGCCATCCACCACGGTGCGGTCTTCACCGCCAACACTATATCCCGCCATGTCGGTGAGATACCAATAGAACACCGCGATTGCGAGGAGGGCAAGGCCGGCCACCAGCAGGCCGGTGATCGCGCCGGCGCGGAAGGCCAGCGTCAGCCCGCTTTGCAGGCTCTGCTGGGCCGCGGCGGCGGTGCGGACATTGGCGCGCACCGAAATGTTCATTCCGATGAAGCCCGCAACGCCCGACAGAATGGCTCCGATCACGAAACCACTGGCCGAAATCGCGCCCAGCGTGGCGGCGATGATCACGGCCACAACCACACCGACAATGGCGATGGTGGTATATTGCCGCTTCAAGTAGGCTTGGGCACCTTCTTGAATAGCTGCAGAAATTTGCTGCATTTTTTCATTACCGGCGCTCGCGCTGAGCACCTGGCGGCTGGTGACGAAACCGTAAACGATCGCCAATAGCCCCAATATGATTGAAATAGTGATGAGGTTCACGAGACCCTCTCCCCCTCTGCAAAGAATTGCGGAACGCGCGGCACCTTCTTTTTATTTTGAGGGGCTCGCGCCAATTACGATGGCTATAGCTGCATCATGGGGTGCGCAAGCCCTAAAACCCGCATTTCCCCTTGGGTTAGGCCCTGATCACCGCACTCTGCGCATCGCCGGGGCGGGCCCGCGAATACCTCGCGAATATTACCTAGGAACCAAGAAATCTTGCGCCTTCTAATGGTTTATGCGAGGTTAATGTCATGACCGAAGCCATCCGCAAGCTGTTCGCCGTGATGCCGTTCCTGTTCGGCATCGGTTTCATCGCGCCGCTTACCGCGCAGCTCATGGCCTATTGGGGCGTGGACGCGCCCTTCGGCATGAGCCGGATCGCATTCGGCCTGCTCTTCGGCGGGGCATGGGGGCTCTACGCCAATATCAAGGGGCGCTGGTTGTGAGGGCGCTTGGGGTTGTGAAGGGGCTGGCGCTGTGACTGACGGACCGGTGAAGGAAGACAGCCTCGTCGAGGCGGAAATGCTCGTCGAGGCTGAAGTGATCGAGCGCAACTCGATCGAGGTTCCCGGCATCATTCCGGCGGAAGACGGCCCCGTAATCGGCCTTGCGGGCGACGATACGCTCGACAAGCATCTGCGCCGCGAGATGATGAAGGAAGAGCGGGCGATTGCCATGCAATTCCACGGCGGCGCCACCTGGGTCTATGCCGCGCTTACCGTCACCTGCTTCGCGATCTGGGTCAGCCTCTTTCCGCTGGCGATCCTGGGCTATCTCGGCCCGGTCGGCCTGACGCTGGGCTTTCTCTTTTCCACCTTCTGCGCGGCCTATGGCTTCATCCCCAGCCATGAGGCGATGCATTCCAACATCTATCCGCGCGGTCACAAGCTCTATTGGGTCAACGAACTGACCGGCCATCTCTCCACGATTCCGATTGCCTTGGGCTTCGGCGTGGCGCGGCTGACCCATATGGAGCACCACAAATATACCAACGATCCGCAGCTCGATCCCGATTACACCGATGGCGCGCCCAATTGGTGGCAGGCCATCCTGAAAACATGGTGGAACCGGCAGCCGGGCGTGGAAGGATCGGTCCATCGCTACAAGAAGATGATGGTCGATATGAATACGCCCGCTTCGCGCAAGGCGGCCATGCAAACCACTATTCTTCAGCTGGTTATGCTGGGAACTTTCTTCGGCATGGCCTGGAGCGGCTATGCCATCGAAGTGGCGGTGCTATGGTGGCTTCCCCGTCAGGTCGGCCTGTCCTGGATCCGCTATTGGCTCAGCTGGGCGCCGCATCATCCGCAGGAGCGCGGGCGCTACAAGAACACCAAGATCTTCCGGGCTCGGCTTGGCTATTGGGCATCGATGGCGATGGAATATCACCTGATCCATCACCTCTACCCCGGCATTCCCAACCATCGCCAGAAGGAAGCCTATCACGCGATGAAGGATGTGCTGCGCCGGCAGGGCGTGGACGTTTCAGCGCATTAAGGTGCGCTTTTCGGGCTCTTGCCGGGCCGGATCAGCCGTGTTCGTAACCCAGGCCGTCCTTTTCGCTGAGCGGAACACCGTCCAGCAGGAGCGGCGTATCGGCCTGTTCCAGCACTGTTCCCACGCGGAAAACCGGCACCGGTAGCGCCGTTTCCGCCGGAGCGGTGAACAGCAATTCGTAATCGTCGCCCCAGCGCATGGCCGCGCTCAAACGGGCAGGGGGGCACGCCAAGGGGACTGAGGCGGCGTCCAGAGCCATGGTGACCCCGCTGGCCCGCGCCATTCGCGCGGCGTCCAGCAGCAACCCGTCCGAAACGTCCATCATGGCCGTCACATGCGGGGCGAGCGCTTGCCCTTCGGTCAGCCGCGCCCTGGGGCGGCGATAAGCGGTGCTGTCCTCTCCCGTGCCGTCGCGCAGGGCCTCGAAGCCGAGCATCGCGCCGCCCAGCGGCCCGGTGAGATAGATCGCATCGCCGGGTCTCGCGCCGGAGCGGGAGGGGACGGGGCGGAAAGTCGCGCGGCCGATAGCGGTCAAGCCATCCGCGCGGGGCGGGCCGCCCGATGTCGTGTCCCCGCCCAGCAGGGGCACGTTGTAATGGCCCAGCACCTCTTCCAGCCCGCGCAGGAAGTCCGCATCGTCGGGCCCCAGCATATGGCCCAGCAGCACGCCCAGCGGTTCGGCGCCCTTGGCGGCAAGGTCGGACAGATTGGTGGCGACCAGTTTCCACGCCACATCGGCCCGGTCTGCGTCCGGAAGGTAGTGAATCCCTTCCACCAGCATGTCATGCGTGAGGATCAGCGTTTCAGCGCCGAGGTCCAGCACAGCGCAATCGTCCCGCAGTCCGCGCGCGGCGGGATGCGTCGCAAGGGCGCGCAGGCGCTCGATAAAGGCCAGTTCGCGCGTCATGCGGTTGCCAGCGGCATGGGGGAGGGGCTAGCCCGGCGGTAAGGCCGCAATCGAGGAAATGCCCAGCTCATGATGCCTATCGCCAAATCTGTCCTGTCCATCGCCGCGCCGGTTGTGGTGCTGACGCTTGCCTCGCCCGCTGCAGCCTGGGGGCCTGTAGGACATCGGGTAAGCGCCGAGATTGCAGAGCGCAACATCAGCGGGAAGGTCCGCGCGGAAATCGAGGGAATTCTCGGCAGGGAAACGCTGGCCGATGCCGCCACCTGGCCGGATGACGAACGCTCCAACCCCGATCCCTTCTGGCAGACTGAGGCCTCACCCTGGCATTTCGTGACTCTGCCGGATGGCAAGCATGCCGCCGAGCTTGCCCATCCGCCGGAAGGCGACGCCGCGACCGCGCTGGACCATTTCGCGGCGGTACTGCGCGATCGCAACGCCATCCGGGAAGACCGGCAGAAGGCCCTGCGGTTCATCGTCCACATAGTCGCAGACCTGCACCAGCCGTTCCACGCGGGGAACGGCACGGATCGCGGGGGGAACTGGTTCAACGTGTTGTGGTTCGACGAGCCGCAGAATTTGCATTGGGTGTGGGATGAAGGGCTGATTCTGAAACGCCAGCTCAGCTACAGCGAATATGCCGACAGGCTGGAGCGCCAGATGACGCCGGAGAAGGTGATCGGCTGGTGGAACAGCGACCCAGCGGTCTGGATCGACGAGAGCACTGCCCTGCGTAGCCGCGCCTATCCGCCCAGGGGCGGCGAACTGGGCGAGGGGACGCGGGAATCCCCGGTCAGCCTTTCCTGGCAATATGCCTGGCAATGGACACCCGCCATGGAGCAGCGGCTGGAACAGTCCGGCGTGCGTCTGGCGGCCTATCTGGACAAGGTGCTGGGCGGGGAGTGAGGGTTTCGCAATCTTCGCGCGCTTTGCGCGAACTTTACTCTCGCAGAGTCGCGGAGGCGCAGAGAGTGGCGTCCGAGCCGCACCCCCTCCGCGTCTCCGCGTCTCTGCGTGAACTCAATTTCCCACTCGCCTTGGGCACGATGCCGGATGCTTCGTCATCCCGGACTTGTTCCGGGATCCCGCTATTTCCTTTTAGAAAGCAGGACCCCGGAACAAGGCCGGGGTGACTGTTAAGGGTGAGGCCGCCCCTTGCGTCATCCCGGCGGACGCCGGGATCGCTGGCGGCTAGGCGCCCAATTCACCGCGCACCAGGCTCACAGCGATCCCGGGTCAAGCCCGGGATGACGATGAATGCAATATTGGCACTCCATCTTGACATAAAGAACCATTTGGGTTATATGGACCCCG
>MKUB01000138.1:348-7230 GCA_001898545.1 Sphingomonadales bacterium 63-6 | reverse complement strand
GCGCGTGGAGGCGGTGCTCGATTTTGCAGATGAGGATGACGTTGCCGTCCTGCCTCCGGACTTTGTTGCCGAAATCAGCGAGCTTGCCGGGGAAATCGCAGAGGCCCTTGATGCGCCTCGGGCCGAGACGTTGCGGGAAGGGTTTCGCGTGGTTCTCGCCGGCCCGCCCAATGCTGGGAAGTCCACCCTTTTTAACGCTTTAGTCGAGAGCGAAGCGGCGATTACTTCACCTAGTGCTGGCACGACCCGTGACGTTCTTGTGTACCCGGTCGCGCTGGCGGGGCTTCCTTTCAGCTTCATCGATACGGCCGGTTTGCGAGAGGAGGGAGCGGGAGAGATCGAGGCGATTGGTATTGCTCGGGCTCAGGCAGAACTGGAGAAAGCGGATCTTGTTCTGTGGCTTGGGCCCGAAGGGGAGGGCCCAGGGGATGCGTGGGAGATCGAAACGCAGATCGATGTAAAAGGTCACCCGTCCAAGGATGGGCCTCGTCATCGCGTCTCCGGATTGACGGGTGAGGGGGTTGTGAGTCTGAAGCAGGATCTCGTTGCTGTCGCGCGTGAAGCAATGCCTCGGCCGGGACAGGCAGCCTTGAACTTGCGGCAACGGAATTTGCTTGGCGATGCTTTTGCGGCTCTCGGCAGTGCGGCAGGGGAGGACGATCCGCTGTTATTGGCGGAGCAGCTTCGATTGGCCCGCCTGTCTTTCGATCGACTGATTGGGCGTTCGGCCACGGAAGATATGCTGGATGCCCTGTTTGGACGATTCTGCATCGGCAAGTGAATTCCAGGGGCATGTTTCACGTGGAACATCGCAAGGTCTTTGACCCGAGTCACTAGAGGCAGTATCGGCTGCTGCGATGAGTTCTTCCGGAAATAGCTTCGACATTGTGGTTGTCGGCGGCGGCCATTCCGGCTGCGAGGCCGCTGCTGTTGCGGCGCGGATGGGCGCGCGCACTGCGTTGGTCAGCTTTGATCTTCGGGCTATCGGGGCGATGAGCTGCAACCCGGCGATTGGTGGACTTGGTAAAGGTCACCTGGTGCGGGAGGTCGATGCCTTTGACGGTTTGATTGGGCGAGCAGCTGATGCGGCGGCGATCCATTATCGCATGCTCAATCGGTCAAAGGGCAGTGCGGTTTGGGGACCACGCATTCAGGCTGATCGCAGCTTGTTCAAACGCGCAATTCAGCAAATGATTGCCAATCAGGAGAACCTGTCCTGCATTGAAGGGGAAGCTGCGGAGCTCACCTTTGAACAGGGCAGGGTGGTTGGTGTCGTTCTCGGGGATGGAACGAGGCTTCGGGCTGAAGCAGTCATTCTTTGCACGGGCACATTTCTTGGCGGCACGTTGTTCCGTGGGGAGGAAAAAATCCCCGGCGGGCGCGTCGGGGAAGCCTCGGCTCAGCGGATGGCTACACAGATGCGTGAAGCTGATCTGCCGATGGCGCGGCTCAAGACTGGCACGCCACCTCGCCTTGATGGACGGACAATTGATTGGGCGCGGTTGGAAGAGCAGCCAAGTGATGCGGATTTCTGGACCATGTCGCCGCTCACTACTGCGCGTCAGAATCCGCAACTGTTCTGTGCGATCACCCGGACCAATGAGCGCAGCCATGATGTGATTCGTGCCAACCTCCATCGCTCCCCGCTTTTTACAGGAGCAATCGATGCCAGAGGGCCACGTTACTGTCCTTCCATTGAGGACAAGATTCACCGCTTCGCGGATCGCGATGGCCATCAGGTATTCCTTGAGCCGGAGGGGCTCGACACGCACCTCGTCTACCCTAACGGTATCAGCACCTCTCTTCCGGCAGATGTCCAGCTCGCCATGCTTCGGACAATGGAGGGGTTGGAAACCGTGGAGATGGAAGTGCCGGGCTATGCGGTAGAATATGATCATATCGATCCACGTGCATTGCGTCCGACTCTCGAACTTCGTGCCATCCCCGGTCTCTATTGCGCTGGCCAGATCAACGGGACCACGGGATATGAAGAAGCGGCAGCGCAGGGACTCGTCGCAGGCATGAATGCTGCGGCCGCCGTTGTTTCACGTGAAACACCTGCGCTTGATCGTGCGAATAGTTACATGGCTGTGATGATCGATGATCTCACCCTTCACGGTGTCAGTGAGCCCTATCGGATGCTTACGGCGCGCGCGGAGTATCGCCTGAGATTGCGGGCGAATAATGCTACCACCCGGCTAACCCCCTTGGCGATGGAGGTTGGATGCGTTGGACAGGAACGAATGGAATGGTTCCATCGGCGCCAGGACGACCAGGCGAAATGGAATGACGCGCTGGATTTGGAATTGGGGGCGGTCGAACTTGTCGGCACTGGCCTTCCTGTTAGGCCCGATAGCGGCAAGCGCTCTCTGCGCGAGTGGTTACGCTTTGGCGGGGTTGAGCTGAAGGATCTTTCATCTTGGCTTCCCGGTGAATTCGATCTGGAGAGTGACGTCGCATCGGAACTGGCGGAGGATGCCGCTTATGCACCCTATCTTGCACGGCAGGATGCAGAGCTGCGAGATTTACGAGCGAGCGAGGCGGTACCGCTGGGTGAAGGATTTCCATTCGGTGCGGTCCCCGGGCTTTCACGTGAAATGGTTGAACGGCTCGAAGCGGCGCGTCCCGAGGCACTTTCGGTTGCAGGGCGAATTCCCGGTATTACTCCGGCAGCGCTGGCAGCGCTGTTGGTTCATGCCCGCCGTCGGATGGGTGAGGCTGCATGACGCAGAATGAAATTCTCAGCGATGAGGTTGAGGCCCGTGCTTTTGTGGCGCAGTTTGCCGATCCAGTGGCGCTCGAGCGTCTCGACTGCCTGACCGCAATGTTGCGGGAAGAGAATGAGCGGCAAAATCTAATAGCAGCTGCTTCGCTGCCAATGGCGTGGTTGCGCCATATCGCGGATTCTGCGCAGCTGCTCGCCCATGTTCCACGTGAAACGTCCCTTGAGGGTCCTTGGCTGGACCTCGGTACCGGTGCGGGCTTTCCGGGCCTTGTGATAGCTGCGTTACGGCCCCAGTGGGATGTTCGGCTGATCGAATCGCGGCGTAAGCGGACAGACTGGCTCGAGCGTGTTCGTTTGGAATTGGGTCTCGATTGCTGCAGCGTTGTTGCATCCCGGTTGGAATTGGTGCCTTCTCAGCCAGCGGGAGTCATTTCCGCGCGTGCATTTGCGCCAATGCAAAAACTCATCGATCTTTCCGCACGCTTTTCCACAAGTCGGACTATATGGTTGTTGCCGAAGGGGCGTTCCGCAGCCCAGGATTTGGCATCGCTGCCCGAATCGATGTCCAGACTGTTCCACGTGGAACAGTCATGCACCGATCCAGAGGCGGGAATTATCGTCGGTCGGCTTGAACGAGCCGGGACGGGTCCTGAATCGGGCCCAGGCAGCAAGCGAGGCTAATGCCAATGATCCGTATTGCCATTGCGAACCAGAAGGGCGGAGTGGGCAAGACCACTACTGCGATCAATATGGCCACTGCTATGGCCGCTACGGGATGGAAAACCTTGCTGGTCGATCTGGATCCGCAGGGAAATGCCTCAACCGGAACGGGAATCGATCCACGTCACCGGACGATTTCAAGCTATGATGTACTCTTGGGTGAAGCGAGTGTAGCCGAGGCGACTGTGCCGAGTTCGATCCCAGGGCTGGATGTTATTCCGGCTACTGTCGATCTCAGTGGCGCCGAAATCGAACTGGTAGATTTCGAAGATCGGGCAGGGCAGCTGCGCCGGGCTTTCACCGGGCATACCGGACACGATGTATGCTTTATCGATTGCCCTCCTTCTCTGGGACTGCTCACGCTGAATGCGCTGACTGCTGCCGACACTTTGCTGGTGCCGCTTCAGTGCGAATTCTTTGCGCTCGAAGGCCTGAGTCAGCTGCTGCAGACGGTTGAAAAGGTGCAGCAATTGTTCAACCCCGATCTGGGCATTGTCGGCGTCGCGCTGACAATGTTCGATCGCCGGAACAGGCTGACGGATCAGGTTTCCGAAGATGTTCGTGGATGCCTGGGCAATCTGGTGTTCGACTCCGTGATTCCCCGCAATGTCCGCCTGTCCGAGGCGCCCAGCCATGGTCTTCCCGCGCTGATCTACGATCATTCTTGCACGGGTAGCCGTGCCTATATGGCACTGGCGCGTGAACTGATTTCCCGACTGCCCGAAAAGAGGAAAGCGGCATGAGTGATGGCAAGGAACCAGTTCGACTCGCAGCAGTAGCTGGAGGAGGCGAGGCAGCGCGGCCTGAGGCCAAGCGCCGTCTCGGTCGCGGGCTGGGTGCTTTGCTTGGTGAGGTGCGGCGCGAAGAACCGCTGGTAAACCCACCTCCAGCCCGGCAGGCAAATGGGGCAAGTTCGGATTCGATGAGGGCAGAACGCCCGGCCGCTGCTCCGTTGCCTCGCAATGGCCTCGCCAGTGTTCCCGTATCTGCAATTCAGCCTCATCCCGATCAGCCACGCCGATATTTTGATGAAGAAGCGCTGGATGAACTGGCGGCTTCGATCGCCGCGCGCGGTGTTATTCAGCCGGTGATCGTGCGTCCGGTGGATGGCGGTTATCAGCTGGTGGCCGGTGAACGGCGCTGGCGTGCGGCCCAGAAGGCGCAACTCCATGAAATTCCAGCTCTAATTCGCGAACTTTCCGATCGTGACGTCATGGCTCTGGCGCTGATCGAGAATATTCAGCGCGAGGATCTCAATCCGGTCGAAGAAGCGCGGGCCTATAGCCGCCTTGCTGAGTTGGAAGGGCTGACCCAGGCGGAAATTGCACGGCTGGTGGAGAAATCGCGCAGCCATGTAGCTAATCTCCAGCGCCTGCTTTCCCTGCCGGAAGGTGTGATTGCCCATCTGGAGGCCGGCCGCCTGACCATGGGGCACGCTCGCGCCTTGGTGGGACACGACGATGCGGAAGCCCTTGCCGAACAGGCTGTGGAGAAGAAGCTGTCGGTCCGCGAGATGGAGAGGCTAACGCGCAAACCCGGCAAGCAACGCGAGCCTCGCAAGGCTGCGGCTTCAACAGGTGCGGAGGATGCGGACATCGCGGCCGTACAGAATCAGCTGGAAGAATTCCTTGGCCTTCCCGTGCGGATCACGCCTGATGTCGATCCGCGTTCAGGCGCGGTGACGATCCGCTATTCCACGCTCGATCAGCTTGACCTCGTTTGCCAGCGGCTGACGGGCGGAGAAATCTGAAGGCGGAAGCAGGGGCAAAGTGCGGAAGTCGCGCTGCGCGACTTCCGGCTGTGTTCCTATTTCACCGGCTTGATCGGCCTGGCCTTTGCGGGGACGGTTTTCGTCGGTGCCTTGCTGACAGGAACATATTTGGTCTTCGCGGGAGCGGCTTTTGCGGGAATGATACGCCGGGCAGGGCGTTCTTCCACCCATTCCTCGACCAGTCTTTCCCGTGGTTTGCAATTCCAGCCCACCACGACAGGCATCCACATCACCTGCCCATTATAGGCGCCCGTGTAGGGATGGCCCGCACCAGCATAGGCCTGGGCATTGCTTTCATAGCGTGTGAGATAATCCTCGCAGAAGTCGCGTATTCGGGCCTTCTCCTCGCCCTTGTCGATCGCTGCCCCGGCAACGGCGCCGACCGTAGCGCCGACAACGGTCCCGATCGTGCGATTGCCTTTCCCAGCGACGACGTTGCCCGCAACCCCGCCGAGCACGCCGCCTATCAACGCGCCGCCTAGCCCATTATCCTTGTCGCCGTAATTGCGGCGGCAATCGCGCAGCCATGCTTCACGTTCCTCCTCGCTATAGGCGGGCTTCACCGTGACGGGCTGGGGGGGCAGGCCAGCCTGTCCGTAATGCATGGCCATGGCCGGACTCGTGTAGGGCAGAGGGGTGGCCTGGATCACCGGCGCAGGGCGATAAGTCTCCTCCACGGGAGGCTGGGGCCTGGGTTCCCGGGCCCCGGCAGGGCCAGCCATGAGTGCGGAGGAAGCGGCGGCGGCAAGAACAATCGGACGGCAAAGGCGCATCGGCTGAATCCCCTGTCAACTGCGCGAGCGGTCACGCATGACCTCGCGCTGTGTTAACTGGAAATTTAGCATCATAAAGCGCGGGAAACGGAAGCACTCAGTGGCGTATGTCTCGTTTCGGGGCGCTCAAACAGGATCAGATTCGCGAAGAGAGCAGGGCGGCCAGCTCTTCCAGAGCCCTGGCATCCTCGCTATCGAAACGGGCAGGGCTGGGGCTGTCGAGATCGATTATCACAATGACGTTTCCATCGCGCAACACGGGCACGACCAGTTCCGAACGGCTCGCCGCATCGCAGGCTATATGGCCGGGGAAGGCATGGACATCTTCCACCAGCTGGGTGGCCGCTGCGGCTGCCGCCGTGCCGCACACACCCTTGCCCCAGCCAATACGGATACAGGCCGGTTTTCCGCAAAAGGGGCCGAGAACCAATTCCTGCCCTATTACCCGATAGAAGCCCGCCCAGTTGAGATCGGGCAGATATTGCCAGATCAGCGCGGCGACATTGGCCATATTGGCTACGCCGTCGCTTTCTCCGGCGGTAATCGCATCCGCGGCGGACAGCAGCTCACCGTGCAATTCGGCTTTGGAAAGGGCGGAATCGGGCGCGAAATCATACATTGCCCCGCAGATGTAATGTGCTGCCCCGTTGCCGCAAGCCGCGCGAGAGTTTATTCCGCTCTGCATGAACCTGCTCAAGAAGATCCTCATCGGATTGCTCGTGGTCGTCGTGGCTCTCACGATTGCCGGCTATTTCATTCTTCGCGGCGACCCGGCCGATATTCCCTTTGACGAGGTGACCGGAACGGACCCGAAGCTGGCCGATCCCGATCCACAGACGATTCCCACGGTGAAGATCGCCAAGCCGGTGGGCTGGAAGGCCGGGGAAGCGCCG
>MKUB01000138.1:0-263 GCA_001898545.1 Sphingomonadales bacterium 63-6 | reverse complement strand
TGTGGCCAATGTCGGCCATGTAGCGGCGCACCTCCCGCGCGATGGGGTCACGCTTCAGGTCGCTGGTGCATTGGCGATGCTTGGCGCTCGGCCAGCTGGGAACATCCGGGCGGGCGGCGAAGCGCCGTTCCACCATGTCCAGCAGGCTCTTGTCCGCCCGCGCCACCCGGAAGGGCACACCGGCAGCGGCGGCCTGGTCGCGCGCCAGCTCCAGCGCGCCTTCCCATTCCATCTCGCCCAGGCTGGCGTGCATCACCACCAGC
>MKUB01000137.1 GCA_001898545.1 Sphingomonadales bacterium 63-6 | reverse complement strand
TCCACGCCGATCTCGCGCAGCACATCGATGCTGGCGGTGCGCATGATCTGATATTCCTTGTCGGTCAGCGTCAGTGCCGGCGCGACAGTGATGGAATCGCCCGTATGGACGCCCATCGGATCGACGTTTTCGATCGAGCAGATGATGATGGCATTATCGTGCTTGTCGCGCACGACCTCCATTTCATACTCCTTCCAGCCGAGCAGCGATTCCTCAATCAGCACTTCGGTGGTGGGAGAGGCATCGAGGCCCGAACGGACGATCTTCTCGAATTCGGCCTTGTTATAGGCCACGCCGCCGCCCGTGCCGCCCAGTGTGAAGCTGGGGCGGATGATCGAAGGCAGGCCGGTGGTTTCCAGCACCTTGAAGGCTTCTTCCACCGTGTGCGCCACGCCGGAGCGCGCGCTTTCAAGGCCGATCTTGTCCATCGCCTCGCGGAAGCGCTGGCGGTCTTCAGCCTTGTCGATCGCATCGGCATTGGCGCCGATCATGGTGACGCCGTATTTCTCCAGCGTGCCGTCATTGAACAGGGCCAGCGCGCAGTTGAGCGCGGTCTGCCCGCCCATGGTGGGCAGCAGCGCGTCAGGGCGTTCCTTCTCAATGATCTTGGCGACGATTTCCGGCGTGATCGGCTCCACATAAGTGGCGTCGGCCATTTCCGGATCGGTCATGATCGTGGCGGGGTTGGAGTTGACGAGGACCACGCGGTAGCCCTCCTCCTTCAGCGCCTTGATCGCCTGAGTGCCGGAATAGTCGAACTCGCAGGCCTGGCCGATAATGATCGGGCCGGCGCCAATGACCAGGATCGAAGAGATGTCAGTGCGTTTGGGCATTTGAGGCCTTCTGGTGTGTTGTTTCCATTGAGTTCGCGCTGATCACAGCCCGGCCCCGCAGGAGATGCCGTTAGTTTCAGCCAGTTCGCTGATATAGAATTCGTAGGCCATGCTCACTTGCTCGTCCGCAGAGGCAAACCGTTGCTCCTTGGGCGTCGCTTGGACCATCAAGTCCACTTTCATGTCCTCATCTTCACGAAGAGATGCGAGAAACTTGAGTAAGCCTAGGACGTCCTTGACCTCGATCACCCTCAGATAACGGAAACCATGATCGAGCGTGAGGAGATCAGCGGGCGTGGCATAGGTCCGCGCGGCCTGTTCGGCCACACGCATCATCTTGGGACTATCCTCAGCCCATTCGAACACGACAGCCATGAAATAATAGTCGGTCGGAGTGCAGGCACCATCATTACGATGCAATTCCAGAGGAACGGCAGGCAACATCGACGGCACAGTTGCCGCCGAAGCGGAGTGCGCAACAGCCAACAAAAGCGATGCCATGGCGCCGAGAAATGTTGCCTTGCGCGCGCGCATCACCCCAACATCCCAACGAACTTCTCGAACAGATAGAAACTGTCCTGCGGGCCGGGCGAGGCTTCCGGGTGGTACTGCACGCCGAACGCCTTTTTACCCTTGATCGCGATGCCGCAATTGGAGCCATCGAACAGCGAGACGTGGGTTTCCTCCACATTTTCCGGCAGGCTCTTATTGTCTACCGCGAAGCCGTGATTCATGCTGGTGATTTCCACCACGCCATCTTCAAGGCGCTTCACCGGATGGTTCGCGCCGCGATGGCCCTGATGCATCTTGGAGGTCTTGGCCCCGGCTGCAAGGCCGAGCATCTGGTGACCGAGGCAGATGCCGAACACGGGCACGTCCCGCTCCAGCAGGCCCTTGATCACCGGCACCGCATATTCGCCGGTAGCGGCTGGATCGCCCGGGCCGTTCGACAGGAACACACCGGCAGGCTTGTGGGCCAGAACCTCATCCAGCGAAGTCTGCGCGGGCAGCACCGTCACATGGGCCCCAGCCTTGACCAGATTGCGGAAGATGTTGTCTTTCGCGCCGAAATCGAGCGCCACCACATGCGGGCGGCTGCCATCGGGTTCGGCGGCGTAGCCCGAACCGAGCGACCACGCGCCGCCCTTCCATTCTTCCTCGCTCTGGCGGCTCACCACCCGGGCGAGGTCCATACCTTCAAGGCCGGGCCAGTCCTGCGCATGCTTGAGCAGCGCGGGAATGTCGAACTTGCCCGAAGGCTCATGCGCGATCACGGCATTGGGCGCGCCCTGCAGGCGGATGCGGCGAGTCAGTGCGCGAGTATCGATCCCGGCGAGCCCGATCTTGCCCTGCGCAGCCAGCCAGTCCCCGAACTTGCCGGTGGAGCGGAAGTTGGAAGGTTCGGTCACATCCTCGCGTACGATGCAGCCTACCGCGCCCTGGACATGCGATTCGACGTCTTCGTCATTCGCGCCGACATTGCCGATATGCGGAAAAGTGAAGGTCACGATCTGCCCGGCATAGGAGGGATCGGTCATCACTTCCTGATAGCCGGTCATCGCTGTGTTGAAGCACACTTCGCCCACCGCGCTGCCGCTCGCGCCGAAGCCCTTGCCCCACAGGACAGTTCCGTCCGCAAGAACGAGGACTCCGGTTGCGCCTTTAGGTTGCGCAGCAGAAGGTGCGGGGTCGGCCATGGGGCGCTCCGTTGTAAGTTGTTGACGGCGATGTCGCTAAGGCTCGGCGGCTAGACCTGCATTCCCGCCGCGTCAACCTGCTGCATGTGCGAATGTTGCATTCCATGCCGTGCTCGCCCATCTGGGGCCCGAAACATCCACAGGAAAGTACCTCAAAATGCTCCGCGACACGATCAAATCCGCTCAGGTTTCCGCGATGAAGGCTGGCGACAAGCCTCGCCTTGCCGCCGTTCGCCTGATCCTGGCCAAGATCAAGGACCGCGATATCGAACTGCGAACAGGCACCGCGCCCGACGATGACGATGTGCTTGTGATCGACGTTTTGCAGAAGATGGCGAAGCAGCGCCGCGAATCGATTACCATGTATGAGCAGGGCGGCAGGCAGGAACTGGCCGATCAGGAAAAGGGCGAACTCGCCGTGATCGAGGAATTCCTCCCCGCCCAGATGTCGGAAGATGATGTGAAGGCCGCCATTGCCGCGATCAGGGCCGAGCTCGGCGCAGAGAGCATCAAGGACATGGGCAAGGTCATGGCCACCCTCAAGGAACGCCACGGAACCGAAATCGACATGTCCAAGGCAAGCGGCCTGGTGAAGGCCAGCTTCGGCTGATCCCCTGAATTAAACGCCCCTGCCCTCGACTCGAGCGAGGCGCGGGGGCACAATCACGGGATCATGCTCAGTCCCCAATGGCTTGACGAATTGCGGCAACGCATCACGCTTTCGGGCGTGATTTCGCGTACCACCAAGCTGCAGCGCGCCGGGCGGGAATGGAAGGCGTGCTGCCCGTTCCATAACGAGAAATCGCCCAGCTTCACAGTCAATGACGAGAAGGGCTTCTATCACTGCTTCGGCTGCGGGGCCCATGGCGATGCCATTCGCTGGATGACTGACCAGCGAGGCCTGTCCTTCATGGATGCCGTGAAGGAACTGGCAGCGGAAGCGGGCATGGAAGTCCCAGCCCCCGATCCCCGCTCAGCCCGGCAGGCAGAGCAGCGCGCGGGTCTGCACGATGTGACTGCCGCCGCACAGGAATGGTTTAAAAACAATCTTCTGGGCCCAGAAGGCGAGAAAGCTCGGCAATATCTACAGGGCCGGGGCTTCGATGCTCATACTATCCAGCGTTTCGGCTTCGGCTATGCGCCCGAAGGGCGACAGGCCCTGAAATCAGCCCTTGGCGACAAGTTCCCGGAACCCATGCTGATCGAAGCCGGGATGCGCATCGCAGTAGAGGGCAAGGAACCTTATGACCGGTTCCGGGGCCGCCTCATGCTGCCTATCGAAGATTCGCGCGGCCGGGTGATCGGCTTTGGCGGACGAATCCTCGAAGCCGGCAAAACAGATGCACCCAAATATCTGAATTCGCCCGATACTCCCCTGTTCGACAAGGGGCGAACGCTTTACAATCTCCATCGTGCCGGGCCCGCCTCGCGCCAGTCCAATCGGATCGTGGTGGTTGAGGGTTACATGGATGTGATCGCGCTGGCGGCGGCAGGGATCGCCGATGCAGTGGCGCCTATGGGCACTGCCCTTACCGAACAACAGATTGCCCTGCTCTGGCGGCTGGTAGATGTGCCGATCCTGTGTTTCGACGGGGACGCGGCAGGCCAGCGCGCGGCAATGCGGGCGATTTCCCGCGCCCTCCCACTGCTCCATCCCGGCCATTCGCTCAGCATCGTACACCTGCCCACTGGCCTGGACCCGGATGATCTCATCAAACAGCAAGGCGCGGCGGCGATGGAAAAGCTGCTCGCCAATCCGCAGAGCCTGCTCGACACAATCTGGGAGCATGAGCGCGAAGCGAAACCGCTGCGCACGCCGGAAGACAAAGCTGGTCTGCGCGCCCGGCTGATCGAACATGTCGAACTGATCGCGGATAAGGACATCAAGTCGCTCTACCGGCGCGAATTGCTGGACCGGTTCTATGCCTTTGCCTTTCCGAAACGGGAATTCACACCGCAACGCGGTGGGAGCGGCGGAAAACGCGCGCAATTCTCAGGAAAATCAGCAGAACCTGCCCTGACCGAAGATGCTCGCCAGCGTCTCCACTCCTTCGTTTCAGGCGGCGCGCGGGACCGTCTGGCGCAGGCAGTCATTGCTGGTCTGGCCCGCCATCCCGGTGAAATCGCACGCCATGTCGAGACGCTCGGCAAGTTGACTCCCGACGATCTGCGCTTTGCCGCAGCCATCGATAGTTTGCTCGATATTGCAGATACGCTTGAAATTAGTGGCCAGATGCCCATATCGGCGCCAGGAGACTTCGCTCCGCCGCCGGATAAAACTCGCTTTTCCTTCCTGATGGAAGGGTCCGATCCGCAAGGCGCGCGCGAAGACCTGGCCGAAGCGGTGTCTTTGCTGGTCGAAAGACCGGCACTTGAGGCCGCGCTCGCTGACGCAACTCGACGCTTCGAACAGACCTTTGAACAGGAGGCTTTCGAGGAGCAACAACGCTTGCTCAAACGAAAGCTGGAATTCGAGCGGCGACTCGGGCAAATGGCCAGCAAACGCGCCGGACAATCGGCAACGGAATCCGCTCCCGCCGGACCTCAGGAAGAGGAACGGGCGAGCAGGCAACAGGACTAGAAGCGACACATATGTCCGACAAAAAAGACGATGATGCCCCGCTGATCGACCTCAACGAAGCTTCGATCAAGAAGCTCATCGCGAAGGCGAAGCGCCGTGGCTACATCACTTATGACGAGCTGAACGAAGCTCTGCCGCAAGACGAACTGTCTTCCGAGCAGATCGAGGACGTTATGTCCGCGATCTCGGAAATGGGCGTCAACATCGTCGAGAGCGACGAGGATGCGGAAGGGCAGGAAGAGGACAATAACGTCGACGAGGCAAACTCCTCCGACGAGGCCGATGAAGGCCGCAATGTCCCCGAAGCTCCGCGCAAGGCCGGCACTGGCGAGCGTACCGATGACCCGGTGCGCATGTATCTGCGCGAAATGGGCGCGGTGGAGCTCCTCAGCCGCGAAGGCGAAATCGCCATCGCCAAGCGCATCGAGGCCGGCCGTGACACGATGATCCTGGGCCTGTGCGAAAGCCCGATCACCTTCCACGCAATCATCCAGTGGTCCGAAGCGCTCAATAACGGCGAGATGCAGCTGCGCGAGATCCTCGATCTCGATGCGATGCTCTCCAAGGAGCCTCCGGTCGAGCGCATGGAGGAAGAAGGCGACGATAACGGCGAGATCAGCGAGGAAACCGCTGGTCCTTCCTACAAGGAAGATGACGAGATCGAGGAAGAGGAAGAGGCCGATTCCGACGAGGATGGCGAAGACGGTGAAGGCCGCTCGCGCCGCCGCGAGGAAGAGGACGAAGAGGATAACACCCTCTCCCTCGCCCAGATGGAAGCCGCGCTGAAGCCCGAAGCGCTGGAACGCTTTGCCCGCATCGCGGACCTGTTCAAGAAGTTCGAGAAGCTCCAGGCCGAGCGCGTGGACGCACTGGGCCGCGGCGAGGATTTCCCCGCCGCCAAGGAAAAGAAGTACGAACAGCTGCGCGAAGATCTCACCGCCGAGGTAGAGAGCGTGCAGTTCCACGCGACCAAGATCGAATATCTGGTCGACAATCTCTATGCCTTCAACCGGCGTCTCACCACGCTGGGCGGCCAGATGCTGCGCCTTGCGGAACGCCACAAGGTGAAGCGCGGTGATTTCCTCGATGCCTATGTCGGCAATGAGATGGACGACGCATGGCTCGCCGCCATGGCGAAGAAGGACAAGAAGTGGGCCGCCTTCGCCGAGAAGGAAGCCGAGCCGGTAGAGCGCATCCGCGCCGAAATCTCGGACATTGCCAGCCAGACCGGCATGAGCCTGAACGAATTCCGCCGCATCGTGAACATGGTGCAGAAGGGCGAGCGTGAAGCGCGCATCGCGAAGAAGGAGATGGTGGAAGCCAATCTCCGCCTCGTGATCTCCATCGCCAAAAAATACACCAATCGCGGCCTGCAATTCCTCGACCTGATTCAGGAAGGAAACATCGGCCTGATGAAGGCGGTGGACAAGTTCGAGTATCGCCGCGGCTACAAGTTCAGCACCTATGCAACCTGGTGGATCAGGCAGGCAATCACCCGGTCCATCGCGGACCAGGCCCGCACGATCCGCATCCCGGTCCATATGATCGAGACGATCAACAAGCTGGTGCGTACCAGCCGCCAGTTCCTGCATGAACAGGGCCGTGAACCGACACCGGAGGAAATGGCCGAACGCCTTTCCATGCCGCTGGAAAAGGTCCGCAAGGTGATGAAGATCGCCAAGGAGCCGATCAGCCTCGAAACGCCTATCGGCGATGAGGAAGATTCGCATCTGGGCGATTTCATCGAGGACAAGAACGCGATCATCCCCGTGGATGCCGCGATCCAGTCCAACCTCAAGGAAACGGTCACGCGCGTGCTGGCCAGCCTCACCCCCCGCGAGGAACGCGTGCTGCGCATGCGTTTCGGTATCGGCATGAATACCGATCATACGCTGGAGGAAGTGGGTCAGCAATTCTCGGTTACCCGCGAACGTATTCGCCAGATCGAAGCGAAGGCGCTGAGGAAGCTCAAGCATCCCAGCCGCAGCCGCAAGATGCGCAGCTTCCTCGATCAGTAATCGAGACGGAAATGAACACGGTGGCCCCGCTTCGGCGGGGCTTCCTTTTTCAGGGGACGGTGATGCTGTGGCGCGGTTGACCCTGTTCAACAAACCCTACGGGGTGCTTTCTCAATTCACCGATCGCGGCACGGAGACTGCGCGCCAGACGCTGTCCGATTTCATCGCCCTGCCCGGCGTTTATCCCGCTGGCCGGCTGGATCGCGATAGCGAGGGGCTGCTCCTGTTGACGGATGATGGGCGCCTTCAGGCCCGCATTGCCGATCCGCGGTTCAAATTACCCAAGACATATCTGGTGCAGGTGGAAGGCGAGCCGAGCGAGGCTGGCCTTGAAGCCTTGCGAACCGGCATCCGTCTGAATGACGGCCCCACACGCCCAGCAGAAGTCGAGCGGATCGCCGATCCC
>MKUB01000136.1 GCA_001898545.1 Sphingomonadales bacterium 63-6 | reverse complement strand
GTGGAACACTGGTTCCACTCCATCGCGCAGACGCTGGGCATTACGCTGCATATCGAGCTGCTCTACGGCCAGAACAACCACCACATCTGCGAGGCGACCTACAAGGGTTTCGCCCGCGCGATGCGCACGGCGGTGGAAATCGATCCGCGCAAGGGCGGGGCAATTCCCTCCACGAAGGGGCAGCTTGGTGGCTGAGCCTATCGCGCTGATCGATTACGGCGCCGGCAATCTCCACTCGGTTAAGAACGCGCTGGTCGCGGCCGGGGCGGAATCGGTGATGGTCACGGCGGACCCGGAACTGGTCCGCATGGCCAAGCGTGTCGTGCTGCCCGGCGTCGGCTCGTTCCGCGCCTGCTTCGAGGGGCTGACCGCCATCGAAGGGCTGGCGGACGCCATGGAAGAGCGCGTGCTGGGCGACGGCGTGCCCTTCCTGGGCATCTGCGTGGGGATGCAGCTTCTCGCCAGCCGCGGGCTGGAATTTGGCGAATGCCCCGGCCTTGGCTGGATCAGGGGCGAAGTCCGCCCGATCGAGCGGACCGATCCCGCGATCAAGATCCCGCATATGGGCTGGAACGACGTGATCCGCAGCGCCCATCATGACGGGGCCGCGCTGATCGAGCCGGGCGAGGCCTATTTCCTCCATTCCTATCATTTCGTGCCGGATGAGGGCCAGCATGTCGCCGCGATGACCGATCATGGCGGCGGGCTGGTGGCCGCCGTGGCGCGCGACAATCTGCTGGGGGTGCAGTTCCACCCCGAAAAGAGCCAGGCCTATGGCCTCGCCTTTCTGAAGCGTTTTCTGGAGTGGCAGCCGTGATCGTATTCCCCGCCATCGACCTCAAGGGCGGACAGGTAGTGCGCCTTGCCGAAGGCGATATGAACCGCGCCACCATTTATGGCGACAATCCCGCCGCACAGGCGCTGATCTTCGCCGAAGCGGGCGCTCAGCATCTGCATGTGGTCGATCTGGACGGCAGCTTCGCGGGCCGTGCGGAAAACCGCGAAGCCGTGGAAGCCATCGTCGAGGCCTTTCCCGGCTATGTCCAACTGGGCGGCGGCATCCGCAATCGCGAGGCGGTTGAAGGCTGGTTCGATCTGGGCGTTGCGCGCGTGGTGATGGGCTCGGCCGCGCTGAAAGACCCGGAATTCGTGAAGGATATGGCGCGCGAATTCCCCGGCGGGATCGTGGTGGCGGTTGACGCACGCGACGGCATGGTCGCGACCGAGGGCTGGGCCGATGTGTCGGACGTGCCTGTGGTCGATCTCGCCCGCCGGTTCGAGGATGCGGGCGTTGCCAGCCTGCTGTTCACCGACATCGGCCGGGACGGGCTGCTGAAGGGCGTGAATATCGAAGCGACGGTGGACCTTGCCCGGCGCGTGGACATTCCCGTGATCGCCAGCGGTGGGGTGAAGGGGCTGGACGATATCCGGCTGCTGACCATCCATGCGGATGACGGGATCGAAGGCGTTATTACCGGGCGGGCGCTCTATGAAGGGCGGCTCGATCTGGCAGCGGCGATCCAGATGGCGGGGCGGGTGTGACTGTGACGTTGGCGCGTGTGCTTCGACAAGCTCAGCATGAGCGGACCTTGTCTCCGGCATTCCAGCACCCGCTCAGCCTGAGCCTGTCGAAGGCCACGCGCAAAGGTAAGCGAGCATGACCGTCCGCATTCGCGTCATCCCCTGTCTCGACGTGGCCGATGGCCGCGTGGTCAAGGGCGTCAATTTCGTCGATCTGAAGGATGCGGGCGATCCGGTGGAACAGGCCCGCGCCTATGATGCGGCGGGCGCGGACGAGCTGTGTTTCCTCGATATTTCCGCCACGCATGAAGGGCGCGGCACGCTGATCGACATCGTGCGCCGCACGGCGGAAGTGTGCTTCATGCCGCTGACCGTGGGCGGCGGGGTGCGCAGCGTGGAAGATGCCCGCGCGCTGCTGCTGGCCGGGGCGGACAAGGTGGCGGTCAATTCCGCTGCCGTCACGCGCCCCGAAGTGGTGAGCGAGATTGCCGAGCGCATGGGCAGCCAGTGCATCGTCGCCTCGGTCGATGCGCGCTGGAGCCATGACCATTGGGAAATCTTCACCCATGGCGGTCGCCGCGCCACCGGGATCGACGCAGTGGAACATGCGGTAAAGCTGGCCGAAATGGGCGCGGGCGAATTGCTCGTCACCTCCATGGACGGGGACGGCACGCAGAAGGGCTATGACCTCAAGCTGACCCGCACCATCGCCGATGCGGTTTCCGTGCCCGTGATCGCCAGCGGAGGAGTGGGCACGCTGGATCATCTGGTGGAAGGCGTGACCAAGGGCGGGGCGAGCGCGGTTCTGGCGGCCTCCATCTTCCATTTCGGCACCTATTCCATCGCGGAGGCCCATGCGGCCCTGCGCGCTGCGGGACTGCCTGCACGCGGCTGATCTGCCCGCGTTCCTACCTTTGACAAAAGCCCCAAACGCTTGACCGCGGGCCGCGCCCTGTCCATGTCGCGGGCCATGGATACGCTTGCCCGCCTCGAACAGACCGTCGCCCAGCGCATGGGCGCTTCTCCCGATGCCAGCTATGTCGCCAAGCTGCATGCGCGCGGCCTGCCCGTGATCGCGCGCAAGCTGGGCGAGGAAGCGGTGGAGACGGTGATCGCCGCCCTTTCGGGCAGCGAGGAGGAACTGGTGGGCGAAGCGGCCGACATGCTGTTCCACCTGATGGTGCTGCTGGCCGAAAAGCAGGTGCCGCTGGCCAGCGTCATGGCCGAGCTTGACCGGCGGGAAGGGACATCCGGCCTCGTTGAAAAAGCCTCGCGGAGCGAATGATGCCGATCGACGCCACTTTGCCTTATGACGACCAGAATATCTTCGCGAAGATTCTGCGAGGGGAAATCCCGAACAAGACCGTCTTCGAAGATGAATGGGCACTGGCATTTCACGATATCGCCCCGCAGGCGCCGGTTCACGTTCTGGTGATCCCCAAGGGTGCCTATGTCAGCTGGGACGATTTTTCCGCGCGCGCCGAGGCAGAGGAAATCGCGGGCTTCGTGCGGGCGGTGGGCCATGTCGCGCGGGAGCTTGGGCTGGTGCAGCCGGGCTATCGCCTGCTGGCCAATCTGGGGGCCCATGGCGGGCAGGAAGTGCCCCATCTGCATGTCCACCTGTTCGGCGGCGCGGCGCTGGGGCCGATGCTCATCCGCTGATCGTGGGCCATCAACGGTTCATCCCGCAATGTAAAAAAGCCGTTCTTGCCGAGCGAGTCGGCAAAGGGCTAGGGTCCAGCGGGAGAATATGGTGACGCAGATCGAACCCCCTACCGGTCGTTTCGAGGGCCCGAACGGCAGCTGGCGCCACCAGTTCGCCGTGCGCGTCTATTATGAGGATACGGACCTGTCGGGCGTGGTCTATCACGCCAATTACCTCCGCTGGTTCGAACGCGCCCGCTCCGACATGCTGCGCCTGCTGGGGATTGACCAGCGCGCCGCACAGGAAGCGGGCGAAGGCGTCTATGCCGTGGCGGGGCTGACTATTCGCTATGCCGCGCCCGCCCGGCTCGACGATGCGGTCCTGATCCAGAGCCATGCGCTCGATCTCGGCGCCGCCAGCGTCACTCTGCGCCAGAAGGCGTTTCGTGACGATCTTCTCCTTGCCGAGGCGGATGTCCGCGTCGGCTTCATTTCTCCCGAAGGCCGCCCGCGCCGCCAGCCCGCCGCCTGGCGCGAAGCCTTCGCCAATCTGCTTGCTCCAGAAGGAACCGCATGACCCAGCTCGCTTTCCTGGCCGCCTCTACCGCGCCCAGCCGCCTCGATCCGATCCAGCTCTTCCTCGATGCCGACATCGTGGTGCAGGTGGTGATGGGCGGCCTGCTGCTCGCCAGCCTGTGGGTGTGGACCATCATCGTATCCTTCAGCATGCGCATGGGTTCGCTGCGGCGGCGGTGCGAGGATTTCGAATCGGAGTTTCTCAGCCTCGACAATCCGGAAGTCCTGCTGGGCGAGCGTCGCCGCCAGTCGATCCCGTCTGCCGCCATTGCCGCTGCGGGGCTGAGCGAGTTCCGCAAGTCCACTTCGCGCGGCGGGTTCGATCGCGAAGGGGTGCGTCAGCGCGTGGTCACGGCCATGGAGGGCCAGGTGGCCGAGGAATCGGATAATCTGGCGGCCCGGCTGAACTTCCTTGCCACCACGGGCTCGGTTGCGCCTTTCGTGGGCCTGTTCGGTACCGTGTGGGGCATCATGAACAGCTTCTTCCAGATCGGCCAGCAGCAGAATTCCTCGCTCGCCGTGGTTGCACCCGGTATTTCGGAGGCTCTGTTCGCCACTGCCATCGGGCTGTTTGCGGCCATTCCGGCGGTGATCGCCTATAACCGCTTCAGCAATCGCGTGGGCCTGTTCGAGGCGCGTTTGCAGCGCTTTGCCGACCGGTTCAGCGCGAAGATGAGCCGCGAGCTGGAGCGCGTCTGATGGCGATGGGTGTAGCCTCTTCCCCAAGCAGGCGCAGGCGCGGCCGCAGCCGCCGCGCGCCGATGGCGGAAATCAACGTCACGCCGCTGGTGGACGTCATGCTGGTGCTGCTGATCATCTTCATGGTCACCGCGCCGCTGCTGAACGCGGCGGTCCCGGTGGACCTGCCCGATAGCCGGGCCAGCGCAATGGACCAGCAATCTGACCAGATCACCATCTCCATCGACGAAACCGGCGCGATCTATTTCGATGAAGAGCCGGTGGACGAGATCGCCCTGGCCGCAAGGCTGGAAAACGTGCCGCGCGATGCCGATGGCAAGGCTCCGCTGGTGACCCTGCGAGCGGACCGTTCGCTGCGGTATGAGCGGGTGATTGCGGTGATGGGCGAGCTGAACCATGCCGGGTTCAATTCGATTTCGCTGGTCACCAACAGTTCAGTCAGCGCTCCCTAGCGTCGGGCCCATGCAGATCGCGCATCTTCGGAAGGAAGAACAACTTGGGCTTGCGATCGCCGCAGCAGCGCATCTTGCGTTGCTGGGGGCGCTGGCGTTCAGCGCCTCGCGCCAGCCAGCGCATGTCCCCGTGCCGGAACGCATGGTGGTGAGCCTGGCTGACGAGGTTTCGCTGACCTCGACCTCGCCCAATCCCTCGCAGGAGTCGAACGCTGCGGTGGCGCCTACGCTCGCGCCATCCTTTGCCCCACCGCCCGAGCCGGAACCCGCTCCACAGCCTAAGCCGGAACCCCGGCCCGAACCGCGCAAGCCGGAGCCGAAGCCTACGCCCAAGCCGGTGCCAAAGGCGACGCAGGTTCCCCAGCCCAAGCCTGCGCCAAAACCGCAGCCCAAACCCGCGCCGAAACCGGCCCCCAAGCCGTCGCCCGCGGCCAAGCCGGCGCCCGCCGCCCAGGCATCGGCCAAGCCGCAGCCCAAGCCGGCTGGCGGCAGCCGCCTGGGTGACAATTTCCTGGCCGGAGCCGGTGCGGGAGAACGCAGCGATTCTCGCGGTGCGCCTGCGGCGGCTTTTGGCCCTGCGGAACAGGCATCGCTTACCAGCGCGATCTCGCGTCAGCTGCGCCCCTATTGGAACGCACCGCAGGGGGTGGACGTTGAAAAGCTGGTGACTCTTCTGGATTGGGATCTGAATCCGGACGGGAGCCTGAATGGCAGGCCGCGCCTGAAGAGCCAGAGTGGGCTCACCGATTCCAACCAGCCGCAGGCTGCGCGCCACGCGGAGCTGGCGATCCGGGCGGTGCAGCTTGCCGCGCCATTCGACTTGCCCGAGCAATATTACGACCACTGGAAGCGCGTCCGCAATTGGCGTTTCGATAGGAATACGTCCCGATGAAACAGTATGTTGCCTTCATTGCATTGATCCTGGCCCCGGTTGCCGTGCATGCGCAGGATGGCGCTGGCCCGCTCTCCGTTCCGGCGGCGAATGCCCCCGATGATGACGAAGGTGGCCTGTCCGGCTCTGTCACGGATGAAAGCGCGTGGCAGGATCTGGGCATCGCCATTCCGGCTTTTGCCACCAATGCCAATGTCTCCACCGCCGCCAATACGGAAGGCACCGCCGCTCTGGGCCGCGAACTGGCGCGGGTCATTACGGCCGACCTGCGTAATAACGGCCTGTTCCGCCCGGTTGGGCCGGACAGCCTGCCGCGCCCGGAATATCCGGAAATCACTTCGCCCAAATGGTCCAACTGGCAATCGCGCAGCGCCGAAATGCTGGTGCAAGGCTATGTCCGCGCCAATGACGATGGCCGCCTGACCGTGGGTTGCTATCTCTATGACGTGAAGCTGCAGAACGAACTGGTGCGCGAAGGCTGGGTGGTTCCGCCCAGCGACTGGCGCCGCGCCGCGCATAAATGTGCGGACCTCGTCTATTCGCGCCTGTCGGGCGAAAGCCCCTTCTTCGACAGCAAGATCGCCTATATCGCCGAAACCGGCCCCAAGGATCACCGCATCAAGCGGCTGGCGATTATGGATTCCGATGGCGCGAACCACCGGTTCATCACCAATGGCCAGGCCACTGCGCTGACGCCGCGCTATTCGCCGGATTACAAGCAGATCGTCTATCTCAGCTATCTGAACGGCAATCCCAGCATCTATATCTACGATATCGGCACGGGTAAGCAGCACCTCGTCGCCAAGAACAACAACCCCACTTTCGCGCCGCGCTGGTCCCCCGATGGCAAGTGGATTCTCTATTCCATGGCGGTGGGCGGCAATACCGACATCTATCGCATTCCCGTGCAGGGTGGGCAAAGCCAGCGGTTGACCGATAATCCCGGCATCGATGTTGGCGGTTCCTATTCGCCCGATGGCAGCAAGATCGTGTTCGAGAGCGACCGTTCGGGCAGCCAGCAGATCTATGTCATGAACGCAGACGGATCGAACCAGCGCCGCATCAGCTTCTTCGGCGGCCGCGCGGCCACGCCGGAATGGAGCCCGCGTGGCGACCAGATCGCCTTCACGCATATCGTCGGCAATTTCCGCATCGCGGTCATGACGCCCGACGGCAAGAATGTGCGCCACCTGACCGATAGCTGGCAGGACGAGGCGCCCACCTGGTCTCCCAATGGCCGCATCGTGCAGTTCTTCCGCAATACCCGCAATTCCGGGGAGGCTTCCCTCTGGCAGGTGGACCTCACCGGCCGCAATGAACGCAAGTTGCCGACCCCCGTTGGCGCGTCCGACCCGGCATGGGGTCCTGTTCTGCCGTAAAAATGATACATTAGGATATTACCGGCTAACTTTTCCCCCCTGTTGGCCTCGCTTCGAAGGAGAGAATATATGAAACGCCTTGTTTCCCTCGCTGCCCTTACCGCCGCGATCGCCGTTGCCGGTTGTTCCAAAAAGGCCGAGCCCGAGCAGCTTCCTCCTCCGCCCGCAACGGTTGAAACCGGCGCTCCGCAGCGTCCGACTCCGACGCCGACCGGCCCGGTTGCAGGCAGCAATGCGGACTTCCTGGCCCAGATGCAGGGCCGCAACGTGATCTACTTCGACACGGACAAGTATGACATCGACGCCACCGACCAGGTCGCTCTGCGCGCCCAGGCCGAATGGCTTCAGCGTTATCCGGCCAAGCGCGCCACTATCGAAGGTCACGCCGACGAACGCGGCACTCGCGAATACAATATCGCGCTGGGTGAGCGCCGCGCCACTGCCGCGAAGAACTACCTCGT
>MKUB01000135.1 GCA_001898545.1 Sphingomonadales bacterium 63-6 | reverse complement strand
AGTGTGGCTCCGGCTCCGCATGAGGAACAATTCGCCTCACCGGCAAGTCGGGACGTTCCTAAGATTGTGAATGCAGCCATGCTTTTCGAATATAGTGTCATCCGAAGAAGCGGAAGCATTTGGATGCAACGTCCGCAATGCTGTCGTATCCGGACAGGCCGCTTCGGGTCGAATTCCGCAATTAGCTGCCGAACTTGTTCATGCGCCTTATAACACAGCTTCGCGAGCGTAACGCAGGAGCAACAAGGCAAGCGCGACACCCAGCATCAGCAGCAGGCGCAATAATCCGGAAACCCAATCGCTATCTTCGATCGAATGGCCTTCGGAATGCGCCACATCGTCGTCGATCCAGCGCCTGCGCAGGTCTCTGCGGATGAACCAGAAGAGCCCCAGCGCGCCCGGCAGCGGTACCAGCGGAGCGTACATCCAATAGCTTTCGGGCGCTCCGAAAGTCAGGGCGCCGGCTGAAATCAGATATGCGATGCCGACCGTCCAGCCCGCCCTGTTCGTCGGCGTAGCCTTCAGCGCGACGAAGAAGCCAAGTATCCTGCTGAGGAATATCACCATGATCAGTCCGACGCCGAACACGGCTACAGCAAAGAGTGCTATTTCCTTGAAAGATTCATCCATTCTGGCCCCCAAATTCCCTGCCGCAAAATCTAGCGGCAAGGAATTGGGTCGGCCATTGGAAATAGCTCTACATTGGCTTTATTACTTAAGGGAACTCAAACTCCTCAGGCGGCTTCCAGTGCCGCCGCATCGCGCACGGCGGCAAGGGCCGCATCGTCCAGCCCCATGGCGTAGGAGGTCATCGAAACCGCGCCCAGCGCATGGCCTTCATTCCACACCTTGAGCGGCTCGTTCTCGGCCGCGGCAAGCCCGGCGATGTAGAGCATCGGGATGTAATGATCCGGCGCCGGCACGGCCATGGCGTAATCCGGGTGGCTGGCCAGCGAGAGGATGTCGCCCGGATCGCTTTCCAGCTTTTCGATTGCGGCCTTGTCGAAGCGGATGCCCCAGTCATGGCCGAAATCCGGCTCGTCGCGGCGCATGGTGGAAAGGTTATGGACCACATTGCCCGTGGCCATGATCAGCACGCCCTCGTCGCGCAGTGACGCAAAGCGCGCGCCCAGCTCCATATGATAATCCAGCGGACGCACGCCGTTCAATGAAAGCTGCATCACCGGCACGTCGGCATCGGGATACATATGGGCGAGGACGGACCAGGTGCCATGGTCGATCCCCCACTGGTCCCGGTCCAGCCCGACCCAGATCGGCTTGGCGGCTTCGGCCACCATCGCGGCAACATCCGGCGCGCCGGGGGCGGGGGATTGGAAATCGAAATATTTCTGCGGGAAGCCGTAGAAATCGTGGATGGTGCGCGGATGCTCCATCGCCGTCACGGCGGAGGTGCTGAAATACCAATGGGCCGAGATGGAGAGGATCGCGCGCGGGCGGGGGAGCACTTCGCCCATCTTGCGCCAGGCGCGGGCATAGCGGCTATCCTCGAACGTATTGGCCGGGCTTCCGTGGCCGACGAACAATGCGGGCATCTTGCTCAAGGGAATCTCCATATCGGCACTGGCCAATCATCGGCCAGCGTGGCGTCGATGCCAGATGGCGATCATACTGCACGATTGCCAGAGTCTGTGCTTGTCCGCAGCCGAAGATTGATTTGCATCGCCGCGCTCTCCATATCGCTCGGCCCAGAGGAGCGTTGCGAATGTCTGAATTCGACTATGATCTGTTCATCATCGGTGCCGGTTCAGGCGGCGTGCGCGCCAGCCGCATCGCCTCCAGCCATGGCGCGCGCGTTGCCGTGGCCGAGGAATATCGCGTGGGCGGCACCTGCGTGATCCGCGGCTGCGTGCCCAAGAAGATGCTGGTCTATGGATCGATGTTCGCGGAAGAACTCTCCCACGCCGGGCATTATGGCTGGACGATCGAGGGCAAGAGCTTCGACTGGAAGGCCTTGCGCGATTTCGTGAACGCCGATGTGGACCGGCTGGAAGGGCTCTACGGAAAGACGCTGGAAAACAACAAGGTCGAGAAATATCTCGAACGCGCCACTGTGACCGGGCCGAACAGCGTAAAGCTGGCATCGGGCAAGGAAATCACCGCGAAATATATCCTCGTCGCCGTGGGCGGCTGGCCTGCCATGCCGGATATTCCAGGGGTGGAGCACTGCCTCAGCTCCAATGAGATGTTCCATCTGGACGAACAGCCCAAGCGGCTGCTGGTGGTGGGTGGCGGCTATATCGCCATGGAATTCGCCGGTATTTTCAACGCGCTGGGCAGTGAAGTTACTGTTGTGAACAGGTCCAGCACGATCCTGCGCGGATATGATCGCGGCGTGGTGGAGCGGATGGTCGACATTGCGCAGGCCCGCGGCATCCGCTTCATGCTGGAGGCCAATGTCTTGTCGGTGACGAAGCAGGCCGACGGTTCGCTGCTGGCCGATCTGGGCGGGGAAACCGTCGAGGTGGACCAGATCCTAATCGCCACGGGCCGTAAGCCCAATACTGCCGGTCTTGGGCTGGAGAATGCCGGCATCAAGCTGGGCGTGAAGGGCGAAGTCCCGGTGGATGAATATAGCCGCACATCCTGCCCAAGTATCTATGCGGTGGGTGATGTGACGGACCGCGTGCAGCTGACCCCCGTGGCTATCCGGGAAGGTCATGCCTTTGCCGATACCGTATTCGGCAACAATCCCCGCATTGTGCAGTATGACCATATTCCCAGCGCCGTATTCAGCCAGCCCCCGCTCGCAGGGGTGGGCCTGACGGAAGAACAGGCGCGACGGGAATATCCCAATGTGAAGGTCTACAAGTCCGATTTCCGGCCGATGAAGAACCTGTTCTCCCCCAATGCGGAGCGCGGGCTCTATCGGATGATCGTGGATGAGGACACGAACAAGGTTCTGGGCATCCATATGGTCGGCCCGGAAGCACCGGAAATCTTGCAGGTAGCGGCTATTGCGGTGAAGGCGGGGCTGACCAAGGCCGATTTCGACGCCACCGTGGCGCTCCACCCCTCCATGGCGGAAGAACTGGTTCTGCTGAATTAAAATCCTCCCCGAAACGGGGAGGGGGACCATCCGCAGGATGGTGGAGGGGCAAGTGCGTCGCTCGCCGCCGTCCTGTTGCGGGTAATGGCCGGTGCCCCTCCACCCCGCTGCTTCGCATCGCGGTCCCCCTCCCCGGTTCGGGGAGGATCGTCAGCCCCTTGCCCCTCTCCCGCCCGCGCGTTAGGCCTCTGGCATAACCGGATCGGGAGAGCCGCAAGGCACGCATGTCCGCCAATATCGCCGAAATGGAACGCCGCCGCGCCGCCGCCTCGCTGGGCGGGGGGCAGGATCGGATCGACGCGCAGCACAAGCGCGGCAAGTTGACCGCGCGAGAGCGGGTGGACGTGCTGCTGGATGCCGGGTCGTTCGAGGAACTCGACATGTATGTCGAGCATAATTGCACCGATTTCGGGATGGAGACGCAGACCGTGCCCGGCGACGGGGTCGTGACTGGCAGCGGCACGATCAATGGCCGGCTGGTCTTCGTCTATGCGCAGGATTTCACTGTGTTCGGCGGCTCCCTCTCGGAACGGCACGCGCAGAAGATATGCAAGATCATGGATATGGCGCTCAAGGTCGGTGCCCCGGTGATTGGCCTGAGCGATTCAGGCGGCGCGCGCATCCAGGAAGGGGTGGCCAGCCTTGGCGGCTATGCCGAAGTATTCCAGCGCAATGTGCTGGCCAGCGGCGTAGTGCCGCAGCTTTCACTGATCATGGGGCCATGCGCGGGCGGGGCGGTCTATTCCCCGGCGATGACGGACTTCATCTTCATGGTGAAGGGCACCAGCTATATGTTCGTCACCGGGCCCGATGTGGTGAAGACCGTCACCAATGAAGTGGTGACACAGGAAGAGTTGGGCGGGGCGACCACGCATACCACCAGAACCGGCGTTGCCGATCTGGCGTTGGAAAACGATCTGGAGGCGCTGATCGCGGCGCGGAACTTCTTCGACTTCTTGCCGCTCTCCAACCGTTCCGAACTGCCCGAGCGACCCACCGCTGACCCGTGGGACCGGATCGAGGACAGTCTCGACACACTCGTGCCGGATAATCCCAATCACCCTTATGACATGCACGAATTGGTGCGGAAGGTGGTGGATGAGGAGGATTTCTTCGAGATTCAGCCCGGCCATGCCGCCAATATCATCATCGGCTTCGGAAGGGTGGAGGGACGCACCGTGGGGGTGGTGGCCAATCAGCCGATGGTGCTGGCGGGCTGTCTCGACATCAACAGCTCGAAAAAGGCCGCGCGTTTCGTGCAGTTCTGCGACTGTTTCAATATTCCGATCCTGACCTTCGTGGATGTGCCGGGCTTCCTGCCGGGCACCGCGCAGGAGCATAATGGCATCATCAAGCATGGCGCCAAGCTGCTCTATGCCTATGCCGAGGCGACCGTGCCGAAGATCACCGTCATCACGCGCAAGGCCTATGGCGGGGCCTATGACGTGATGGCGTCGAAGCATCTGCGGGGCGATCTCAACTATGCCTGGCCCACGGCGGAAATCGCGGGGATGGGCGCCAAGGGGGCGGTGGAGATCATCTTCCGCAAAGATGCGGGCGACCCGGAAAAGATCGCACAGCGCACGAAGGAATATGAGGACCGCTTCGCCAATCCCTTCATTGCCGCCAGCAAGGGGTTCATTGACGAAGTGATCCATCCCCATTCCACGCGCCGCCGGATCGCGTTGGGGCTGCGGAAGCTGCGCCACAAGCAGCTTGAAAACCCCTGGAAGAAACACGGAAACCCGCCGCTTTGACGGCTCGATCGAAAGCGCCATTGCTTTCCATCGTCACCCTGAACTTGTTTCAGGGTCCATTTTCCCGTTTCATCCCGCCGCTCGCGGGGAAGAATGGATGCTGAAACAAGTTCAGCATGACGGCAGATATCAAGGAACTAATTGGAGTTCCGGCTCTCATCCCGGCTCTCCGCTTTGCGCTCGCAATCGGGGATGAATTGCATTAGAGCCTATATTCCTAAGGAGAGGAATTATGCGCTCAAATCTGTTTTCCGCCGCTCTGGCTGTCGTTGCCGCTGGTCTCGTGCCGATGATGTCCGCTCCGGCCTATGCCGAAGAAGCGGCCGCGCACTCCGCGCATTATAGCGTGGACACGACGCCGGTCGGCACTCTGTTGGACGATCCTGCCGCGGTGGAAGTGCTCAAGGCGTTGATCCCCACGGTCTATGCAAATGAAATGTTCCAGACGATGGGCCGTTCGCTAACCCTGAAGGCTGTCCAGCAATTCGAGCCGGCGGCGCTCAGCGATGAAGTGCTGGCGAAGCTCCAGGCGGAATTCGACAAGCTTCCCGCCAAGAAGTGAGCCGGAAGGCTGGGGCCGAGCGTTTCCCGGCCGCTTGAGGATCGCTCATGCCGATTTTGCCTTCCGTCGCCGGAAGGCAGGATGCACTATGGCCGGTGAGGCACCTTCCGCCTGACCGGCCGGTGCGATTGGGATGAGATCATATCCATGGCCTATCAGTTCGTCCGCTTCGAGATCACCGGCCCGATTGCCACTCTCACGCTTGCCCGGCCCGACAAGCTCAATGCGCTGACGCCGGATATGGCGGACGAAATGCGCCATGCCCTGTCCAGCACCGGCACCGCACGCGCGGTGCTGATCCGGGGGGAGGGGCGGGCCTTCTGTTCCGGCGCCGATCTCAGCGCGATTCTGGGCGGCGGTGACGCGGGCGAGGGCGCCTATCGCTCGCTGGTAGATCACTACAATCCGCTGGTGATGGATATTGCCGAACATCGCCTGCCCATCGTGGCTGAAGTGAATGGGGCGGCAGCGGGGATCGGGTGCAGTATCGCGCTGGCCTGCGATTTCTGCCTTGCGGGGCAGGGGGCTTATTTCCTGCAGGCTTTCGTCAATATCGGACTAGTGCCCGATGGCGGGGCAAGCTGGATTTTACCGCGCCTGATCGGCAAGGCCCGCGCTGCCGAAATGCTGATGCTGGGCGAGAAGGTAACGGCTGAACCTGCCGCCGACTGGGGCCTGATCCATCGCTGCGTTGAGGATGGCCAACTGGCGGAAGAGGCGCAATCGCTCGCCGCTCGGCTCGCCGCAGGGCCGACTGCCGCGCTGGGGCTGATGAAGGCCAATCTCTTCTCCGGGCTTCACCATTCCTATGGCACCGTCATGGATGCCGAGGCTGCTGCCCAGCGGGAGGCCGCCGGCACGCATGATGCGAAGGAAGGGATCGGGGCGTTCCTGGGCAAAAGGGCGCCGCAGTTCAGGGGAGAGTAGGTCGGACAGGCAGGTTCGCACTTGAACCCCGCCCGGGAGAAGTGGATAGCCGCGTCATGACCCAGATCCGCACTGACTGGACACGCGATGAGATCGCGGCCCTTTTCGACCTTCCCTTCACCGAACTCCTGTTCCGCGCCGCCGAGGTTCACCGGGCGCATCACAAGCCGGACGAGGTGCAGCTCTGCACTCTGCTTTCGATCAAGACCGGCGGCTGCCCCGAAGATTGCGGCTATTGCTCGCAAAGCGTGAAGGCCGATAGCGGCGTTGAAGCCTCCAAACTGATGGATGTGCGCGAAGTGCTGCAATCCGCCGCCCGCGCCAAGGATGCCGGAAGCCAGCGTTTCTGCATGGGCGCCGCCTGGCGCAACCCCAAGGAGCGGGACATGCCCGCCATCGTCGAGATCGTGAAAGGCGTGCGCGCCATGGGGCTGGAAACCTGCATGACTTTGGGCATGCTCAGCCCGAAACAGGCCGATATGCTGGCCGAGGCAGGGCTGGATTATTACAACCACAATATCGACAGCAGCCCCGAATATTACGAGCGGGTCATTACCACCCGCACCATGCAGGACCGGCTGGATACGCTGGACAATGTCCGCTCCGCCGGGATCAATGTCTGTTCTGGCGGGATTGTGGGCATGGGCGAGACACGCGAGGATCGTGTGGGGTTCATCCACACGCTCAGCACCCTGCCGCAGCATCCCGAAAGCGTGCCGGTCAACGCGCTCGTGCCTGTGAAGGGCACCGTGCTGGGCGACATGCTGGCGGATACCCCGCTGGCGAAGATCGACGACATCGAATTCGTCCGCACCGTTGCCGCCGCGCGCATTACCATGCCGCTCAGCATGGTGCGCCTTTCCGCCGGGCGTGAGAGCATGAGCGAAGCGACGCAGGCGCTGTGCTTCATGGCCGGGGCCAACTCCATATTCACCGGCGACAAGCTGCTGACCGCGCCCAATTCGGGCGACGATGCCGATGCGGCGTTGTTCGCCCGGCTGGGCCTGAAGCCGCTGGTGGGCGAGGAGCCGATGCGGGCGTGCAAACAGGCGGAAGCGGCGGAATGATCGCGCTGATCCCCTTGCTGATGATGGCTGCGCAGCCGGTCGTGGATGAACCGCAGATCGATTGCACGAGCGATTCCCTGCCGCAGCAGCATATGAATTTTTGCGCGGCGCAGGATTTTCACTCGGCGGATGCGGCACTGAATACGCAGTGGAAGATCACGGCCGACATATTGAAATCGCGGGATGCGGATTATCCGCCGGACGATGGCCGTCCCGGCTATTTCGCCAGCCTGCTCAAGGCTCAGCGCGCCTGGCTCGATTATCGCGATGCCCAGTGCCAGAGCGCGGGCTTCCTGTATCGCGGCGGCTC
>MKUB01000134.1:10807-11065 GCA_001898545.1 Sphingomonadales bacterium 63-6 | reverse complement strand
GGTCCATCCATTGGCAAGGGCCGTGCGCCGGATCGCCTCTGCCAGAGGCACCGTGGCGCGCAGGCCAAGGTCGCGGCGGATCGCCGCAGTCGAAGGTACATAACGGCCGGGATTCCAGCCCGGATCGGCCCGGCCCAGCACATCGACGCCGGGCCCGCCGAGCACTTCGGCCGTCAGCCGGGCGAGATCGGCGATGGAGATCGCTTCTTCCGACCCGCAATTATAGGCCGCCCCGGCGGGCGCATCGGCCAGCATGGT
>MKUB01000134.1:7751-10758 GCA_001898545.1 Sphingomonadales bacterium 63-6 | reverse complement strand
TGGCCCGAGCTTTCCACCCTGATGCGGCGCCCCTCCATCGCATCGCGAATGAAGTTGCCCGCCGCGAAATGGATGTCGAGCGGCAGCATCGGCCCCAGCAGCGCGAAAATCCGCGCGCTGACCGTGTCGAGCCCGAACTGGCGGCCATAGATGGCGCATAGCGTCTCCGCGGCGCGCTTGCCCTCGGCATAGGAGGATTTCGGATCGCGCATGTCCGGCGATCCCATATAGTCCTCGGGCACATGGGAAATCTCCGGCGGCTGCGCGCCATAGACCGCGCCAGAACTCATGAAGAGATAGCGCCCCGCCCCGCTTTCCAGCGCGAAATCCAGCGTACGGCGCGTTCCGCCCAAAATAGTCTCGAACATGCGGCGCGGATCGTTCGCCGTCAGTTCCGCACTCGCATCGGTGGCGCCGTGGATCACATGGGTGAACCGGCCCGCGGGGAAAGCGAAGCTGGCCGTGTCGCCCGCCAGCATCTCGAACCGGCGGGCAAGATGCGGTGAGTTCCGCGCAAAGCGCACGGGATCGCGGCTAAGCAGGACCACCTCGACCGTGACTGGCGCGGCGGCCAGCGCTTCCAGCATCCAGCGCCCGATAAAGCCGGTGCCCCCGGTCATGAAGATGCGCGCACCCTCCAGCTTGGGCCAGACTGGCGCCAGAGCCTGCACAAGCGCCGCAATATCCTGCCGCACGATCATGCCTTCGCTCCTGCGGCGGCCAGCCCGAGGGAGGGGCGGTATTTCGCATGGGCCCGCGCGACCTGCGCAATGGCGTCCAGCGACAGGGCCCATACGATGGCAATAATCAGCGCAGGCCGCACGAAATGGCCATAGGTCAGGCCGAATTCGGGGCTGACGGTGCGCTCGCTCAGCCAGCTATTGCTGGTGATCTGCAACACCGATGCCAGCATCACATCGCCCACCAGACAGAGCACATAGGCACACAGGATCGCGATAGAGGGCCCCAGCCGCCGCATCGGCTCCAGAAACACCAGGAACAGCAGGAACAGCTGCGTATATCCGCCGGGCGACTGGGTAACGAGATAAGCGCCGAGCAAGATGGCCGCGATCCGGCTGGCCGGCAGCGCGCGCGGCTGGAGCCATGCCGCAGCCAGTGCCGCCAGTGCTACAAGCTGCGTCGCGCGGATGGCGAGAGGCACGAAGAACTCGATCCGCTCGATCACCCGGGAGGATACGAATTCCAGCAGCGGCACCTGCGCCTGCCGCATGTTCAGGAAAGGGGTGTAGCTGGTGGAATAGTTGATCTCGTTCCACACCTGCCCGCTCTGGAATACGACCCAATTGGCCGTATTGGACGCCAGTTCGCCGGGGGTGCCCGATCCCACCCATGCAAGTGAAATGAGATACAGCGCCACAGTGGCGATCCCCGCCAGTTCCAACGCCCGCCAGCGCCTGCGGATCGCAAGTTCGAGCACGGGCAACACCAGATAGGGTTTGAAATTGATCGTCACCGCCGCCGCCAGCCCGCGCAGCAGTGGAGATTTCAGCAGCGGTCCGTGGGCAAGCACGAAACAGGCGAAACAGGCCAGGATCAGGTTTCCACGCTCCAACGTGAAAAGCAGCGGCAGGCCCAACCCCAGGGCAATCGTCCGCCAGGGCGCGGTGATGCGATCGACGCGGCGCAGCGCGAGCCAGACGAGCACAACGTCCAGCACATAGAAACCCACCAGCGTGGCCCGGCCCAGCCAGTCACAATCCCGCGCGTAGAAGGGCGAGAGATTATAGCACTGATGCAGGCTGAATGTGTCGAGGAACACAAAGGAGAGCGGCGGATAGATGCTCCGCCAGACATCGTAGATACCGCGATTATTTGCCCAATAAGCGGTGTTGAACCAGTCCATGAACGTGTCATTGGTATCGAGCACGAAGGGCTGCGGCAGATATCCCAGACGGTGGAACTGCGAAGCCGTAAAGCCGAGGCTGGCCAGCACCGCCAGCGCCAGCAGGATCTCCACGATCAGCGGCCCAAGCCGACGCTCCTCACCGCCCTGCCCTGCGCTCATCGCGCGCTTACCGGGAAATTGATCCGCTCGTCCTCAATCACCAGGGGCACGTTGCGGCTACGCTCGCTGAGCAGGCGGACCTGTTCGGCCACCAGCCCGATGGACAGCAGGATTAGGGTCATGCCCGCCACGGCGAGGCCCGCCAAGGCCAGTTCCCCTGCCGGTCCATCCATCGCCAGCGCAATGAGCGCAGCCAGAGCCAGCCCTACAGTCATCAACGCAAAGAAGGCGGAGGCGAAAAGCGGCAGGCGAAGCAGCGACCGCGTCGATCCGGCCAGCGCCGACATGGCGAAAGTGAACAGAGTGCGGAAACTGTTCTTGCTCTCCCCCGCCGCGCGCGAGGGACGGTCGAAGGGAAGGACGGCAAGGCGGAAGCCGACTTCCAGCAGCATGCCCCGGAAGAACGGCTCCGGCTCGTTCCACTCGGCCAGCGCGCTGACAACCTTGCGATCATACAACCCAAAACCGGTCGCGCCCGGAATGATGGGATGATCCCCGAAGCGCGCGAGAAAGGCATATCCGCCATCGCGGATCAAGCGCATCGGCAGCGAGGAAGGCTCGCTGCGCCGCTGGGCAAGCACGATCTGTGCCCCCTTGCGCCATTCTTCCACGAAGCGGCCGATCATTTCCGGCGGGTCCTGAAAATCGGCGCACATGCCGATCACCGCCCGCCCGCTCGCCTGATAAATGCCATAAGTGGGGCTGCGCATCTGACCGAAATTGCGGCTGTTGAAGATCGCGCGGATGCGGGGATCTTCCCGGCACAATTCGCGGATAATCATCCGCGTGTCGTCGGTCGAGCAATTGTCGATCAGGACGATTTCGTGAGAGCCGACGAACATTTCCGCCTGTGCGGTTACCGCCGCGCAGATCGCCCGGACATTCTCCTCCTCGTTGAAGCAGGGAATGACAATCGAGAGTTCGGGTGGCTGCTCACGCCCGGTCACTGCCCGTCTCCCTCGCCTTTGCGGACAAGCCATG
>MKUB01000134.1:0-7676 GCA_001898545.1 Sphingomonadales bacterium 63-6 | reverse complement strand
CCACTTCCTCGGACGAGCGGGAATAGACTTCGTAAAGCGCCTGGGCGAAGCGATAATCCCGATAGAGATCGATATATTCCCCGGAAACCGCCGACAGCCCGGCGACATTCGGACCGGCAGCATCGGTGGCCGGAGCGGCAGTGCGGGCAATCTGGGATTGAAGCGAGGCAATCTCCGCCTGAACAGCAGTGAGGCGCGGATTTTCCGGCCCGAGAAAGCCGCTCAGCGTCTGGAGTTCCACCTTCTTGGCCTGCAATTGCGCCTGCAGGCCCGCCCTTAGGGAAATCTCGGTGCCCAACTGAGCTTCGGGCGCGGCCAGATTGTTCTTGCGCCGGAAGGCCTCCAGCGCTGCTTCCGCCTTGGCGACGCGGTTGGAGGCATCGGCAAAGCGCTGCTCGATGATGCGGCGCTTGCGCTCGGTCCGATCCCGGCCGAGAGAAACGATCCGGTCACTGATGGCCTCGCTATATGCCTTGGTCAGCGCCTCGGCCTGCGCGGCATCGTGCATCCGCGTTTCGATTTCGAGGATACCGCCGGTCAGGGAGTGGATGTCCACTTTCTTGTCCAGCGCGACGCGGGCGTCACGCTCGCTCGCAAATTCGCCCTTCTCGACCAGCTTGAGCCGCCGGATGACTTCGCTCGTCACTTCGCTGCTGCGGGCCATGGCGAGATACATGTCCACCGGTTGTTTGGCGCCGCCCAGCAAGGCGGCAACGCCCGACAGACCGCCCGCATAGGAAGTGGTCATGCTGCCGAGCCCAAGGCTGTTCACATCCTGGGGCACGATCTTGGACCGCGCGACATAGGGCGCGGGCACCACGCATAGCACCGCCGCCACCAGCATCAGCGCGGCATAGCCACGGCGGCGCTTGCGCGGGTCAGCCAGTGCCGACCGGATCTGTTCGGCCCGGCTCATTCGACAATCGACTTCACGGAAGCGAGGCCAACCAGCCCCCCAAAGATGCTGCCGGTAATATCCCGCAGCCGCGCCCAGAACTCGCCGCGATTGGCGTCGATGGGAACGAATACCAGATCGCCGGGCAGCGCCTTGGCCTTCAGCGTGTCGCGCCCTTCGGCAAGCACGGTGCCATTGGCGCGAACCACGAAGATTTCGGCCTTGTCGCCCATCTTCTGGATGCCGCCCGCCAGATCGACATAATCACGGATACGGCGGCCATCGCCGTAAGCGAAGGATGCCGGGGTAGGCACTGCGCCGAACACGCCGACCGTTACCGGACGCGGCGGCACATAGATCGTATCATTATTTTCCAGCACCAGTTCGCCGGGCAGGCCCGCGGCATTGACGGGCAGATCGAATACCAGGCGCCCGGTCGGTTCACGCTCCCTCATCTGGTCCACGACCGAACGGATCAGCTGGATATTCGCGGGCTGGACGCGCTGCATCCGGTCAGCGGAGGTAAGCGGCTGCGCAGTGAGCAGCATCTCCACATCCTGGATCGCTCGCTCGAAACTGGCCTTCTGCTGCTGCCTCACGCTTTCGCGCGTGATGACGCTGGCATAGGGGAATGCCTCGCTCGTCAGGCCTCCCGCGCGCTGCAATACATCGTTCAGCGTGGTGCCAGGGGTAAAGTAATAACGGCCCGGATGCGCCACTTCGCCGCCAATCGTCACCAGCAGCGATTGCTGGCGCAAGGGACGGGCAATGCCCGCATTGCTGATTACGCGAATGATCTCGCCGCGCCGGGCAGGCCGGGTCTGCGCATCGGTGGCGGAGATTTCTTCCCAACCCGCTTCGCTCTGGCCCAGCGGGTCGAACACCATCAGGCGGCTGCGGTCGGCAATCGTATTGACCCCGCCGGCATAGATCAGCGCATCGGCCAAAGTCTCGCCGGGGGCGAGCTCGAAGATGGCTTCGTGATTGACGCTGCCGGTCACGGCCACTTGCTCGCCAGTGGGGGCGATATAGATCACGTCCCCGTTCTGCAGCACGGAATCGCCGCGGCGGTCCCCCTTCAACAGCAGATCATAAAGGTCGAAATCGGAAATCAGTTCGCCATTGCGGCGCAGTTGGATCGAACGGAAGCTTCCCCCGGAGGAAGGGCCACCCGCAGCCAGCACGGCATTGACCAGCGTGGAAAGGCTGCCAACCGTGAAGGAACCGGGCGATGCAGCAAAGCCGGTGACGTAAACAGTCACCCCCTTGAGCTGGGTCACGTTCACTTCCAGCTCGAAGGAACGGTACTGGCGCGAAACCTCTTTACCGATCACCTGACGCAGATCGCCATAGCGCACACCGCCGACCATGACGGAGCCGACCTTGGGAACGAAAATGCGCCCTTCGTTATCGACCGTCAGCTGCAGATTGCTGGCCTGCACGGAACCGGCCAGCGCCATCCGGATGCGGTCGCCCGGATTGATACGGTAATCGGGCGGGATCGTAGCCGTGGGCGGCGCAGTGAAATCGCGCGAGCCGGGAATGAGCAATTCGGCCCCGAACCGGCGCAGCGGCTTGCCTGCCATTTCAGAGACATAACTTTCGAACTCGCTCGGCTTCGGCGCTCTGGCAGGAATCTTGGCAGGGGCTCCCGTCGGCGGTGAACCAGCCTGATCCGGAAGGGCAGGCTCACCGTCCAGCGTATCGGGCTGGTAAGGCGTGACGGTGGCCGTGGGGACACTGGGCGCCTGCGCGCTGTCTGCCGTGGAGGGTCGCGCCGCCGATCCCTGCTGCTGGGTCGATGTGTCCACGGGCAGGGCTAGCTGCGCTGTCGCATGCGTCGACAACAGCAAGGCTAGGGAAGTCAGACCTGCTGTAAGCCTGCGGGGCCAAAAACTCATCGGATCAGTTCTTCCATATTCGCGAGGCCCGCTTCGACGCCAAGGAGCACTTCGGCCCCGAATTCCCACAGATGATGGCTGCTCGCGGCAAGGATGCCCGTGCCGCTGCCGCCGACGCGATAGGGGGAGCGATCCCAATGGGTGACCCGCCCGCCAGCTTCATTAACGAACAGCGCCCCGGCCGCATGGTCCCAGGGCAGCGAACGCTGGAACAGTGCCAGATCGTTCTCGCCGAGCACCAGCCGGGGGTAACTTTCCGCCGCGCAGCGCGGGATGGGAACCCGCTCGAAATGCCGGGAAGCATGGGCATGAACATGCTCTCGCCGATGAGCGTCGAGAAACTGGGTGCCCAGCGCGGCAACCGGGCGGCGGGAAAGTGGAGCGCGCGCCTTAATAGGCTCATCATCGATAAACGCGCCCCGGCCCGCCTCGGCAAAGCACATCCGGCCGGTCACCACATCGAGCATCCAGCCCATTTGCGGCGCGCCATTTTCCACTAGCGCGACCATGACCCCGAAGGGCGCCCTGCCGTCGGCGAAATTGGCCGTGCCGTCCAGCGGATCGACCAGCCAGACGAGCCCGCGCCCAACGCCGGAGAGCAGGCCCGGATCGGCGGAAACCGCCTCTTCGCCCACGATGCGCGCACCGGGGCAGAGATGGGCCAGCCCTTCCGCCAGCAGCCTTTCGGCCTCCAGATCGGCGCTGGTCACTATCTCGCCTGGGCTCTTTTCTGTCACGTCACCTCCCGCCAGCCGCTGGAAGCGGGGAATGATCGCGCGCTGGGCAACCGCCTCCATCAACAGGCCGACTTCGCGGCGAAGCGACATGGCGATCACGCAGCCAGGCTCTTGACCGGGGCAGTCGCGCCTTCATCCAGCAGCGCACCGCTGCGTTCGCGGATCATGCGGATGCGGGTCAGATCTTCATCAGCGATAGCGCCATAATAGTCGCGCTTGTTTTCCAGCCAGGCGAGTTCGAAGCGCACGGCATTGGCCAAGCCCTCGGCAAAGCGCGCGGATTCAACCGCCGCGCCATCGAACACGACCTTGCGCGTTTCAAAGCGGTCGAGCCTGATCTTGCGGAATTCCCGCAGGGCCTCGATCGCATCGGCGGAGACGCCGCCGCCCACGACCAGTTCCAGATCGTTGTCCCGGCAGGCCTGCGCCGCCATCAGCACTGCATCGCTGATCTGACGCGAATTGATGTCCTTGCGTGACAGGCCCTTGGAAAGGGTGAAATCGACCCGGCCGAATACCACACCGTCGAGATTACGGCGCGCAATCGGGATCATCTCATCGAGATTGCCCAGCGTCGTGGCGGTTTCCAGATTGAACAGGAACCTGGCATTCGCGGCATCGTCGCCCCAGGTCTTGGCGCGGGCATCCACGAATTTGGACAGCGCATAAGGCGTCTCGACCATGGGGGCGATGATATAGTCCGCACCATAAAGGCGCGCAGCCAGAAGATCGGATACCGCCTCGCAGCCGCCGATCTTCAACGCCACGCCCAGATCGGCACGATGGGCTAGCTCCAGCAGGCGAAGCAGTTCATCCGGGCGAGTACCTTCCGCTTCGAACTCCGCCTTCACGGCGACAACGCCATATTCGTTCCGGCCCTTCTTGAGCATGTCGAGCATCGCGCGTTCGGTGGTATTCATTGCCAGGCTCCAAAGATGAAATAGAACTGTCTGACCCCGAAGACGGAGAACGAGACGGGATTCCTCAAAGGAAAATTCACCCCGGATATTTTTTCCCGCAGCGCCAAGGCAGGCGCCAATCGTCTCCGTTATGTAGGAGATGTCCTTTCGCCTTCTCGCTCCCACCGCGACCGCGCTGGCGCTGATTTTCCAGCCAATCCCGGCGTTTGCGGAAGAAATGGGCCGCTCTTCGGGTGAGCTTCCCGCCGGTAATGCCTTCCGTTCCCGAATGATGGATTGGTCCGCTCATCCACCCGAAATGAAGGAGGACAAGCAGGCCCCCGCCGTGAAGCGCATAGCCGCCCCCCGCACCCTGCCCCGCCTCAGTTCCCATTACGGCTATCGCACCGATCCAATAGAGGGTGGCAGGCGGCTCCATAGCGGCATCGACATTCCCGGCCCCATCGGCTCGGCCGTCTATGCAGCGGCGGCCGGGCGCGTCAGCTTTGCCGGATGGCGCGGCGGATATGGCGAAATGGTGGAGATCGATCACGGCAATGGACTGGCTACGCGCTACGCCCATCTCTCCCACAGCCTCGTCCGCCCCGGCATGCGAGTGGAACAGGGCGAGCGGATTGCCCTGATGGGCGCCACCGGGCGAGCAACGGGCAGCCATCTCCATTTCGAAGTGCGCAGCGACGGCCAGGCACTGGACCCGCTGGGCTTCCTGACCGGCGGCTATCGTCAGATATTGCCCGATGCCGCCCCGCTGGAACGGCTTGAACCCCATATCTCCCCTTTCGCCAGGGCAAAGACGGCGGAGGCAGGCCAGTGAACGCAAGCAGCCTGCAGGCAGTGGCAATCAATGAACGGGCCCGGCTGCTGCGCTTTCTTGTAGCGCGCGGTGCGGGAGAAGAAGCGGAAGACCTGTTTCAGGAATTATGGCAGCGCGCCGGGAAACCACCCGCCCAGCCGGTCGCCGATCCGCTTTCCTATCTGTTCCGCGCCGCCGACAATCTGATGTGCGACATGCGTCGGTCGCAGATCAGCCGCGCAAGGCGCCAGCACGACTGGCACGAGGCGGTGTTCGCACAGAATGAGGACAGCCTGAGCGAACGGGCGCTGATTGCCCGCCAAAGGCTGGAGGCGGTGGAAAGGGTTCTGGATGGGCTTGGGCCGCGCGTCAGCCAGGCGTTCCGCCGCTACAGGCTGGAAGAACAGAGCCAGGCCACAATTGCCCGGGATCTGGGGGTGAGCCTGAGTTCGGTCGAAAAGGATCTGCAGAAGGCCTATCGCGCTCTGGCCGATCTGAAACACCGTTTCGACAGCGAATAGGGCCCTGGGCGAGGACTACCTGCTGCATATTCGGCACTTGACTCATATCAATGAGATGTGGACGGGGCTGCGTAATAGAATTATGCGAATGCCTCGCAATAGCCGATTCTTGGACCCCCGGAAATGAACGCGCCCTTCAAGCCGGAAATCGTGATGGAAAGACGAGTGGCCTATGCGGCCGCTTATGAACCGTCGCGCGGGCGCAACCCGGTTGCCATGCTGGCCTCGGTCGCCTTCACCGGCCTGCTGGTTTCCTCGCTATTCATGCTGAACGTGAATGCTCAGCGGGAGGAGCGGACGAGCATCGCCGTGGTCGAGTTGAACACTCTGCCCGAAAAGCAGCCCGAAGAACGCAAGGACAAGCCTGCGCCGGAAGAAGCCGCGCTGATCCAGCCCCAGATGGTCGCGCCCCTACCGCCGGTCGATGCTCCGGCCCCGATGACGCCCATGCCTGCCCTGTCCATGGCCAATCCCACGCCGGTCAGTGTTGCCCCGCCCGCTCCCCCTGCGCCGCCCGCCCAGCCCGCCGCGCGAGCCGTCGCCCCGGCAGGACCGGCGGATGGCGGCGATCTTTCGGCCAACCTTATCTCCGCGAAACCGCCTTCCTACCCGGTGGAGGCCCGCCGCAAGCGGGAACAGGGTACTGTTGTTCTGGCCGTTCTCCTGTCCACTCTGGGGGACGTCGTCGAAATATCGGTGGCGCGCAGCAGCGGATATGAGCGGCTGGACAAGGCCGCGCTCTCCGCCGTCAGGAAATGGCGCTGGGCGCCTTTCAAGCGGGATGGAGCGCCTGTGATGGTCAAGGGCCAGGTGACCATTCCCTTCGTACTCACGAGCTGAGCGGCTCGCGCTGTCCCCGAGGCGCATCGGGGATTTCTTTCAGTCGACGGGACGGCCTCCTGCTCGCCATGCCCTTCACTTGCCTGCGCAGAAAAATCGCTACTGCAAATCATTCCTAATTGACGCTGCGAACGATTCGCAATAACAGCGCCGCAAATAAAGCTTCAACAGGGAAAAAGGTAATCTCATGACCAAGCCCACCTCGCGCGCCGCGAAGGCTCACGCGTTTCTTGCCCTGTCCTGCGTCGGCTCGGTGCTTGCACCGCAAGCCGCCTATGCACAGGACTCGACCACGGCCCAGGAAGAGCCGCGCGCATTGGGCGGCGTGACCGTCAGCGATACCGCAATCGTAGAAGAACCCGGCCGCAAGCAGGAAAGCCCCAAGGCCACTCGTCCCGTTCGCGATACGCCCCAGACCATCACTGTCATCACCAATAAGGTGATCGAACAGCAGAATCTGCTGACCCTGCGCGACGTATTGTCCACCGTTCCGGGCATCACCTTCGGCGCGGGCGAAGGCGGCGGCGGCTATGGCGACAGCATCAATCTGCGCGGCTATTCCGCCAATACCGACATTACCACCGATGGCGTGCGCGACAGCGCCCAGTACAGCCGCACCGATCCGTTCAACATGGAACAGATCGAAGTGACCAATGGCGCCAATTCGGTGACGGCAGGGTCGGGCTCGGTTGGCGGTTCGATCAACCTCGTCACCAAGCGCCCCAAGGCCGATACGGAATATAACGCCACGATGGGCGTCGGCACCGAGGATTATCTGCGCGGCACGGCGGACATCAATGTCCGCGCCAACGATCTGATCGCTTTCCGCCTCAACGCCATGGCGCACCGCAATGACGTACCGGGCCGCGATTACGAGGAATATAGCCGCTGGGGCGTTGCTCCCTCCGTCACCATCGGGATGGAGAAGGACACCAGGCTGACGCTGCAATATTTCCACCAGGAAGATACAAACACGCCGCAATATGGCCTGCCCTATTTCAACAATGGGGTGACCGACGGCATGCTGCCGGGCGTGGATCGCGCTTCCTATTACGGCAACCGCAACGTC
>MKUB01000133.1 GCA_001898545.1 Sphingomonadales bacterium 63-6 | reverse complement strand
TTGAAGATGGGGGCGAGGAAGGCGATCACCTTGTCGTAATTGGCGATGCGGGCATTGCGATCCGCGAATTCGGGCCGCTGGAGCATGTCGGGCTGGCCGGCTGCCTCGGCCAGATTTTCCCAGAACTTGGGCGGCGATGACATATGCAGCGCAAGCCACCCGCCATCGGCGCATTCGAAGACGTAGCTCTGCGAGACATGCGGACGGGAATAGGGGCCCATCACTTCGCCCATCGAAAGCAGATGCGTGAAATCGTCCAGATTGAAGTGGCACATCGCCTCGAACATGCTGGTTTCCACCAGACGGCCCTTGCCGGTCTTCTCCCGCTCATAGAGGGCCGCGACCACTCCATGCGCGGCGTAGAAGCCGGTCAGTGCGTCCGCCAGTGCCGGGCCGACCACCCGGGGGTGTTCCGGGTTCACCAGCAGCCGCAAAAAGCCGGAAGATGCCTGCGCCACAGTATCGAAAGCGGGGCGATCGCGATGCGGACCATCGGAGCCGAAGCCCGTGATCAACGCATAAACAAGCCGCGGATTGATCGCCTGAAGGCGCTGTGCATCTACGCCCAACCGCTCCGCCACGCCGGGCCGGAAGTTCTGGATGAACACATCCGCGCCTTTCACCAGCTCGTCCAAAGCGGCGAGGTCTTCCGGCTGCTTGGTGTTCAGCTCGATGGACTTCTTGTTGCGATTATAGGTCTGGTAATGCGGCGAATAGAGCCCGCCCTTGAAGGCGCGGAACGGGTCGCCGACCTCGGGCATTTCCACCTTGATCACTTCCGCACCCAGATCCGCCAGCAGCGAACCGGCCTGCGGCCCGGTGATGAAGGTTCCCATATCCAGCACGCGAATGCCTTCCAGCGGCTTTGCCATTGTGTACCTCTCCCAAACTTGACGCAGCTATAGGCAGCGGCGGATAGCGCCAGCAAGGAGAGAGACTATGCGCATCGGCAAACAGGACGCCCCTTTCACTGCCATCTGCACCTCCGATGCCGACAGCATCACCGTGCGCGGCAAGGATCTGGTGGGGGAGATTATCGGCAAGACGGACTTCACCAGCTATTTCTGGTTCCTGGTGACGGGCGTGGAGCCGAATGAGGACCAGCTGTTCTTCGCCAATGCCGTGCTCTGCGCGCTGGCCGAACATGGGCTGGTGCCGAGTGTAGTCGCCGCGCGCATGACCTATGCCGCCGCGCCTGAGGCATTGCAGGGCGCGGTTGCCGCCGGGCTGCTGGGCTGCGGATCGGTCGTGCTGGGCAGCGCGGAAGTGGCGGGTCGCTTCTACGCCGATTGCGTGGCGGACTGGCGGGAAAGCGGAGATGACATCAACGCCGTGGCCCTGCGCAATATCACTCGCCTGCGCCAGACGACCAAGGCCGTTCCCGGCTTCGGCCATCCCCAGCATTCCGGAGGCGATCCTCGCGCCAATCTGCTGCTCGATCTGGCGGACCAGCGCGGCGTTTCCGGCGATCACGTCGCCATGATGCGCGCATTGCAAGCGGCCTTGCCTGAAACCATCGGCCACAACCTGCCGGTGAACGTCAATGGCCCGATACCGGCGATCATGCTGGATGTCGGCTTCCCGCTGGCAGCGCTCAAGGGCATCGGCCTGCTCTGCCGCACGGCGGGCCTGATCGGCCATCTGACCGAAGAGGCCCAGCGCCCAATCGGCTTCATCCTGTCCGGCAAGGCGGCGGAGGGAATCGAATATGACGGGCCTGGAAGCCTCAAGACCTAGGCTCAGGGCCTAGAGCAGAGCCTTAACGGCCTGCATGAAGGGGCCGATGGAAACCGGCTTGGCCAGATAGCCTTCCGCGCCAGCATCGCGGATGCGTTCCTCGTCGCCCTTGCCGGCATAGGCAGTGACGGCGAGCACGGGGATGCCGCGCAGGCTGGCGTCGGATTTCAACCCGGCAATCAGGTCCAGCCCCGAAACATTGGGCAGCTGGATGTCCATGATCACCAGATTCGGCACGAATTCGCGCGCCTTGCCGATAGCTTCCAGCCCGTCGGCCACAGGTTCAACCGCAAAGCCATTGGCGCGTAAAACGTCGCAAAACAGCTTCCGGTTGAGATCGTTGTCCTCGACAACGAGGATTCTCTTTGCCACTGCCCCAGTTCCCTCGGGGCTATTCCCCGTCAAACCTGTTTCTAGGGGCCCGGCAAGGCGGTGACAATTCCCGGTTCGAGCGAATCCCCCACCCAGGCCGAAAGCGCCGAATCGCTGGCGCTCAACGCGCTCGTCTGGCTATTGTCGGAAGAGAGCCGGGCGGAGCGTCTCCTTGCATTGACGGGCCTTACACCCGACATCCTGCGTGCGGGGCTGGGTGACCGGGCCGTGCTGGGCGCGGTGCTGGAATTCCTCGCCGCGCATGAACCCGATCTGGTCGCCGCCGCCGAGGCTTTGGGGACCGAACCGCAAAAGCTGGCCGATGCCGCAAGGAGCCTGACCCGATGAGCCGCCGCCCCCTGATCGTCACCGATTGCGACGAGGTGCTGCTGCACATGGCCGCCCATTTCCGCGATTTCGTGGATGAGCAGCATGGTGTGGACTTCGCGCTGAACGGACACAGCTTCTTCAATTCCATGCGCCGCCGCGAAACCGGCGAAGTGCTGACCGAAGAAGAGATGTGGGTTCTGCTGAACCTGTTTTTCGACACGGAGATGCACCGCCAGGACCCCATCGCCGGAGCCGTGGAATCCATCAACACGCTGGCCGAAAAGGCCGATGTGGTGGTGCTGACCAATCTCAAGGACCACCGGATGCAGACCCGCGCGGCGCAGCTTGCCGGGCATGGCATAAATGCGCGCGTCTATACCAATCAGGGGCCGAAAGGCCCGGCCCTGAAGGCGATCCTGAACGAGCTGGGGGCGGAACGCGCCTTCTTCATCGACGATATTGCCCATCACCACGGTTCGGTGGCGGAAGAGGCAGGCCATGTCACGCGCCTGCATTTCGTGGGCGAGCCGCTGATGGCCCCTTACGTGCCCTGCGCCTTCACGGCCGGGCAGGCCCATGCCCGGATCGATACCTGGGAAGAGGCGCTGCCCTGGCTGCTCGAACGGCTGGAAGATAATTGAGGATCTGAAAAGAACATGAGCATTGAAGCCAAACTGGCCGAACTCGGCATCACCCTGCCCGAACCGGCCGCCCCGGTTGCGGCCTATGTGCCTGTGGTGGTGGCGGGCGGTCTGGCGCATGTTTCGGGGCAGCTGCCCTTCGTGGATGGCAAGCTTGTCACCGGGCGACTGGGCGAGGATGTCAGCACGGAAGACGGCACTGCCGCTGCCCGTGCTTGCGGCTTGATGCTGCTGGCGCAGGTCAAGGCCGCGCTCGGCTCGCTCGACAAGGTGGAGCGGGTCGTGAAGCTCGGCGCCTTCGTCAATTCCGCGGGCAGCTTCACCGATCAGCCCAAGGTCGCCAATGGCGCCTCCGAACTGATGGCGGAAGTATTCGGCGATGCCGGGCGCCATGCCCGCAGCGCCGTGGGTGTGCCCGTCCTGCCGCTGGGCGCGGCGGTGGAAGTGGACGCCATCTTCGCCATCAAGGGATGATTCCCGCGCTGCTCGACCGGCTGCTTGCCCCCGCGCCCGATGCGGCGCGGGTCGCATGGCTGGGGCAGCATGATTATGCCCATCGCGGGCTGCATGGGCCGGGCGTGCCGGAAAACTCGCTCTCCGCCTTTGCCGGGGCGATTGCGCGCGGCATGGGTATCGAATGCGATATCCAGCGCAGCGGCGATGGGCAGGCGATGGTGTTCCACGATTGGGAACTGGATCGGCTGACCGGGGAAAGCGGCCCTGTGGCGGATCGCCCGGCACAGGCGCTGGGGCAAATTCCGCTCAGCGGCGGCAAGGGCGATCATATCCCCACCCTGCGCGAGGTGCTGGCCACGGTGGCCGGGCGCGTGCCTCTGTTGATCGAGATAAAGTCGAAACGCGGCTATCACGTCGCGGCCAGTTGTCTTGCCGTCCGGCGGGAACTGGAAGGCTATCGCGGCCCTCATGCGGTGATGAGCTTCGATCCGCGCGTCAGCCGCTGGTTCGCCGCCCACAGCCCCCGCACCCTGCGCGGGCTGGTGATGACAGAAGAAGATGATCGGGGAATCGCGGGCTGGGCGCGGCGACATTTGTGGCTTTGGACTGCGAAGCCCGATTTCCTGGCCTATGACATACGCGACCTGCCCAGCCGCTTCGCCGCCGCCCAGCGCAGGCGCGGACTGCCGGTGACAAGCTGGACCGTGCGCACTCCGGAATTGCGCGAACGCGCCGCGCACTATGCCGATGCCCCGATTGCGGAAGGGGATGGGGTTTAGGGCGGCTGAGCCGTCATCCCTGCTTCTGACCGGGCAAGGCCAAACCCCTGTGTTTCGCGCCCCTGTCAGGATGCTAAGTCGGGATGCTACTTGGAGGACGAGCGGGGCGTCCATCCACCCGCGGTCAGGCATTCCTTCATTTTAGGGACGCCAGTGGCATTTCCTTCGGAATATCCATCGAACAGCTTCGTCTTTTTGTCGCTGGTGTAGATCGTGAAGCCGGGAAATTGTTCGAACCGGGTAAGAAGCCCGTCGACTTCCACAGCTACACTAAAGCTATAAATGCCTTCCTCGTGGTTCGCGTAGACCTCCAGCGGCACCTTCTCCAGCCAGCTTCCGGCGAGGGGCCGACCGAAATAGATCGCGAAATCTGCGCGTCCACTGCTCAACTCGCGCAAGCTCGGATTGTTCTCTCCCTTGGAATAAGCTCGTAATTCGCCTGCCCCCACAGCGAAATCATGAGTGAAAGAGACTTCCCGCACCGCCTCTTTCGGAGAAGTGAAGTTCTTGTAGGTTATGATGGCCCAGCAGGTATCCCGAACTCTCGACACGTCCCAATCGTTGTTGGCCTTGGGGGTCGTGAAATTCAGGAATGCATCGATTTCATCATCGCTGACACTCGGGTTCTGGGCCGTCGCCCCGGTCGCAAGGGAAATGCTCGCAACTCCAAGCAGAACATATCTCAGCATCGGTCCCCATTTTCTCATGACGCTGGCCGGGGTAAAAGTCGGGAAGCCGGAAAGCAACCTGGGTGATCGTGGTCCCCGCCGGTATGACAAGTGTTCTATTCTCACCCCAAGGGCAATCGACAGCCGGGACGACCTTTGGCTAAGGTGCCTTCCATGAGCGAAGAGCCCACACTCATTGCCCGCATTGCTTCATCGGTGGGTTCGCTTCCGGCGCAGGAGTGGGATGCGTTGGCGGGCACGGATAATCCCTTTGTCAGCCATGCTTTTCTTACCGCGCTGGAGGATTCGGGCAGTGTCGGCCCCGGCACGGGGTGGAGCCCGCTGCCGCTGGTGATCGAGGATGAGGAAGGGCGGCTGGCCGCTGCGCTGCCGGCCTATCTCAAATCGCACAGCCAGGGCGAATATGTGTTCGACCATAGCTGGGCCGATGCGTGGGAGCGGGCAGGGGGCAGCTATTATCCCAAATTGCAGGTGTCCGTGCCGTTCACTCCGGCCACCGGCCCGCGCCTGTTGCTGCGGGACGAGGCGCTGGGCGTTCCCCTGCTGCGCGCGGCGGAGACCCTGTGCGTGCGCGAGGAATTGTCTTCCGCCCATGCCACTTTCATCGAACCCGAGCAGATCGGGCTGTTCGAGCAGGCGGGCTGGCTGCTGCGCAACGATATCCAGTTCCACTGGGAAAATCGCGGCTATGCCAGTTTTGACGATTTCCTGGGCGCGCTTTCCTCGCGCAAGCGCAAGGATCTGCGCAAGGAACGCGCCGCCGCGCAGGAGGGGGTGGAGATTCGCGCCCTGTCCGGCGCCGATCTGCGGCCCGAACATTGGGATGCCTTCTGGGCGTTCTATCAGGATACCGGATCGCGCAAATGGGGCACCCCCTATCTGACGCGCGAGGCCTTCGACCTGTTCGGGCGGCGCATGGGCGATCAGGTGTTGCTGATCCTGGCCTATATGGATGGCCGCCCGATTGCCGGCGCGCTCAATTTCATTGGCGGATCGGCGCTCTATGGCCGCTATTGGGGCTGCCTGCTGGACAAGCCCTTCCTCCATTTCGAGCTCTGTTATTATCAGGCGATAGACCATGCCATTGCGCGCGGCCTCTCTCGCGTGGAGGCGGGCGCGCAGGGCGGGCACAAGCTGGCCCGCGGTTATGAGCCGGTGCGGACATGGTCCGCCCACTGGATTGCCGACAAGCGCTTCCGCGCGGCAGTGGCCGATTTCCTCCAGCAGGAAAGGGCAGGCGTGGCCGCCGACCAGATCGTGCTGGGTGAAAGGACGCCGTTCCGGAAATCCTGACGGAAGGCCCGCGCCTCCCGCACCGCGTGGCGTTCAGGCCGCGCGGCGGTCCAGCGTGACAAGCCACTGGCGCGCGCGGCGCTGGGCTTCAGCGATCTCGCGGGCGGTCATCTCGTCGGAAATGTCGGCGCGGCACCATGCGGCTTCCTCATGCCCCTGCACGGCGGCGAGGTTGAACCACTTATGCGCCTCGATCAGGTCGCATTCCGCGCCGTGGCTGCCGGTGGAAAAGGCCACGCCCAGATCGAAATAGGCATTCACATCACCGGCGGCGGCAGCGGCGAGGCAGCTGGCGATCAGCCTGTCCACCCCGTCATGTGCGCCAATGGGCCTCGCGGCCGGAGCGGTCTGTGCGACCAGTCGTATTTCCATATCCCTTACCCCCGTTTTCGTCCCTGTGCGGAGCGACGCCTCCCGTCCTGCTCCTGGCCCGGACATTGACTTTCGATGGTTAACAAGCCGTCAACATCCACCAGCGGTAAAGCGCGCAGGGCCTGGCCGGGCCATGGAGGGGCAGGGCTGAGGCACAGGGGCGGGGCGGGCCGCGCCTATCCATCGGTGATATCACGCGATTGCCGCTTGTGCCGCCCATCCCCCACCCCTATAGGCCCCCCAAACCAGACCGGATGCGCCACTGGAAAAATCCGGGGCATGCAGGGCAATTGCCGGTTCCCGGGGAGAGAATTGGACACGGAGTATCTTGATGGCTTCGGTTGCCGGTGACGATATCGATATTCTTGCCAAGGCGCGTCGCACGCTTGGCGATGACTACACGCCTTCCGATGACGAAGAGTACATGAGCGAGCAGCAGCTGGAATATTTCCGGTCGCTGCTTGTCGAGTGGAAAAAGTCGATCCTTTCCGCTGCCGAGGGCACGCTGCAGTCACTGCAGGACGGCCCGATTCGGGAGCCGGACCTCAATGATCGCGCTTCGAGCGAGACCGATTGGGGGATCGAGCTGCGGACGCGGGACCGCCAGCGCAAGCTGATCTCCAAGATCGATGCGGCCCTGCGCCGCATCGACCGGGGTGAATATGGCTATTGCGAGGTGACCGGTGATCCCATCGGCATCAAGCGCCTGATCGCCCGCCCCATCGCCACCATGACGGTGGAAGCGCAGGAAGCGCACGAGCGGCGGGAAAAGATTTCGCGCGACGATTAACGCTGATCTGCCCCGAATGGCCGAAAACGGCCATTTCGCGGCGGTTAGGCGGTTAAGGCTTTGTTTGCCTCTGCGATGCTAGGCGCGTGGGTGCCGGCGATATGGTATGCCGGATCGGCCCGACTCGCAGCCGGGCCAAAAGAGGTTGAATAGCGAGCGAATGAGCAACGAATGAGCACCGTCGACACACGCCAAATGTCGCGCGACAGCCTGTTCGTGCTGGCCAAGATCAAGGTCGAAGGCGATCTTAAGGGCACGGAACATCGGGTGAAGGTGCGCAACCTTTCCTCCGGCGGGATGATGGCCGAAGGCAATGTGAAAGTCGTGCGCGGCTCGCTGGTCACTGTGGAACTGCGGAACATCGGCTGGGTCGACGGCACCGTCG
>MKUB01000132.1 GCA_001898545.1 Sphingomonadales bacterium 63-6 | reverse complement strand
GGCCTGTGCGATCTCGGCAAGCTGCGAGCGCTTGATCGATCCGGCCGAAACCTTGCCCGGCTCCTTCGAGCCCGACTTGAGGTTGGCAGCCTTCTTGATGAGGAAGGTGGCGGGCGGAGTCTTGGTGACGAAGGTGAAAGAGCGGTCCGCATAGACGGTGATGACCGTCGGGATCGGCATGCCCTTTTCCATTTCCTGCGTGGAGGCGTTGAACGCCTTGCAGAATTCCATGATGTTCACGCCGCGCTGACCCAGGGCAGGGCCGATCGGCGGAGACGGGGTAGCGGAGCCCGCGGGCACCTGGAGCTTGATGTAGCCCTCAATCTTCTTGGCCATGGGAAGGCCTCCTTTCGCACTGTCGCCCCGCCTTGCGGCAAAACCTTCCGGCAAGGGCTCATGTTAAGCGGTATTTGCGGAGCCTTTCCCAAGGCCCCTCCCGCACGGAATCCCGCGCGCAAACGCGGGAAGCGGCGCCCTTAGGCGGGCGGCCGCCAAAAATCAACCTTTTCCATCAGTAGTGAGTTCCGGCGAAAGCCGGAACCGGCTGGCAACTGGAACAACGACGCGCGGAAGGCCCCTGCCTGCGCAGGGGCTCGCTCTCGCGAAACCAGCTTACTTGGAAAGTTCGACGTGCTCGAAATCCAGCTCGACCGGAGTCGCGCGGCCGAAGATCGAGACCGAAACCTTGACCTTGTTCTTGTCGAAATCCAGCTCTTCCACCACGCCGGTGAAGCTGCTGAACGGGCCTTCCAGCACCTTGACCTGATCGCCGATCTCGTAATCGACATGGACTTCGCGCTTGGGCATCGCGGCGGCTTCTTCGCGGGCGCCGAAATAACGGGCGGCTTCGCGTTCCGAAATCGGCTGCGGCTTGCCGTTGGGGCCCAGGAAGCCGGTCACCTTCGGGGTGTTCTTGATGAGGTGATACACGTCATCGTTGAGGTTGAGCTTGGCCAGCACATAGCCGGGCATGGTCTTGCGCTCGACCTGAACCTTCTTGCCGCGCTTCACTTCCGTGATGGTCTCGGCCGGGACTTCGACCTGTTCGACCCCATCGGAGAGGCCCATGCGTTCCGCTTCCGAGATGATCGAATCGCGGACCTTGTTCTCGAAGCCAGAATAGGCGTGGATGATGTACCAGCGGGACATTGCTTACGGTTCCGTCTCTTGGGTCAGCTCAGGCCAGCGACAGAAGCCACTGGACGATCGCGGAAAACAGCGTGTCGACACCCAGGAAGAACACCGACAGGATCACCATCATGATCGCCACGAAAATGCCAGTGGTGACAGTTTCCTGGCGGGTGGGCCACACTACCTTGCGGGCTTCCGCCTGCACCTGGCGCATGAATTCGCCCGGATTGATCTTCGCCATCGTTTTCTCGCTTCCGTTTTCGCGATCGGCAAACAAACTCGTCATGCATTCCGCCATAGGATCTTCGCCGCCCCGGTAATTTACCGGGAGGGGCAAGGATTCTCCGATGTCGGAAAGCCCGACCGCATGTAGCGATGGTGCATCGCCATGGCAAGAGAGGCAGGAGTTTAAGGCCGAGCGGCAGTTGCGTTTCGCGATTGCGGCCTGCTCGCGCCGGATTGGGGCCCGTGGATTGGGGCCCGTGGATTGGGGCCTGTGCGAATCGCGTAATCCCGGCGCGCGCCAGCCCGCGAATCGGGCACGGTCCGCAACAGCTTCAGGGCGATGGAGGGAATGGCCTGGCAGGAGTGGCAGGATTCGAACCCGCGGCCCTCGGTTTTGGAGACCGATGCTCTACCAACTGAGCTACACTCCTCCAGGCGGTTGCGCCTCTATCGCCAAGCCTGCGTGATAGCAACCCGCTATCTCAGTCGCTGTGCAACACTTCCCATTTCCGCGGGGAGCAGAGACTGGTAAACTGCACAAATGCACGCGCCCGCGCAAAAGATCATTCCCCCGGATACGCTGCTGCTGGCCTATCGCAGCGGCATATTCCCCATGGCGGACAGCCGCGACGACCCGGAAGTGTTCTGGGTGGAGCCCCGGCTGCGCGCGATTCTGCCGCTCGACGGCTTCCATTGTTCCCGCTCGCTGGCGAAAGTCATTCGGCAGGATCGCTTCATCGTGACCTGTAACGAGGCCTTTGACGAAGTATTGGCCGCCTGCGCCGCGCCCCGCGCCGGGCGCTCGGAAAGCTGGATCAGCGAGCGAATCGCCGCCAGCTATCGCACACTCCATATGTCCGGCCATGCCCATTCGATCGAATGCTGGCTGCCCGATGGTGAAGGCGGGCGCAGGCTGGTGGGCGGGCTCTATGGCGTCAGCTTCGACCGGGTGTTCTGCGGCGAGAGCATGTTCAGCCGCACGCGCGATTCATCCAAGGTGGCGCTGGCCTGGCTGGTGGCGCTGCTGCGCCGGGCGGGCGCGGAACTGCTCGATTGCCAGTTCCTGACCGAACATCTTGCCTCGCTAGGCGCGGCGGAGATTCCGCAGGCGCGCTATCTGGAATTGCTGGCCGATGCCTGCCGCCCCGGTCCGGATGCGGATTTGCCGGGTGCCTATTCGGCGTTGCTGGCCGAAGCTGCCGGGCTGGGCGCGGCGGCAGGCGATGCGCTTGCCTCGGGCGCTGCGGCCGCATCGGTGGCTGCCGTGGAAGAACTCGCACCGCCGCGTCCCTGGGGAGGCAACGGCGATTCCTCGCCCGGGAAGCTCATCGCGCAATCCTTGACCCATACGTCATAGATCGGATGCTCCACCACGTTGAGCGAGGGGGAGTTCTTGAACAGCCAGCCTGAGAAGGCGCGCATCCATTTGGGATTCGCGCCGGGCGAGCTGCGCTGGGCAATCAGCACCTGAACGAAAGCGCCGGTTTCAGGCGGATTTTCCCAAGGCGGCGTTTTCTCGCAAGTGGCGAGGCGCACGATCACATCGCCCACGCGCTTCGATTCGCCGGGCTTGATCAGGATATCCTGCGTCAGATTGTTGCGCTTGTTCAGCAGGCCGAGCGTAGCAACGCGTTCTTCCCGCGGAGTGCCCAGCCCTTCATCCGCGACCACGGCGGGCGTGTCGGCAGAGGCGAATTCCTTGGGAACGACGGTTTCCTGCCCTTCGGGCACGGAAGGTTCGCCCTTGCAGGCGGCCAGCATGCCGAGAAGCAGCAGAGCCGGAAGGGCTGTCGCCCGGCGCATGATCAGGCTTCCGGCGGCATCAAAAATTGTCGCCATCCGGCGACCAGGCTTCGTAATCGCCAGTGGCGCGGGCGCGCACGCCGCCGCGTTCCAGTGCGCCGGCCGGGCGATAGGCTGCCGAAGTGCCAGTGGCATTGGGCGTGTAATCCACTTCCCAGATGCGCGGCGGAGGCAGGTTGCTTTCCGGCACGCCCCCATTTTCTCCATCGGCGAACGAGCCGTGCAGCCAGCCATGCCATTCAGCCGGAACGCGGCTGGCATCGTTGGCGCCATTATAAATGACCCAGCGCCGCTCGCGCCCTTCGACGGTCTTCTTGTTCTTCGCGCGGTAATAGCGATTGCCTTGCGCATCGGTGCCCACATGCTCGCCATTCATCGAGCTGAACATCGCGGTGCCGATGGTGGCGCCGTCCCACCAGGTGAAGATCTTGCCGAGGATTCCCATGGGCGCCGCGTTAGCCGCAAAGCCGGGGCCTGCGCAAGCCAAACACTGCGCCCGTCATGTGCAAATCGGGCAGGCGGTGCCGGGCCGGGTCCAGGGCCAGCCCAAGGTCAGACAAGTCTTACCATTCCACCTTGGCGCCGGGCTCGATCCCCAACTCGGCCGCGCGCCCGCCATTCAGTTCCAGCACGGCGGAGGCAATGCCATCCGAGGACTGCGGATCGAGCGAATAGGGCACGGTATTGGCCGCGATGTTCAGGATTTTCCCGTCAGTGCCAATGAAGATCATGTCCAGCGGGATCACCGTGTTGCGCATCCAGAAGCTGGCGAAATCGGGCGTGCGGCGCGGGAAGATCATCCCTTCATCGGCGCCCATCTGCTTGCGGAACATCAGCCCCTTGGCCTGTTCCTGCTCGCTGCGGGCCACTTCCACCATGAAGCGATGCACCTTGCCGCCCTGCGTGATGGTCAGCGGGATGACCTCCAGCCCGGATTCGGGATGGCGGGAAGGCTGAGTCTGACCGGCCGGGGTCTGCGGCGTCGGTGTGCCGGTGGAGGCCGTATCCTGCGGCGAACAGCCCGCGAGCGCGGCCACTGCGGCCAATGCGATGAACCTGGAAACCGTCACGACCATTCCTCTTCTTCAAGCCCGGCTTCAGGCCCCGCCGCCCATTCCTCGGCAGCTTCCGGGCTGAGTGCATTCACCAATTCGCGGATATTGTCGAGGCTGTGCCCCGCACGCAGCATGGCGGCGATCTGTTTCTCGCGCATGGCGCGATCCACGGGTACCGCCGCGAAAGGGCCGAAGCGGCGCTTGCGGGCCAGAGCCAGCACGGCGCGGCGCTGTTCCCCCGCACCGGCGCGCAGCCCTTCGCGAATCTCCTGCGATATGCCCGCCGCATTCAGCGCCTGATTCACCCGGCGCGGGCCATAGCCCCGACGCAGCAGCCCGCCTGCCTTGGCACGGGCATAGCTGGCATCGTCCACATAGCCGAGCCCGGCATAGCGGCTGACCAGAGCGGGAATGTCCGGCTCGCCTTCCCCATCCCAGCCACGTTCGCGCAATTTGCGCGCCAGATAATTCTCCAGCTTGGCCGCGCTGGTGGCAAAGCGCGCGACATAGGCCAACGCCAGCTCTTCCAGACGCGCGCGATCCAGCGGTTTCGGGGGCTTTTTTTGCCGTGGATTGTCACGATCGGCGGAACGCATGGCCATATTCGTGCCACAGTCCCCGTAGAATGGACAGCATGCGCGAGGTGTACATTCCACCCGGGATGTATCTTTTCAGCTTGCGTTCAAGCGCCCGGCAGGATTTGGGGCGCCCTTTGAGATCAAGAACGGGTTTCGCTAGACCATGACCGACGCCGTATTAGTGCCTACTCCGAACAAGTGCGAATTGCCGCGCCGTCGCGCCGATTTCGCCACCTTTGCGGAGGCGCTGGACTATGCCGCGCAAGGGGTGAAGGGCTTCAATTTCCACGATCCGCGCGGGACGCTGATCCGGCCTTACCCCTTCAGCGAGCTGCGCCAGGATGCGCTGAAGATGGCCTATCGCCTGATCGCGCATGGCGCCAAACCGGGTGACCGGATGGCCCTGATCGCGGAAACGGGCCCGGATTTCGCGGCCCTGTTCTGCGGCGCCATCTATGCCGGCGTCTGGCCCGTGCCGCTGCCGCTGCCCACCAGCTTCGGCGGTAAGGATCATTATATCGATCAGATCGCCGTGCAGATGGAAAGCGCGGAACCCAAGTTCCTCTTCTATCCCGAAGAGATCGAAGGCATGGCCCTGGCCGCTGCCGAGCGGCAGGGTTGCGAGGGGATTTCCTGGCAGGCCTTCGCCGCTGAAGAGGCACCCGAGGTGGAGCTGCCGCAGCTCGATCCGGAAGCCATCTGTTTCCTGCAATATTCCAGCGGCTCCACCCGCTTCCCGCATGGCGTGGCGGTGACGCATCGTTCGCTGCTGCATAACCTCGCCGGTCATGGCCACGGCATGCAGATCGGCCCGCTCGATCGCTGCGTCAGCTGGCTGCCCTGGTATCACGACATGGGGCTGGTGGGCTGCTTCCTCTCGCCCATCGGCAACCAGTTCTCGGTCGATTATCTGAAGACTGAGGATTTCGCCCGCCGCCCGCTTGCCTGGCTCGATCTCATCAGCCGCAATCCGGACAGCTCGGTCAGCTTCTCGCCCACTTTCGGCTATGACATCTGCGCCCGCCGCGTTTCCAGCCAGACCCATGTGGCCGAACGCTTCGACCTGTCGCGCTGGCGCATCGCGGGCAACGGGGCGGACATGATCCGGCCCGACGTGATGCAGAATTTCATCAACGTCTTTGCCGAAGCCGGTTTCCGCGCCGATGCCTTCCTGCCCAGCTATGGTCTGGCCGAAGCGACCCTGGCGGTTACGCTGATGCCGCCGGGCGAAGGCATTCATGTGGAACTGGTGGAGGAAGAACGCCTTTCCGGCAGCCCGCGCGATCTCTCGCGCCCGGCCCGCTATCGCGCCATCGTGAATTGCGGCAAGCCGGTGAAGGGCATGGAGCTGGAAATCCGGGGCGAGGCAGACAATGCCCTGCCCGATCATCATATCGGCAAAGTATGGTGCCGCGGCCAGAGCGTGATGCATTCCTATTATCGCGATCCGGAAGCGACCGCCGCCTGTCTGGTGGATGGCTGGCTGGATACGGGCGACATGGGCTATATGGCCGATGGCTATCTGTTCATCGTCGGCCGCGCGAAGGACATGATCATCATCAACGGCAAGAACCACTGGCCCCAGGATATCGAATGGGCCGTGGAACAGCTGCCCGGCTTCAACCATGGCGACATTGCCGCCTTCTCCATCGAAATGGATACGGGCGAGGAAGTCCCCGCCGTGCTGGTCCATTGCCGCGTTTCGGACGAAGACAAGCGCGTGGAACTGCGCGAGCAGATCCGCGACAAGGTCCGCTCGGTCACCGGCATGAACTGCGTGGTGGAACTCGTGCCCCCCCGCACCCTGCCCCGCACCAGCTCGGGCAAGCTCAGCCGGGCCAAGGCGAAGAAGCTTTATCTGTCCGGCGAGATCGAGCCTTACAAGATCGCAGCTTAAGAAAGCGAGGCTGGGTCAGTCGGCGACGACCCAGCGCCCGTTCCGAAAACGATAGACGAAGGGGCTGATGCAGCGCGGCTGGGCCATGCAATCTTCCAGAACCGTCTGCTTGAAATTTTCGAGGCGCGGGCCGTCCTGCATAAAGGCAATGAAGACGAACTGGTCGGAAACCGCTGTCGCGAACAAATCCTGCGACAGTTGAGGCTCTGCGGCCGTCCACCATTCCGTGTCCGCAAGCAGACTTGGCAGATATTCGAATTCCTCGAAGGCGTAGGGCCGCCCTTCCTTGAGCCCATCAAGCGATAACTCCGGCAGAACCGCCTTGGTCTGCTTCATTGCCAGGGGCCATGCCTCCTCCTGGGTAAGGCCCAGCTCCCGCAGTTCCTTCAGCGCGGGAACGCTTATTGTGCTGGGACTATCTAACGCGAGCAGGGCATAGAGCCCCTCCCCAATCTGGCGATATTGCGGCCGATCATCGGCGGGAATGGTATCGCGCAAATAATCTATATAGTCCTGATCGCGAACGATGATCCGCAGATCCTCCTTCGAGGCTTCGGTTCGTGGAGCAGTCAGTTTGGCGACGTAGTCCTGCTTGACTGACTCGCAATCGTCCGCTGCGGCATTCAGACAGAACCCATAGATGCGGTGAAGATTGTAGAATGCGTCGTCCCGATGATCCTCATTCGGGGCAACTATTACAAGCGGTTCGTCCGCCTTCACCTGGAGCGTCTCGCCTGGCAGCGCGGATTGCAGGCGCTGCAACATATCCTTGGCGAAAGCCTCTTCAGTGGGCGCGGCGTCGCAGGCGCTGGCGACACAGAAAGCGGCAAGGGCAATGAAGAAGCGGACCATGCCGCTTATTAGGGTTGGCAATATGGCGGCGCAATTGAGCAGGATCACTTAACTTCGGCAATCCTACACATAAAAACCATCCGGCGGCGAGCCCGGACATAACGCCAGTGTGTAGAACAAACCAATCGCGCGGCCGGCACGGCGTCAGGAACTAGGCGCGTGCGGGGCTGGCGGAGGGAGTTGCGAAAGACCGGGCGCCCATCCGCAGCGCCTTGGGTTCGACCCTTTGGTCGGAGATCGGCCGGGAAAGGCGCCACGGGCTCGCGTGCGGCATTCCTTCCTCGCGAGTGATAGCCTCGCGCCACTGACGGTGATCCGCCCCGGAGAGCCCGTCC
>MKUB01000131.1:10787-14287 GCA_001898545.1 Sphingomonadales bacterium 63-6 | reverse complement strand
CCGGGTTACTCGCAGCTGGTACAATGCGCGCGGAGAAGTGATCTTCAGCCTCGACGCTGAAAACTACGCTTCCGGTTACGCCTATGATGCCGAAGGCCGAGTGCTCTCGACTACCCGCTATGGCGTCTCGGTAGTAACGGTCAGCGACACGACTACCGTCGCTCAGTTGCAGAGCCTCTTGGCGGGTGCGCCAACTACCCAAGCCATTTCTGTCAGCCAGACCTACGACAATGCAGGGCGCGTCCTGACCTCCAGCGATGGGGAAGGGACGGTCACTCGCAACACTTACGATGCACTGGGCCAGCTTACCGATGTGACCGTGGCCTATGGCCATGCGGACGCGGCTACCACCCATTATACCTATGATGGCGCGGGCCGGGTTCTGACCGTGACAGCGGCCTTTGGCATGGCCGAAGCGGCAACCGTCACCTACGCCTATGACGGGCTCGGCAATCGCACTGGCGTCACCGATGCGCGCGGTAATAGCACCACCTTCACCTACGACCGCCAAGGCAGGGTTCTCACCACGACCAACGCCTTGGGGGGCGTGAGTACTTACGTTTACGACGCCTTCGGGCAGGTGGTGAAGCTAACCGATCCTCGCGGCAAATCGACCTACACCTATTATGACAGGCTGGGCCGGCTCGTTACAACGCGCGATGCGGAAAACTACGTCACCCGAACGAGCTATAACCGGTTCGGCGAGGCCGTGGATGTGCGGCGATATGCCACGGCCTTTACCGGAACTGCCCAGATCGGGGTGAACCCAACCGGCAATCCGGATTCTCCATCCTCCGGGCCGAGCGCAGCGGTTCTTGCTGCTTATGCCAATGCCGCCCAGTTGCAGACAGATGCCGATACTGCCGCTGCCGCACTTGCTGCAGAACAGGCAGCGCTGGCGGCAGCGCTCGCCAATCCTTTGCCGACGCTTCAGAACAAGCTGTCCCAACTCCAGGCACAACGCGCGACCGTGCAGGCCCAGTACGATGCAGCCAACTGGCTCGATAAGCTACTGGTCTATGGGCCGCAGCTCACTTCGATCGACTCTGACATCAGCAAGGTCAACACCAACATCACGCGGGTGAACAACGGCCAGGGGTTGAACAGTTGGGGCACCGAGCTGGTCAATGGCGGCTTCAACGTCGCGGCGCTGCAATCGCAATATAACACCGCACAGTCCGCCGCCACTCAGGCGCTTGCCGATGCTCAGGCACTCGAAGCGGCCGAACAGGGCGGCGGCAATTTTGGGGCCTATTCAGGAACCGCCTATACCTATGACCGCTTGGGCCGGGTTGCGACCAAGATTGACGCTGAAGGCTATGGCGAGAGCTATGCCTACAATGCGTTCGGCAATCTGGTCACGTTCCGCCGCTATCCGGGCGCCGTTACGGGTACGACCTATAACCAGACCCAGTTCGAATATGATGAGCGCGGCAGCCTTACCCAGACGACCGATGCAGAAGGCTGGATCGAGAGCTACACCTATGACGCCTTCGGACGCAGAGCCTCCCTCGTCTCGAAAAATGCCACCATTGCAAAGACTGCCGAGGGAACGACACTCTATGCCTATGATAAAAATGGCAGGCTGACCTCCGAAACTCTGCCGATCCAGTCCCAGAGCAGCACGGGAGCAAATCTGGGCGCGATCAGGAATACCTATACCTACGACAAGCGTGGCAACCTTACGCAGAAGGTCGAGGCTCAGGGGCTCGCGGAGCAGCGAACCACAACCTATACTTATGACAGGCTCGACAGGACGCTGAGCTCATCCGGCTCCGTTGTGAGCGGGATCAGCATCAACCCTTCGACCAAGGCAGTCTCGACTAGTTCGGCAGCTCCGACCGAAACAATTGTCTACGACGCCAACGGCAATGTCATCCGGACTACCGATGCCGCCGGCGCGACGAGTGTGTTTTTCTACGATCCGTTGAATCGGAAGACCGCAGAGATCAACGCCCTCGGGACCTACACTACCTATGCTTATGACGATGCTGGGAACGTCACCAGCGTAAGAATTTACGAAACCCCGGTGAGTGTGCCCGCCAATGGCGGAGCCTCGTCTTCGGCCCCCGCCGTGCCCTCGGGCAATAAGCGCGAGACGACCTTCACCTATGATGGGCTTGGCCGCATGGTGGCGAGTTCCGTTGTGTTGCCCTCGGGCTACAAGACCGGGGTGTGGAACGGTTCTTCCTGGACGAATGCCACTACCACCTCGCTCGATACGTCATACCAATACGATCATCTCGGCAATGTCGTGAATGTCACCGATCCCAACGGCAACGTGACCTTCTCTTACTATGATCGGCTAGGCCGCAAGACTGCGCAACTGGATGCCGAAGGTTATCTTACTGCGTGGAATTACAACTCCGAGAACAACGTGCTGACAGAGCGGCGCTACAATACCCGCTTCACTGGTACGCCCAATAGTTCCAGTCCTCCGTCACTTTCGACCAATTCGGCCGACCGCCTTACGACCTATACTTATGACAAGGTCGGCAACCGTCTGAGCGAAGCACGATCGAACGTGATTATCCATAATGGAAGTGGCGGCACAAATACTGTCACTTCGACTGTCTTCTATTCTTATAACGGCCTCGGACAGGTCCTCACCCGGACTGAAGCTACCGGGGATGTGTTCACCTATATGTATGATCAGGGGGGGCGGCTCTACGAAGAGAGAAGTCCGCAATATGCATCGAATAATGGCTCCACCGTTACCCCAAAGGTGAATTATTTCTATAACGGCCTGGGTGATCTTACTCGCACTGTTCAGGCTGCTGGCGGCGATGTCGGCTCCGCTCGCATCACCACATATACCTACACCACAGGTGGACGCCTCTCTTCCATGACCAATGCTGAAGGGGATGTCCGAAATTACTTTTACGATATCGCCGGGCGGCTGACGTTAGAAACCTATTCGCGGACCACCTACGTCTCGGGAGGTTCCACGGTGACCGCTGAAGAGGGGATCGGTTATCGTTTTGACGCTTTGGGCCGCAGCCTCGGACAGGGGTTCTACAAAAAAGTTTCGGGTTCCTGGCAGTTCCAGTCAGCCAATGACTGGAGTTCAATGGAATACAATGCGTTTGGTGACGTGGTCAGAGTTGGGGTCAATGGTGTCTGGCAACAGCAGAACCAATATGATCTTGCGGGACGCATATGGGCCAGCAATTCCGGTGACGGGATATGGAAATATTTCGGATACGATAAGAATGGCAACCAGACTCTCCTGATTACGAGTGCCGGAGCCAATCTTTCGGGTAAAACCATGGCGCAGGCTTTCGCGCTCATAAGCGGAACTGATGTCAACGCCACCTATACCATTTATGACAAGCGCAACCTTGCGATCTCGGCTGTAGAAGAAGGGCGGCAACTCTCGGCGAGTGGAACAAGCACGCTTAATTCCGGCCGCACCTACAACGCTTTTGGCGAAGTCGCATCCGAAACAAATGCGGCAGGCGTAACCACCGCCTACACTTACAACACAATGGGCAAGATGA
>MKUB01000131.1:0-10768 GCA_001898545.1 Sphingomonadales bacterium 63-6 | reverse complement strand
TGTGTCCATAACACTGGAAAATGGCGCCGCAGTCTGGGTCCGGCCAGCGCAGGATTTCTATTATGATCAGTCCGGCCGCCTTGTCGCAACCCGGGATGCCAATGGCACCTATGGAACCAATGGTACCGGCACAAATGGTGCCACGAAGGCCGCAAACACCGGTAATCTCAATCGGCTGACGCTTCTTGCGGGCACGGGCTACGGTGGGGGCAATGCGCTGGTTACGGTGGAAACCCACGCCGATGGCGGCACGGTCACCACCGCATATGACATTTATGGAAATGCCCGAAAGATTACCCAGTCGGTGGGGGATGGCACCAGCATCATCACGGAGCAGGGGTTCGATAAGCTCGGCCGCCTGACGCAGGTAACCAATCCGGGCGGACTGGTCGACTATTACGCTTACGATGTGCTCGGTCAGCGGGTCGCCCACTGGAACAATTTTCTCGCCAGCACCAACAAGGAACTGACCGGCTACGATGTTCAGGGCCGCATCACCTATCAGCGCGCCTGGGGCGGGACGAGCGGAGATGAAACGATCATCTCCTATGTGTGGTCCGGCACTCTCATCACACCGGGGCTGGCAACCGGATCCGCTGCCTTTGGTGGTTGGACTCAGACAACAACATACGCGAACGGCAAAACGCTGGTCGAAAAGAACGATTTGTTCGGGCGTCTCACTGAAAAGACCGATCTGGGCGGGAATACGACGGCCTACACCTATGATCTGGCGGGAAGGCTGGTTAGCGCACTGACAGGCGCTTATGGCACCACCTACACCTATTATAATACGGGGCAATACAAGCAGGTTTCCAGTTTCTCCCGCTGGTATAACGGAAACACAGCCAACAATGTCGAGACGCGGGGCGAATATACCTACGATGTGCTGGGCCGCCGCCTGACGGAGTTGGGCACCACGATAAAGAGTGGCACGGGCGGAGGCACCGCCATCACCAAGCAGGCATCCGCGACCTATGATGCCCTTGGGCGGCTCAAGACTTGGCAGGATACCGTTCCCGCCCCGGATTACACGGTCACCAATGAATATGATGCGGTTGGGAACGTGCGCCGTACCAATTCATGGACCCGCGATTACTGGTTCCGTTACGATAACATGAACCGCGTGCTCATCTCGAAGGGGAAGCTCAACGGAACGGCAGGCGCGGCGGGAACCACGATCGGAGTAAATTTCGCCGAAAATTACGATTCCAACGAGATCGTTTACGATCAGATTGGGCGCCGGGTTTCGGTTATCTCCGGTTATAGCGCACCGGAATCCAGTTACCTCGTCTGGCCGGATCCCGCCAATCCCTATTACTTCGTCACGGTACCCATCCCGGCCAGCGCAACAGCGGTCAGAGAGAGTTATAGCTATGACTCGGCTGGTCGCATTGATAAGGTCCGAAAGAAATACGGTGATACTCTGTATTATTATTCCGGGGTGACTGGCTCACCGGTGGCACCCGGTATCGGTACGGGCGATATAGTCGATGATTTCGATTATGATCTGATGGGGCGAATGACGAAGTCGCTCAGCAATGCCAGCCGCATTATCACTTATAATACAAAGAACCAGATTCAGTCGGAAACCCGTTCCCTGGTGTTGAGCACGGGAGAGGTGGAAAACACCACCATCAGCTACAATTATGGCTCTGGCACGAATTATCTGCTCGGTGCCGCGCGTACCGTAACGAGCACGGTTTCGAGGACGCTTAGCGGCACGACCACCACATCCACCTCCACGACCACCAATGATTATATCTGGCGCGATGGCACGGTGCAGTCGAAAATCACAGTCGTGAATGCTCCGCAGAGCGGCCCTTCCTCCACGGCGACCACCGATTTCTACTATGACGGGGTGGGACGTCTTCTCAAAACGAAGATAGCGGACCAGCGTCCGCGCGACGTATTCTACACCAATGACGAGAACGGTCAGGTCGTGATCCGACAGGAGCAGGACCAGCTCGCAACCGCCGATCCCTATGAAACCTGGAACAGGTTTGCCGGCAAGGAAATGGGCTATCTGGGCAATATCGGGATGAGCAAGCCCGAATATGCCAGTTACACCACCGGCAAGCTTCCCGATGGCAGCACGCCGTTCCCCTATAGTCAGACCAGCGGCACAGCCTATGCCGATTTCAGCGGTGGCAGTTATGTTCCCCTGAACCAGTATAACCAGGGTAGGGTCGGCGGTAGCTACACCGTGCAAACGGGCGACACGCTGCAATCCATCGCCCAGTCCGTTTGGGGCGATGCCAATCTTTGGTACAAGCTGGCGGAGGCGAATGGCCTGTCAGGCTATGCCACGCTTACCGAAGGGCAGACCATCTCCCTGCCGACAGGCGTTGTGCGTAACGCGCATAATTCCGCGACGCTCAAGCCATACGACCCGGCCAGCATGGTGGGCAGCGTCTCCCCGACCCCGGCCGATCCCCCGCAGCCGCCGAAGAAGAACAATTGCGGGATGTTCGGGCAGATATTGCTCGCCGCGATTGCGATCGGGATATCGGTTTGGCTGGGGCCGCAGATGATCGAGATTTTCCAAGGAGCATTTGCCGGTGTTGCCGGCGGTGCTACTGCTGGCGGTGCGGCAGCAGCGAGTAGCGCAGCAATTGCTGGTGGTGCGGCGGCCGTCGGAGGGACAACAGCTGCTATCAGTGCTGGGGCGGCGATAGCGGGCGGCGTGGTTGGCGGGGCTGTTGCCGGGGCGGTAGGCTCGATCGTCAGCCAGACCTTTGGCGTTATCACAGATATTCAGGACAATTTCAGTTGGAAATCCGTTGGCCTCGCGGCCATCGCCGGGGGCGTTGGTGGTGGGTTGCAAGGCTCAGGTCTGTTCGGAGAAACTGTCGGCAAGACCTTCACTCCGGGCAGTTTGAAAATTCAGAGCGGAATTGTGGATGCCGCAGTCCGTGGTGTCGCTCAAAACGCAATCACGCAAGGCATCGCTGTGGCGACACGCCTGCAGAACAACTTCGATTGGGCCGGTGTCGCCGCCGCCGGAGTTGGCGCTGGAGTTGGCCATTGGGTAGGCGGGGGCCTCCCGTCCTTCCGGGACAACGCCTCTATCGACAATATCGGGCGCCAATTGGGCACAGGTGCAGCAGCCCAACTGGCAAGCGCGGCTACACGCTCGGCGATTAACGGAGAGAGTTTCGCCGATAATTTTGCAGCGGCGCTGCCTGATGTGATTGGCAATGCCATCGGGAATCTTGCTGCCCATGGCATAGCGGGCCGTGGCCGTAGTGGCACTACCGGTGCGGGCGATGCGAAGGTCGATCAGCCTAATACCGGCGAAGGCGATTGGGAGAATGGCGGCGGAGCTGCCAGCGATGCCCAATACGGCGACATTGTTGTCACCGCGCGGCTTAGCGATGCTGTGTATCGTCAGTCAGACTACGGAAGTCTTTTCCAGCTTGCGCAATATCGCCCGCCCCCTCGCGCGCGCATGGGTGCCAATGGGGGGCCTCCACTCAACGATCCGGTCGTCATCACGCAGGTTTTTCCGAGTTTGCAGAACGCACCGGGCGGAGCGATCATTGGCTTGGTCGACAGTCTTTTTGATCTTACTGGTCCGGCCAATGCGCTGACCACCGATCTGGCGAAGGGCTTTAGCAACCGTTTGATCGATCAGATTCAGGAAATCGACCCGAGTTATCGTTACGACACCCTGGAACCCGGCGGTTTCCCTTCGACCCGTCAGGGGCAGATGAACATGATCAACAATCTGCGACTCGATCGGGCGGTTGCATTCTACCGGATTGGGAAGATAGGGCCACTCCAGGTCGAAACGCTCCGCTACATGCAGGGGCGAGTAGATGCGGCCTATGCGCGTGGATTGCAGGAACTTCAGGCGGGGCGGCTTGACATACGGCTGTCGTCACAAGAGGCGCTAGGGAACTATGTTGATCGAGCCGTACGAAACGACATGAGAATCTTTTATAATCAGCTTGGTATTTCTACGGCGCGAGGCGAGGCAGTACAAGTCAACCGCTGGGCGCGAAACACTTCGGAAGGTAGCTATACCATCCCAGACAATCGCGTGGGCAATGTGGCGTTCGATGTATCATTGACTCGCAAGACCATTTTGACGCCCCAGGTTCGCGGCTTCTTCGGTTCGGACTTCCGGCCCAGCACCGTGATCATTGTCAGACCGACTCAATTGGGTGCACAGAGCACCTATGCCATCACTCGCCCGAGGTAACCCAAATGTTTAATCGTCCTTACAAGCCTTATATACCCCGGAGCATCGGCGAGATCATGGATAAGCTTGGTTCCATGATGTTGTATTCCCCGACCTTCGAGGATGACTCCGGTTACTTCCCAGGGCGAAATATCGACACGATCTTCTTCGAGCTCAACGAAGGTTTGAAGGCTCTTCGCAAGAAGCTGGGCGAGGAACGCTATGCGGCGCTAGTTGCGCTCTCCGACCGGATGAGGGCGCACTTCGAGGCGGACCCTGAAAACAAGACCGATGACACGCTCAAGGGGCGTGCATTGATACACGAGATGGAAGGCCTGCTAATAAATCGGAAGGGGAAGGCGGCGAACAATGGAGAATAGAGTTGCCTGGGGATTAGGCGGCATGGTCGCCCGATACTGGCTAAAATTTGTCTACGCCGCTTAGCATGAGTGACAGAATCGGATGGAAAGAACGTCTTAATTGTCTTAAGGGTGGCGTTGATTATCCAGTCGGGCGATTCTCGAGACCTTGGAAGTGCGAGTATTACAATTAAAGTTGATTTCGACCGATGAACGTATGGCTCCCTGAGCGATGAGCCATACATTTATCAGTGCTAATTGGAGCTACCACGGCGAGGACTGGCGTTCTCAGAGGGATCAATTACAAGATTATATTCAAGCATTGCGGTCCCTGCATCCGCTCCTCGAGCATTTTTCAGAGCAGGGCAGAAAGGTCGGTTATGGCCCTATGCTCAAGCAACCTTTGGTGCAGGACATGACTGATGCCCAATGGGAGCGAGTGCTGCGGAAGGACGGCAGCTTCAAGGTTCTCAACTTTTGGAACCGTCACCGGCAGCAAAATGGGCGGAGCGTTTGCATCATGCCGACCTATAAAGTTCCCGGTCCGCGTCCCTCGGATTTGCCATTCGAGGGGAGTAGCCTTGCCATAAGGGAGCTGCCCGATTCATTGCTAACCGAGCCTGTTTTGACTGGGATTCTTGAGGCGACGGTGACAGCCTTTCGCCCCGATCACGCTTTGATCGCGACGAGCTTCTCGGTGCCTCCCACGGTGGACAAATCAGTGTTGAGTCAGGATGATTTGATGATGGCTGTAACCTATTCGCAAGACTTTAGTAGGGGTGACAGAATCGAATGGAAAGAACTTCTTAAGTCTCTTAAGGGTGGCTTTGATTATCCAGTCTGGCGATTTTGGCTCAAACATGGCAAGCCTTGGCCGAAATGGGGAGCCACAGTGTTTGAGCGCTGGCAATCTGAACCAGCGGACGATGAGGGCTCATTTTTAGACGGAACTTTGTATACGTGGAAAAAATACGCTCCGTGGAAATTGCCTAATGAATCAAATTGGGCGCGTTAATTGAAAAGAGAAAAATCAAATTAGTCATTTGACAAAAATGCCCCCTGCTTCCTCAGCAACCCGCGCAACTCGCTGATGTCGACCTGCCGTGGGGCGATGCCACGGTTTGCCGCGATAGCGGCGGCCGCTCCGGCGGCGTGGCCGGTCAGCCAGCATTGCGGGATTTCGCGCATGAAGCCGTGGCTGTTGGCATCGCAGGAGATATGCCGACCGGCAGCAAGCAAGCCGTCCAGATGGCGTGGGACAAGGCAGCCATAGGGGACGGAAACCACTGGATATTTCGGGCTGACCGAGGGGCTGATGCCGATCTCGTCCTGGGCAGGTGCGCCCGTGCCCCAGTTCCGCCGTTCGATTTTGCTGACGCCAGCCAGGCGGCGGGTGTGACGCACGCCGAGTTGCGGGGCGCTTTGGAGCATATAGGCATTTTCGAATCCCGGAGCATGGCGCCGGAAGAAATCGCAATGCGCCGCCATGAAGCGGTGGGAACGGATTTCCACCTCGGTCATGTCGTCCACATCCAGTGCGGAAAGGCCTGACTGGCGCGGCCCCATGAAAACCGCGATTTCGTTGCGCCATGTGACATAGGGGGTCTGGAAGAATCTGAGCTGTTCCCGCCCCAGAGCCGTGAACTGGTTGAACTGATCGACGCTGGCTGCGCGGAATTCCAGCCAGCGTTCCATGTCCACGCCGCCGATCAGGAAACTGGTGTTCATCGAATGGTGAACATCGCCCTGTTCGATATCGTCCTCGAACTCTCCTCCAGCGCGAGCGAATATGTCGCCATCGCCCGTCGTATCGATCACCACATCGGCCAGCACGGCCTGTCGGCCAGCCTTGGATTCGAAGATCGCGCCCGCCACCTTGCCGTCTCGCATCGAGGGTTTGGCTGCCCATGCGTGGAAGACAAGACGAACGCCGGCTTCCAGCAGCATTTCCTGAGCCAGCAATTTCATTCTCTCGGGATCGAGAGTGGGGGCCCAAGAGACGATCCCGTGGAAGGCGGAAGTGCGGAGGCGCCAATAATCGGCTTTGCCGGGATCGCGAGAGCCCCAATCGGCCAGAGGAGGGCCTGCAACACCTTCCTTCGGCATCCGGTCGATGAAGTCCCGGGCAAAGCCCTGGATGACATGGCGGCCTTCCCAGTCAGTCATCCGGTCGATCCAGATGACCAGCCCGCCCGTCGAAAGGCCGCCGAGATGATTGTAGCGTTCGAGCAGGACCACATCGGCCCCTGCCTTTGCGGCTGAATAGGCCGCAGCGCAGCCCGCCGGGCCGCCGCCGATCACAGCCACGTCCGCCTTGTGATAGATTGGAATGGAGCGGGCTTCTTCCTCGATCTCGCCGACGCCATTTGCCGGGCCGATCGTGCGATCCGAGCCTTCGAAGATATCGGAAGCAAGGAATCGGTCTTCGGTCTGCCGAATCTCGCGCACCCGTTCCACGCCGTCAGTCATCCAGTTTTCCCTTGTTTATGGCCGGTGTTTATGGCCGGTATCACGGTTTTCCGGCGATTAGGTCAGCTTTGATATAAATTCTACCTAATTGTGTTTGATTGGCGCAAAAATGCCTTTCCTGGGAGTTTTAATGGACCCGGATCGGAAATTTTAATCCATCAAAAACAATCGACTAAAGTCGAATTACCACACATTTTGGCGCGGATGGTTCGTGCCATGGCAAAAAACAGTAGAAATCTATATAACTACGCGATACCCAAGCGGGAGACCGGCAAACAGCTGGCGGAAAACGGGAGTAGATGATGCGGGCCTTGAAAAGCGGCTGGGCGACCGGCTTTGTTTCGCTATCGGCAATTCTGGCTGCCACCCCTGTCCTGGCGCAGGACACTACAGCCGAAGGTGCGGCGACCTCGGAAGATGTGAACCAGCCCATTGTGGTGACCGGGTCGCGTATTACCAGCGGGTTCGACGCTCCAACTCCGGTACAAGTGGTAGGGGCGGATCGTCTCGAGCAGCGGGCTGCTTCGAATATTGGCGAGGCCCTGAGCGAAATACCTGCCTTCCGTTCAACTGAAACGCCCGCTTCGAGCGGCCTTTCCCCCGCCGCAGGCTATGTCGGCGGCCGCATCCTGGACCTTCGCGGGCTTGGCTCGGTTCGTACGCTGACGCTGGTCGACGGTAAGCGTTTCGTGCCATCGACCACCCAGGCGACGGTCGATACCAATATGATCCCTTCGATCCTGCTATCCCGCGCGGAAGTGGTGACCGGCGGTGCATCCGCTGTTTATGGCTCCGACGCCGTGTCCGGCGTGGTCAATCTGATCATGAACAACAAGCTGGACGGCTATAAGTTCAATGCCCAGCTCGGCACGTCCAATTACGGCGACAACGATGTTTTCCAGATCGGCGCTGCTGGCGGGTGGGCGCTTGGGGACCGCCTCCATCTCGTCGTGGGTGGTGAATATGAGAAGAACACCGGCATTGATGGCTGCCCGGAGCGAGACTGGTGCGCCTATGGCAAGATCAACTGGGGGCGTAATCCGGGGGCTTCCGGCGTTCCGGCGAACAACATCCTGAGCGGCGTCTATCCCTGGAGCGCGGATTATGAAGGTGTCACCACGCCGCCATCATCCGCTTACACCGGCAAGCTGGTGCCCACTTTGCGTCCGATCGATGGCATCACCTTCAATCGCGATGGAACGCCGCGCCGCTATCAGTTCGGGACCATGGTCAATTCGCTTTATTCCGTGGGCGGCGAGTCCGATGGTCCGGGCGAAAACATCTATTTCGATTTCCCCATCGTTTCGCCCACGGAGCGCTGGAACGCCGCAGCCCAGCTGACCTGGGAGGCCACGCCTGACCTGACGTTCGGCTTCGGCTTCAACTATGGCCATGGCGAAGGGCGACACAGGGCCGTGGGCTATCGCAATACGGCGCTGGTGATCCAGGCGGATAATCCGTTTATCCCGCGCTCCAGTGACCCGACGCTCGATATTCCGACGATCCTGGCGGAAAGCAATGCGACCAGCTTCACGCTGGGCAAGGGTTTCGATGACATCGGCCCTGCCGATCTTATCTCGAAGAACGATGTCTATCGCGCGGTAGCCAGCGTGGACTACGATCTGGGAAGCGGCTGGAACTTCGATGCCTATTACCAATATGGCCGCAACGAATTCCGCCGGGATCTGATCAATGGCATCGTGACGGAGCGCCTGCTTCGCGCCATCGACGCGGTGCAACTGGGGAATGGCTCCATCGTATGCCGGGTCAATTCCGACGCCTCCACCGCGAATGACGATCCCGCCTGCGTGCCGCTCAATCCCTTTGGCTATGGCCAGGGCGCGACCTTCGCCGCTGCGGCAGATTATGTCAGGGCAGATGGCTTTCAGACCAATGTCACAACCCAGCATGTGGCAGCAGCAAATATAACCGGTTCTCCCATCCAGCTACCGGCTGGTCCGCTGGGCATTGCAGTGGGTGTGGAATATCGCAGCGATAATGTGACGGGCGATACGGACACGCTTTCGCAGCAGAGGAAGTTCTTCACGGCGGGCGGTTCGGTCATTTCGGGCAAGATCGAAGTGATCGAGGGTTATGGGGAAGTGGAAGTTCCCATTCTTGCCGATACGCCCTTCTTTGAAGAACTCAGCGCAAGCGGCGCGGTTCGCCGGACGCATTACAATCGCTCCAGCGATTTCAGCCCATCCTCGTCGCTCAACGTAACCACGTGGAAGCTGGGCGCCGTCTGGGCCCCCATCGAAGCGGTGCGTTTCCGCGTAACCCGCTCGCGCGACGTTCGTGCGCCCAACGTTTCCGAACTGTTCGGACCGACAAGCAACACCACTGGCATTCTGAACGATCCCCAGCGCGATGGCCTGCAGATGGTGGCGCCGATCACTCTGGGCTCCAACCCCAACCTTGTGCCCGAGAAGGCCGACACTCTCACCGTCGGCATGGTCGTGCAGCCCACGGCCGGCTTCTTCAGCCGCTTCCGCGCATCCGTCGACTATTACGATATCGACATCAAGGACGCGATCAGCACGCTGGGTCAGCAGAACATCGTGACCCGTTGTTATCAGGGCGATCCGCTGAGCTGTTCGCTCGTCACGCGCGATGGCAATGGCGTGATTACCAATATCGTGGACACCTTCCAGAACGTGAACGAACTGATCGCTCGCGGCGTGGATTTCGAACTCTCCTATCGTCAGCCGATCGGGAGCAATAATGCGCTCACCCTGCGCACCTTTGTAAGCCACGTTCGTGACCTGATTACGGTCGATGCAGTTGGGCCGACGGAACGGGCAGGGCAGACCGGCCTGCGTGGGGGTACTCCTCCCGGCATTCCTGACTGGACGGCCGACGTAAATGCCACGCTCGAGCTGGGTGAAAGGTTGGAGTTCAACACCCACCTGCGCTGGATCAACAAGGGCTTCTACAACGCGGCCTTCATCGGGGCCGAGCAGGAGGGCTATTCGATGTCGCTGCCCAATAGCTCCAGCACCAATGCGATGCCCGGCCGCTTCTATGTGGACCTTCTGGCAACCTACAAGCTGCCCATCGGCGGCGATGGCAATGCCAGTGTCTATTTCGGAGCGGACAACGTCTTCAATGTCGATCCGCCGAATTTCCCGGGCGCAAATGGCAGCGGCAACAACGTGCTGTTCAACCCGGTCGGCCGGTTCTTCAAGGCCGGTATCCGCCTGAACTACTAAGGTTCCTCCCCGCTGGCTGGCCATTGTGCCAGCCAGCATTTTCCACTCGCGCCGCCTTGTCGACAAACCGATGCGACCGAATGGCCAATAGGTACAGCTGCGCATGGCCACCCAAGCAAGCCTGGATATTGCTGCCCTGATCGACGGACGGAAACTTGGTCCGTTCAATTATAAGCTCATTGTCCTTTCCTGGCTGATCACCGTTTTCGACGGGTTCGACATGATGATGATCAGCTTCACCGCGCCTTACATGCGCGATGAACTGGGCCTCGATGAAATCATGCTGGGCAATGTGTTTTCCATCGGGTTGCTGGGCATGATGCTGGGCGGTTTTGCGCTGGCCTATCTCGGGGATCGCTTCGGACGGCGTAAGGTGATTGTCGGGGCGGCCTTTGCATTCGGCCTGCTGACCCTGGCGACAGCTTTTGCACGAACCTATGAGCAACTGCTCGTTTTGCGGTTTCTCGATGGCTTTGCGATTGGCGGCATGCTGCCTCTTGCCTGGGCGCTGAACATTGAATTCGTGCCCAAACGCTACCGCGCGA
>MKUB01000130.1:15749-17886 GCA_001898545.1 Sphingomonadales bacterium 63-6 | reverse complement strand
CGAACCGCTCGTGCCGCCGTTGCCAATCTGCAGCGTGCCTTGTGTCCCGATATTGGTGGAAACGGCAGTGGTCGCCCGCGCAAGTATCAGCTTGCCGCCATCAACCGTGAAGGAACCGGCAAAATTGCTGGTGTCGCCGGTCAGGATCGTTGTGCCAGCGAGCACATCGACTGCCCCTGCGCCGGAGAGGCTTGCCGAAAGGTCGTAAGCGCTATCGGTGTGGTTCAGGACCAAGGTCCCTTCCCCAGCGCCGAATTGAATGCCCGCTGCGGCGTCGATCACGCCTGCCGCAGTTGCCTCATCTCCTGCCGCCGCACCGATGTTGAGCGTTCCAGAGGAACCGGCATCATATCCAAGCGTGATCCCCCGGCCGCCATCCGATTTCAAGGTCGCGCCGTCGGACACTGTGACAATGCCGGTGCTTCCCGCATAGGTGCCGATCATCACATAGCCGCTGCCGTGAACCAGCGTTCCGGCGCCGCTGATGTCCAGCACGCCATCGCCGCCATCGCTGAAACCGACAATGAGTTGTGCTGCGGCAATCTTGCCGCCGGCCGAGACGGTAGCACTGCCTTCACTTCCGCTGCCGATGGTGAAGAGATTTTCTGTCGTAACCTGGCTACCCGTGCCGGAGACGGAAAGGGTTCCGGAGCCCGTTCCGAAACTTCCAAGGGTGACGTTGCCGCCGGAAGTCAGCGCCACGACCGCTCCCTCGGTTACGGTCATAACCCCTTCACCTGCGGTTCCGAGGGTCAGGTTGGCGCTGGCAATAGCCCACCTGGTTCCTTCACCGCTAATAGTTCCGGTACCCAGGCTGCCGGCATTGACCCCGAAGGCCGCACCACTGGTTTGCATGGTAGCGCCCTCGGTAAGATTGAGGATGCCTGTGCCGCTGCTACCGAAATTCGCGGTTCCGGCCTCCAGTCGGCTGTTCTCTCCCGAAACCGTGACGGTGCCGGTGCTCCCTTCAATAGCGCCGGCCATGAAGACCGTGCTAACCAGCACCTCCGCGCCGTCGGTGACAGTCAGTTCGCCATCGCCATAATAGCCGACCGTCAGAAAATCCGCGGTCGCCGTCGACCCGCTTCCCGTCACCTCCAGCACACCGCTTTCGTCTTCGATGCCGGGCAGCGCGCTATTGGTGCTGTTGCCTACAATAATATTGGCAGCATTCAGAGCACCGCCATTTTGTACCGACAGCGTTGGCTCATCCGCTGAGCCCAGAAACACAATGCCTGCGGCCAGGGTGTTTCCGTCCACCACGGTTTCGCCACCCTTGAGGATGAGGTTTCCGGCGAAGCTGCTGCTATCGCCCGTCAGCGTCAGGGTACCAACGCCAGTCTTGGTGAGCGTACCAGCGCCGGAGATGGCACTGGAGAGAGAATAATCGTCGGACTGGGCGAATTCGAGCTTTGTCGTATTGGTCGCAACGACGATACCGCCGGTCAGAGTCGCGCCGCTTGCCAGCGTCAGCGTGTTGGTGCCACCCACGAAGTTCAGCGCAGCTGCTCGCTCCCCATTGCCGCCAAGGCCGCCGGATACGGAGCCATCTGCCGCGATGGAGACAGCAAGGTTCTCACCCTGGATACCCGCACCGCCCACACCACTGGTGTAAATCTGACCTGTTCCACCTGCGCCACCCGTCACGGATGTCGCGATATTGAGGGTGGTGGTTCCACTCATGCCCTCGACGAGGATGCCATTCCCCCCGTCACCGCCCGAAGCACCGCCTGCGGCATCGCCACCGGTGATGCTGCCGCCGGAGACAGAAACGGTAGTGCTGCCAGTTCCGCCAGTGATGACCAGACCGGAGCCGCCGTCGCCGCCGAACGACAGGCCCTCGCGGCTCCCGCCACCCGCGCCCCCGGTCAGCGTGCTGCCGGTAAGGGTGATGACATTATCGCCGGCCGGTTGATAGACAACCAGGCCGCTGCCGCCGTTGCCGCCACTGCCGGCCCAGCCATATGCGCCACCCGCGCCCCCTGCGGCGCTGACGGTGATTACCTCATCGGAACTGTTGAGACCGGTGACCACCGCGCCGAAACCGCCGCCGCCACCGCCGCCGCCATATCCGGCAAATCCCGCAAGCCCGCCATTGCCACCATTGCCGCCAGTGATGGTTCCCGACGTGGGCAGA
>MKUB01000130.1:8033-15733 GCA_001898545.1 Sphingomonadales bacterium 63-6 | reverse complement strand
GGGATTGTCGCCAGAGCCCGCACCGCCATTGCCGCCTGTCAGACCGCTGCCGCCACCTGCGCCGCCGGAGAGATAGTCCGAGGCCGTGCCGGTTCCATCAGTCCCGTCATTGCCCGTTGAAGTAGCGCTCGCGCTGCCCCCGACACTTGTCCAGGTATTATCTCCGCCCGCGCCACCAGCGCCGTCGGCCGCCAAGGCGGGCGTGCCGCCCAAAGCGACGAGGAAGGTCGCAGCGACGGAGCAGAGCAGCGAAGATTTGAAAGGTGTTAAGCGGATGCCAGCAAGGCGCTGAGCTTCGACGCGATGACAATTACCAACAGAACTTTGCATTTCCAATGCCCCCTGACATCTGATTCAGAGCACCTCATTAACGAAGGTAATCATCCACGCAAAGATACAATTACCTAGTGATTTCAATGTTATTAATGATATTTTCCGAAATTTTCCGTCGCCACAACATCTGGAGTAGATCGCGGTTTGGATTGGCAGAATACAGCCCCCGCATACGTGGAGACGGATGTCAGACGGCGATCTTGCGGTGAGTGAACGAGCTTTCCAGATCGTCTCGGATAGCATTTCCCGTCGCAGCCAGGGCCCCCACATTTATGGCAAGCCTCTCCTGCGCAGCGACATGACAAACTACCCTCCGAAAAAATGCTGCGAAACGGGAAGCAGGCTGTGAATTCGATTCAGGAATCTGCTGGCCATAAAGGCAATCGCAGTGCGAATTTTGCCCCCGGACCACCCCCGACCAGATCGAGCGACCCGCGGTGGTTTTGCACCAATGCGCGGGCGATGGGCAGCCCGAGGCCAGTTCCGCCCTCGCCGCGCTTGGATGTGAAAAACGGGTCGAACACATGATCGCAGTCGGCGATGGGGATGCCCGGGCCATTATCCTCCAGCGTTACAACGCCCCGTCCTTCTTCCATATGCGCCGTGATTGAAAGCTGAGAGGCCCCTGCCTGGCGGGCATTCTCTATCAGCGTAGTGAGCGTAGTCTCGAGCGCGGCCCCATCCATCGTCAGCGGCTGCATGTCCGGCGGAACCTGAACTGCCACGGCAAAACCGCCGCCCGCCAGCCCATCGGCCAGTCGCGCAAGCAACGGCGCGAGGGCGACAGGCTCCTGAACGCAGCCATCGCGCATATCGGCCTGGGCGAGTTCCATCAGGCGACTAACCAGCCGCGAGAGCCGGTCAGCATCACCCGCCATATTGGCCAGGAACCGCTCGCGTTCTTCGCCAGTCATGCCTTCGCCGTGGTCCTGCAGCAGTTCGATCCCTCCACGCAGGCCGGCGAGCGGCGTCTTGAATTCGTGGCTAAGCGAAGCCGCAAAATCGCGCAGGTAGCGGGAACGCCGCGCGATGCTGTCGGCCATGCCTTCAAAATCGTTGTAGAGGCTGCGGATCTCCCGCACTTCCAGCGTCGGACGCCGCGGATTGGCCTGCCCGCCGGAAGCAAGCGAACGGGCGGCCTCGCTCAGTTTCTCGACCGGCCGCACGATGGCCCGCGCCAAGACGGATGTAAGCACGACCAGCAGCACGAAGATCGTCAGTGTCCCGATCGCGATCTTGCCGGCATCCTCCCACATTCCGCGGAACAGCGCGGCCGGACTGCGTGAGACTAGCACCGCGCCCACCGACTTGCCGCCCACCATGATCGGTCGGGCCTGATGTAACCGGATGGATGTAGCCCTGCTCACCCACTCGACAGGCGAGGAACGGCTATAGGCATCGTTGTGGCGCAGCACAGTGACGGCCCTGCCTGCCAAAGCCGTCCGCATTTCGGGCAGCCCGGCAAGACTGCGTCCAGCCTCCGGGCCGTTGAGGACAATGCCGTTACGGTCCAACAGCAGGATTGAAGCCAGCGTAGTGCGCTTGATCTCTGCGAGAACCGGGGCAAGCCGCACGGCAACGGCAAGTGCATTCGGATCTGCCAATTGGCTGGTCGGGAATGCTGGCGGCCTCGAGGGCAGGACCGGCGAGGACCGCAAATCGATGCCGGTCGGCGCGAGTTCGTAGCGCTCTCCGGGTGCTGCTTCTGTGTCCAGCGTTGCGCGGGCGGGCGAAGCCCCGGGCCAGAGCAGAGCCCCTATCGCCGCAATGGATGCCGCCTGTGCGGTGACCTCTGCCTCGGTGCGCCGCACCAGCGCGTTCTCATAGACGCGGAGGCCAAGCGCGGCGAAGCCGGGTAGCGCTGCGACGAAGAGCAAGACGCCGAACAGCACCCAGCGCAGGCGCATGACCGGCCAAAAACGCCGCGCCAAAGCGCGCGCATGCTCGATCACTCAGCTCTCTCCGAAGCCGCGCAAGCGCCGAGGCGATAGCCAACACCGGCCTTGGTCTCCACGATATCGGGGCAGCCCGCATCGGCGAATTTGCGACGCAGATTACGTACATGGCTGTCAATCGTGCGATCCGTGATGGCAAAGCCCGGCCCGTGCAGCCGATCGATCAGTTGGTCGCGTGTGAAGATACGCCCCGGTGCGGCAGCAAGCGTGCGCAGCAGGTTGAACTCCGTCACCGTCAGTTCCACCTCGCCGCCCCTCCATTGCGCGGACCATGCCTCACCATCCAGCGTAAGCGCGCCATGGCGGAGCAGCCCGGCCGGAGGCGTCACGGCAGCCGATGCCCCCTGCCCGGCGGAGCGGCGCAATATCGCGGCGGCCCGCGCCACAACCTCGCGCGGAGAGAACGGCTTCACCACATAATCGTCGCCGCCCAGCTCGATCCCCAGCACCCGATCGATCTCGTCGTCCCGGGAAGAAAGAAACAGAATCGGCACCTGTCCCTCGGCGCGAAGGCGGCGGCAGACTTCCAGCCCGTCCATGCGCGGCATGTTGATGTCGAGCACGACCAGATCCGGCGCATGTTCGGCGACCATCGCCAGAGCTGCTTCCCCATCCGTGGCCTCGATCGATTCCATGCCTGCCTTGCCGAAGGCAAAGACGAGCACCTGACGGATATGAGGGTCATCATCGACCAGAAGAACCGTGCGTGGCATTGGGTTGTTGTTCACCGATCTACTCCTCCGGTCAACGCGGGCGCGGCGGTTTCGGCGGCGATGGGGGCCGATGAAGCGGGCACAGACGGAATGTAGCGCTCCAGGAGTTCTCCAGAACAACTGTATTCCCCCTCGGGGAGACGCCGGCCGATCTTACGCCCCAATTGCTGCTTCGCCTCGGCAAGCCTGTGCTGCGAAAGCCAGTCCCAGCCGCCCTGATTTACATCGTCGATCAGGCGATAGTGCACCATCAGGCGCGTATTGTGCACCCGCTCGCGCAGTTCGTCGGGCAATTCCCGCTGCTCAAGCTCGATAAGCGGGAGCAGCGCCGATCCCCCGAGTTCATCGAGGTAGCACAGGTCCAGCACCGCCCCGTCGCCATCCACTTCGCGTGCGTGGCGCAGGTTCCACTGCGCCGCTACCGCGCCCAGATCGACAAAGCACACAACCGTCAGCAGCATTCCGGCAGCGGCAAGGTTGGTATTGATCAGCCACGCCGCGCTTTTGTCGGCCAGCATGCGCCACAGTACCAGGACCAGACCGAGCGCCACCAGCCCCATCCACAGCAGCGCGGAAATACGCAGCACCGTCAGCGAATAGGCCTCGACATAGTCGATCGTGCGCAAGGCAGCGTTGAAAACCAGAAACAGGTTCTGCGCGATCCACAGCGCGACCAGAACACGGACCGACCGGATTCCCGCAGTCGTCGATCGGGGGCGCAACGCCACCAGCACGAAGAGCGCGGCCAGCAGCGCCGTGGCAATGAGCGGATAGGCGCCGCGATGGGCGTAGGCGGCAAGGGTCATGCCGTCCGGCAGGGGAACCAACCCCCACAACCACGCAGCATCCATTGCGTTCTGCATCAGGAACAGCAGGTTGAAGACCAACAGTGACAACGTGACCGAGGCAGGCGAAACACCGGGAATATGAACATCGCCCCGGCCATCGAATGTGCCGAGAAGGTGCCGGGCCATATGCGGCCGCATCAGCGACCAGGCCAGCCACACCAGCACCAGCCACAAGGCAATACGGAAGAACAACCGGCCATCCATCCGCGGCGTACTAAATGACGCCAGCCACCCCTCGATGATCGGATTGGCCGCCGCGAACAGGCCGAGGAACAGCAGCGATCCGGCAATGGGCAGGATTACGACGTGTAGCAGCCGCTGCAATCCCCCGGCAGCGGAACCACGCCGTGCCCGCGCCGCCGCACGACGCCCGATATCCGGGATCGGCCCGAGCAGCGAGACCAGCCCGTGGAACATGAGCCGCTGGAACCAGCGCCAGCCATCGTCAAAATCAGCGGTGCGCGGCATCAGTGTCGCAAATCCCGCCGCGATCCAGAACAGGGTCCATGGGAGCGGGCTGGCGCTATAGGCCATGGCGACAGCGTATAGTGCCGCAAGGCACAGAACCGCCGCCGGGCGGATATGCCCCATCACCGCAGGGCGTGCCAGCGCCAGCGCCGCCAGCATCGTCAGGCCATAGAAGCCAAAGGCGCCCCCATGGAACCCCTTCTGGAAGAACAGCAGATCTCCAAGCGCCACCAGCGCCACAGTGAGTATGGCCTTGAGTGCAAAGGCGCCTCTCAGCCGGTGTAGGGAAAACTCCATCCTGACCCTCCATCCATACGGTTATGGAAGCTCACTTGCCCGCGCGCTGCGCAGTGAGTGGGAGCAAGGCATGTTGGATCGATGGAGATGTTGTGCAGATTATGTGCAGGTCACCGCTTCCAACAGTTTCCTGTCCATGCATGGCGCGCATGCCTGGTTGATGTGCGGAAACCTGTTCGTCCGCTAGCGGATGACAGCCAAGGCGAACTAATGGTCCGCTTCGTGGGCAGCCCAAAGCCTTCGCCGGACCATCGCCTGTTCGAACAGGTCCGAAGAGATCAATCTCTCCAGCCAGCCCCGCAGGTTATGTGGCGCCTCCGTTTCGAACCAGGCCGGGTCGACACCGGCAAACTGACGCACGAAGGGAAAAATCGCGATGTCGCTAAACACCCGCGCGCTATCGCCGAGATAATCCCGGTCGCCGATGCGCGCATTGAGCTGAAAGAGCATGGCCAAACCTGCGGCGCGATGCACCAGCGGATCCTGGTCATAGCGCGCCGCATATTTGTAGCGGTCGAGATGATGTTTGAACTCGCCATCATAATCCGCGACCAGATCCGGCTCGGCAGACGCCATCCACGATTCCGGATCGCTCTGGTTCAGGGCCCAGCGCATGATATCGATGCTCTCATCGATTACTTCACCGCTCGGGAGGACCAGGACCGGCACGGTACCTTTGCAAGAGGCAGCCAGCATAGCAGCCGGCTTGTCGCGCAGTAATATCTCGCGATGCTCGTAGGCGACCCCGCTTACAATCAGCGCCATGCGCGCACGCATCGCATAGGGACAGCGGCGGAAGCTATAGAGGATCGGTAGCGCCTGCATGCCCGCGACATAGCTGAACGGCAGGGCGAACGTACAGCCCGAGCCAGCCCAGGTGGCGACCTTTGGCCAATTTCAAACTGTCAGGCTTCGGAGAAACAATAGCCAGGCAGGCATCGGGAACGGGCTCTTGCGGGCGATCGGAATATCAGGTCTGTTGTCGCCCATGCGATCGACGAAACCCCGGAAGCGTGCCCTATGACGCGAAAGGCCATGGGGCTTTCCGGCCTCGCTCTTGTGCTTGGCCTGATGGGGTATCTTGTGCTTGCGGCCGCGCCAGAGGGCGTGTCACTGGCCGAGCCGACGACCGCTCCCGCCGCTCCGGCGGCTGTGCGGGGCGTCGCGGCCTTTTCCGGAAGCGGCTTTGGCGGCATTTCGCAGACCGCGCTAGAAACCAATGCCGTGCCCTTCAAGCTGGTCGCCGCTGCGCTGACATTGGAGGAACAGGCCCAGGATCCGGCCGCACCGCCCGATCTGGCGACGCTGCGTCGGGTGATGCAACGCTTCGGCTTTCTCTACCCGGAGCGGATCGACGGGCTGGCCGAGGGGATGCGCCTGCCGCTTTCCGCCAAGCCTCTCGGCATGACCCACGGCTTCATCGCGCCCGTCGGCGGGGCGCGGGTCGAGGTCGCCAATTTAGGCTGCGCCGCCTGCCATGCCGGGGTCGCCTATGCGCCCGACGGAACACCGCTGCCGAACCGCGCGGTGCTGGGGATGCCCAACACCTCGCTCGATCTCGAAAAATACACGCAGGCGATCTTTATCGCGCTGCGCCGCCATGCCGGTGATCCGGCCCTGCTCGCAATGGCCGACACGCTCTTCCCCGACATGGGCTGGCAGGAGCGTGCTTCCTTGCGCTGGATCGTGCTGCCGCTGGCGCGCAAACGGCTGGAGGAGCTGGCGGGCGCGGCGCGGGCGCTGCCCTTCTCCAACGGCCTGCCGGGAGCGACCAACGGGGTCGCCGCGCTGAAGCTCCAGGCCGGAACTCCGTTGCTGGGTGGCGGAATGGCGGATCGCGGCTTTGTCTCGATCCCCGAACTGGCCCTGCGCCATCGCCGCAGCCGCCTGCTGGCGGACGGGGCCTATGCCACTCCCTCAGGCAAGGCCGATGCCCGCGAGCTCGCCGCGATCACGAGCTTCTTCACCGTGCCGAGCATGGGGGTTAAGCCCGAGGAGGCGCAGCGCCATATTCCCGAGGCGGTGGAGATTTTCGCCTGGCTCGCCAACTACCGCCCGCAACCCTTTCCCGGCCCGGTGGACATGGCGGAAGCCGAGCGTGGGGGCGCGCTCTATGCCCGCGACTGTGCGTCGTGCCACGGCGCCTTCGACTGGAATGCCGGTGCACCGCAGCTCGCCGATTATCCCGATTGGATCGGTGATGTTGGCACCGACACCCTACGCGCCCGGGCGGTCGATCGCGCACTGGCCAAGGCCATCCGCAACTCAGCCTACGGCAAGGTCATCAAGGTGATGCCGGGCGACGGTTATGCCGCCCCGCCGCTCGCCGGGGTGTGGGCTTCGGCGCCCTATCTTCACAATGGTTCGGTGCCAAGCCTTGCCGCCCTGCTTGATCCGCGCCTGCGCCCGCGCCGTTTCATGGTCGGCGGGCACGCGCTCGACTGGACGAGCATGGGGCTGCGCCTGACCGCTGAAGGTCACTATCCGACAGGTTATCGACCCTTCGCCGTGCCGCAATGGGTTGATACCACCCTGCCGGGGCTAGGGAATGGTGGGCATGCTTATGGCAGCGACCTGAGCACGCGAGAGCGGCAGGCACTCATCGCCTTCCTCAAGCTGCTCTAATCGAGCAGCACCTCGCTGAGCGGCAGACGGGCGCGAGGAAAGGCTGGCCCGGCGCGGTGCCCGATGCGAAAGGCGCTGACCAGCCGTCGCCCCGCCCCGATGCCGAAGGCCTCGCATAGAGCCGTCGCAGTCGCGCGGTCGTCGGCCAGCGCCGCAAGGACATTGCCACCCAGCCCGCCCGCGTCGATTTCCAGCCACAGCCGATGGAACGCCCGCCCGCTGGCGAAAGGATCTTCGTCCGCCGCGCGGTGGAACAGCACGATCCCCGCGGCATGGGCGAACCCCTTGGCTTCAGCCAGCAGTGCAGGCGCAAGACCGACGGCGGCGAGCGGGCGGAACAGCGGGCCAAGCACCGCGCCTGCCGCGGTCGCTTCGATCCCTGACAGTTGCATGGCGGCAGCGTTGAGCCCGTCACGCGCCCAGTCGGGGTGGCTGGGCCTAAGCCGCATCCAGTGGCGCAG
>MKUB01000130.1:0-8023 GCA_001898545.1 Sphingomonadales bacterium 63-6 | reverse complement strand
GCGATCTTCGCCCGCCAGTGCTAGCGCCGCCGAGCGGTCCTCAGGCCCGGGCGGAAGGAACGCGCCGCGCCACGAGGCCCGGGTCTCCAGAACCGGCAGGAGCGGATCGGCTACGGCTCCCGGCGTGAAGGTCAGCCGGGCAACGGCCCTCAGCCCGCCCACCGTCGGGCCTGCGAGGCGCTCGACCCGGGTTGCCAGCCCTTGCCCGGAGGAGGCGATCACCGCGCCTTCCGCTGCCGCGCCGAGACTGATCGCGGCGTCGTTGCCACGGGGATCGCCCACGGTCAGCCGCCGCGAAACGTCCTCGAACAGCTCCAGTGCGTCGCCTGAACTCCGCCAGCGCACGGGCTGGACATTATGAACGCTGGGCGCGGCCATCGCCGCCTCGACGATCCAGGTCAGCACAGCCGCGCTCACGCCAGATCCTTGCGGAACAGGTGCAGCTTGTGCAGCCACCGGCCATTCATCTTTTCGACCTGTCTGAGGCTCGCCGGGTTTTCATCGGCGATCCAGGTTCCGCCGACAGTTTCGTACCCCGCAGCACGCACCCGCTCGAGCGTGTGGGTCAGCATCGCGCTCATGATCCCCTGTCCGTGGGCGGCGCGCGCGACCGAATAGAAGATGATCACCGCCCGCTTGCGGTTCATCCGGTAACGCAGAAAGTGCCACGGCGTGGCAAGGCCGATCCGCGAGCGCGTCGCCTTCAGGAAGCCGTTGAGGTCGGGAATGGCGATGATCACCCCAACCGGCACGCCATCCTGCTTCAGCACCGAGGATAGGCGCGGATCGAGAATTGTGCTCAGCTCGCCCGCCTGGAACTGGAACTCCTCCGGCGTCAGCGGCACGAACATCGGATTGTCGTGGAACCCATCGTTGAGCAGCAGCCGCGCCTCCTCCATTCGCTCGGGAAAGGTGCTCTTGCGGATCGGGGCGAAAGTGAAGTGCGCCGGATCGAGCGCGGCAGGCGGCGGGGCAGCCTTGGCCAGATCGATCTCGAAGGTGGTCATGGGGAAGAAGCGGGCAAAGCCATTGGCCTCGAGCATCCCGGGCAGCCACGGTGCACCGACGATCATGTCGGTATAGGCGGTCTTCTCGAAGCCGCCGGTCATTACCCCGCATTGCTGCATGGCGGTGAGATTGAAGTTGCCGACCAGCTCGTCCATCCCTTCGTCGCGTGCGAAGTCTTCGGCGGCATTGAGCAGCAGGCGGGCCGCTTCGGAGTCCTCGGCGCAATCGAAATAACCGAACTGCGCGCGCTTCCAGCCCCAGCGCGCATTTGAGGCCCGGTGCAGGTGAGCGATGATGCGGCCCACCGGCCTGTCCCCGCGGTGCACCGTCCAGAAGCGGTAGGGATTACCCGCCGTCCATAGCGGATTCCTGCCCGGATCGAGCATCCGCATGATGTCACCCCGCATCGGCGAAACATAGCCCACGGCGTCCGGATAGGCATTGAACGGGGCGTCGAAAAAGGCAGAGGCATCGCCTTCGCGCAAGGTCAGGGTCATGGGGTACGCTCCAGCAGCCGCGCGACGATGGTGAGTTCCTGCGTCAGGCGATCCTGATCGAGCGCTCCGGCCGAAATGGCGAGAAAGCGCGGCGGTGCGGACGACAGGCGCATCAGGTGGCTCGCTCCGTAACGACTCAGCAATTCGCGCGCCGCACCGGTAAGGGTCCCGCTCCCGATGTCGCCCGCAGCAGTCACCACCGGCCAGGCGGCGAGCGCCGTGACCAGATCCTCGGGAAGGTCGGCGAATGCGTCAGCCGCAAGCGGCACGGCATTGGCCAGCAAGGGATGCGCGGCAAGGATCGCGGCCTCATCGGGCCCGGCGCGGGCAATCGGAAGCAGCAGGCCCTCGTGACGAGACGAGAGATCGGCAAAGTGTTCAACCAGCAGCACCAAGGCTGCCGCGGCGCTTGCAGTGGCGGCAAACCCGAGCACGGGCGCGGCGGTCAGCTGGCTCGCCAACAGCACCAGCCCGCCCGCCCCTGCGGCGACTGCCAGATCGCGCAGCAACCGCAGCGGCCGGCTCGCCTCTCCCGCGAGCCGGGAGCAGGCGAGCACAAACACCAGCGCCGCAAATGGCCCGCCGCGGAACGGCAGGTCGGGAAACAGGCGGGTGAAATCGGTCGCCAGCAGCGGCAGGGCAAGCGCGAAGGCGAGCGCGAGCGTGTCCGCCGCGCGCCGCTCTGCAAGCGAAACCGTCAGGCGTTGCGCCAAGAGATGCATGAGGATCGCCACCACCACCGCGGCCTGGAACAGCGCCAGCGCAATAATCGCAGGGCCTGTCCACACCAGCCCAAGGGTCACGGCCAGCACCGAAAATCCACCCGCCCCTGCCAGCGCCAGAAGCTTCACCGCGCGGGGCGCATGGCGGCGCACCAGTTCCTCGGCAAGTCGCAGTGTGACAAGCGGCAACCAGGCAGCGACCACCATCATCGCCGCCACCAGCACCGACGAGGCCAGCACAAGCCCAAATAGCCGGAGGGCCAAAAGCAGCGCAATCAGGGTCAGCAGGCGGCGGAGGTGCGCCGCCACACCACCGCCGCGCGCTGCGCTCGCCACGCCCGCGCGCGCCACCAGCGAAGCCAGCAGAGCGATCGCAGTCAGCAGCGCGCCGATTGCCGTCATGCGAGCAGCTTCGTCATGAATCGGCGCACCAGCGCTCGCTTGGCAAAGGCCAGCGGCGCAGCCAGCGGTCGCTCGACCCGCGCGGCGTGAGGATTGAAGAAATAGCCGCGGCAATCGGTGCCGCCCGGCCGGGCGAGAATAACGCGGATCGCCTCTTCCGCCATCAGCGTCCCTGCCATCGTCACCATCGTCGCAAAGCTGAAGCGCGACCGCTTGCCCGCCGCGACCTCGCCCGCGACGTCCAGATCGACATATTTGTGGCTGGAGGAATGGACCAGCACATATTCGATCTCGCGCATCAGGCACTCCACGCTCATGTCCCTGGTGATGTCCTGCCACGGCACGCCGAGTGTGGGATAGCCGAGCCGTTCCTCCAGCCGGGGATCCTGGGGACGCACCACCGTGACCGAGGGCAAAGGCGAGGCATAGGCGTCGATGAGCGTGCGACCGTGCCGGCGGCACTGACGGTAATACTCCGCCCCCGCCGCCGCATCGTCTGTACCGTTGATCGCCACGTCGACGCCGGGCAGGATGTCCGGCAGCCGCTCGGTCCATTCGCCGCCAAACACCTCGATCTGCAACTCCGGATTAAGTTCCAGCGCCAGCCGCCGCGCAGCCTCGGCCTTGAGTTCACCGATGGTGTCGGCGCGACAGAACAGCTGGCGGTTGAGGTTGGACACCTCGAACACGTCGATATCCGCGATCACGAAGCGCCCCACGCCCGCGCGCACCAGCGCCATGAAAGCCGCGCCCCCCATGCCGCCCACGCCGGGGATGAACACGCAGGCCTCGCGCAGCCGCGCTTGCTCCACCTCGCTCACGAAGCCGCGGTTGCGGGTGGTCATCTCGGCATAGCTGAAAGCGGTCATGCACGGGGCCTCAGACGGTTATAGGGACGAGCGGAATCGAGCCACTGGATCAGCGGGGCGAGCACCGCGCCAATCAGCACCATCGCGGCCTGAACGCCAAGCTGCGGCAAGGCACTGCGCGGCACGCTGCGGGCGAGGAAGCGCTGGCCGGCGGCAAGATCGATCTTGCCGATCTGCAGCACATCATCGCCGCGCACATAGTCGAGTTCGCGCGCACAGAAGGCGTTGTAGACCTCGCGCCGGTGCTTGGCGGCAATGTCCAAGCCCTTTTTCAGGTTGTCCGAGCCGCCGGTGTAGGCGTCCGTGATGACCTGCCGGTCGGCATCGTAGCCCGCATCCTCGCCTACCCCGAAGGCATGGCGGTGGTGGCGCATGATCTGGTGGGCAAGGTGTCGGTGGGTGAAAGACTGCGGTGTGCCCGCCTGTCCCGGGAAGACCTGACTGAAGGTCTCCGCCACCATCCCCACCACTGCTGGCACCTGCGTGACGCTGCTGACCCACAGTGGCCGCATTCCCTGCCGCAGGAACAACGCAAAGCAGGTGAGGCCGTAGAGTATCCAAGAAAGTCCACCGCTGCGTTCCGCCGGATCGACCATCACCAGCCCTAGATGCAGGACTGTCTCGCGCGCGCCGCCGCGAATTACATCGAGCTGCGGCATGGCATTGAAGGCGATAGGCGTATCGTCGGCGATGCGGGTGACAAGCGTTATGACGCTGCGCTCCCACGCCATGCCGTCCTCGGCAAACAACCCATAATCGAGGCTCTGCCCAGCAAGGCAGGTGCGGACCACGGTTTCGCAATCCTGCTTGAGCTGTGCCAAGGCGGGCGCGGGCAAGTTGGCGCCAGGGCGCTCGACGATCCACACGCGATATTCCCGCGACGCCTTGAAAGCGAACGACAAAGTCTCTCCCGCAAGAGCCCCGAGAAGATGCAGCAAAAATCTCCTCCCACACCGCAATACCGACCTGAATAGGCGCGGCCTCGCAACAATTGAAGGCCTTATACCCGTGGCCGGATTTCCCGGCGCGATGGCATTTGGGAAGGGCGGCATTCGGCAAATCTGTTGTGGTTAGGGGACGTTGAACTGCGTAAGCGGTCCTGGCTGCAAACGAACAGGATGGTTTTCAAGTCTAGCCCCCGATTTAGAGGTAGCCCGAATAGGAGGCCCTTGTGTCCATCGTCAATCTGCACTAATTGGCCGCCCAGCCAATGTCGGCCTGTTTTTGAACAAGGAAAGGAGAAGACCATGCGCGCAGCATTCGCCCGCACTAAAAACCACTTCTTATTTCCCTGTGTTCAGGAACAGATTGCATGGGCAATTGTCTCACAGGCGACGCGTCTCGCCTGATTGCTTTTCGCGGCCTTCGCGCCGCTGATTTTTCCAAATTTCACGTAGTTATCGCTCCTCTCCTCGGGGAGGCTCATCATGCGCGATGACATGTTCAAGGTGATTGTCGAACGCCCCCGCTGGGGCGCAAGCCACGCCGCTTCCCCAAAACTGAAAAGGATGCCTCACGAGGATTTCCTCCTGACGCGTATCTCGATCGGGCGACGCGGCGAGTGGATGTTCGAAGGGCAGGTTCTTGGGCGCAAGGGCCAGTGGTTCCTGCGCAGGGAGCTGTTTGTCGATCCACGCGATGGCATCCTCAAGGACATGGCCGTGCTTGAGGCGATGCTGGCCTCCGGCCCAATCGATGGCGAGGGAGGCGCACAATGAGCAAGATCACCTTGATCGCCACCGATCCGTCGCGTTTCGATCCTCTCGCACTGGACCAGCTTGATGCCTGCGCACGCTATGCCGACATGGCGCGCATTGTGGGCCTGCCCGATCTACACGCAGGCAATGGTCTTGCGGTGGGTGCTGCCTTCTGGTCTCCGACCCGTATCTGGCCACATCTTGTGGGCAGCGACATTGGCTGCGGAATGGCCTTGTGGGAGACCGATTGCGCTCTGCGCAAATTCCGGATCGGCTCGGTCGAGCGTAAGCTGCGCGGGCTGGATGGGCCTTGGGCGGGTGATGGTGCAGCTATTCTGGCAGAGGCCGGGTTGCCGCCCCATCTGGCCAGCCCCGCTTTGGGCACCATCGGTGGAGGCAACCATTTCGTCGAATTCCAACGCATCGAGGCGGTGGTGGACGAGGCTCGCTTTGCCGAATTGGGCCTCCGGCGGGATCGCGTGTTGATAATGGTCCACAGCGGATCGCGCGGGCTGGGCCAGGCCATTCTGCAGGCCCATCGCCAGCCTGACGTCAGTCAAGGCATCCCCGCCAACAGCACAGAAGCCAGGGCATATCTGGCCGACCATGACGCCGCGCTGGGCTGGGCCATTCTCAACCGCCAGATCATCGCCCAGCGCTTTTGCGATAGTCTTGGAATTGGTGGGCGGCGCCTGCTGGATATCTGCCACAATAGCGTCACACCGCATCAGAGCGGGTGGCTGCATCGTAAAGGGGCAGCGCCGGCGGATCGGGGCGTAGTCACCATACCGGGCTCGCGGGGAAACTTCAGCTATCTGGTCGAGCCCAACGCGCAGGGCGCCGATCGTGCGCTCCATTCATTGGCCCATGGCGCGGGCCGCAAGTGGAGCCGCAAGGATGCCCATGCTCGCCTTTCCCGGCGGTTCAAGGTGGCCGATATGCAGCGCACCGGCCTTGGCAGCCATGTGATCTGCGAGGATCGCCGCCTGATCTTCGAGGAAGCGCCTGATGCCTACAAGGACATTGGCATGGTCATTGCCGATCTGGAGCAAGCGGGCCTGATCCGCGTCGTCGCCAAGCTTCGCCCCCTTCTGAGCTACAAGACGAGGGCTGTATGAGTGAAGTGATCATGCATATCACAGCCGGCAAAGGCCCGCAGGAATGCCGCTGGGTGGTGGCGCAACTGGGACGTGCTTTTGCACGGGAAGCGCAGGCCCTGGGGCTGGAATGCGAGTTGCTCGACGGAATGGAGGAATTGCCATCCTCCGCTTTGCTGCGCATCGTGGGCGAGGCCGCCCCAGCCTTTGCCGCCAAGCGTATCGGCACCAACCGATGGATCGGCAACAGCCCTTTTCGCCCCACCCACAAGCGGCGCAACTGGTTCGTTGCCGTGACTTTGGCGCCCGAGCCCGAAACCATCATCGACCTGAGAGAGGAGGATATCGAATATCAGGCGATGCGCGCCAGCGGGCCAGGCGGCCAGCATGTCAATAAGACGGACAGCGCGGTGCGAGCCACGCATCGGCCCTCCGGCCTTGTCGCCACCGCGCAGGAGCAGCGATCCCAGCACGCCAATCGCAAACTGGCGCGGCTCAAACTGGCGATCATGCTGGAGGAACGGCGCGGACAGGCCAAGGACCATGCAAGAAAATCACAGTGGCAGTCCCATCAGGAGCTTGAACGGGGCAATGCGGTCAGGGTCTATGTAGGAGAGCGATTTCAACTGAAGGCATAATGCAGTTGGGCCGGGAGAGGCGCATTGCCGCCCGGCTCCGCTCGCAACTCGGTCATCCCCGGCGATCCAGCATGCACTGAAATCTGACTTTTGCTCATCACGCAGCAGAGTCACGGTTGACGAGCAGAGCCGTGTTGCCGCAATCGCAATGCGAACTCGCTTGTAGAACAGGAATAAGAAGCAATGACCGCGATAATGCAGGATCAGCGAGACCACTTTGCCCATTGCGTCCAAGTGCTAGGCGGGGTCACTGCTGCATCGCGGCGCCTCGGCATAGACGAACGGGCTATCCGGCGTTTTATTAACGGCGAGCGCCCTGTCAGCCAAAGCCTCTTGGAAGACACCGCAAAAGCACTTCGCCTGCTTATCGCTGAAGCTGAGGCCGCAGAAGGGCACATCGCCGCGACTTTTGGCGCCTAGAGCCCTGACGGCAGATTGCACAGTCGCGGCCTGAAGAGGGGACGACGGTCCACTTTCGGCCCGACTTTAGGCCAAAAAGCGACCCAAGCTGGACCCAACGCGCCTACCAGCAAAACGCATCCCAAACAGGCAGGATTCCAACACTCTGCCCAAAGGCACTTCCACAGGTTCCGGGCAGAGCACCCAGCCAAAGCGCGTTCAACTGCTTGATTCTCAACGTTAAGCTGAACAAACTTCCAGCCACCCACGCCAACCCACTTGGTTTAAACAGTCAAATGAGGGCAAAGTCGGGCCTCCAGCGAAAGAGCTTTTCGCCGCTAAGCCGCAGATTTCCTAGGGAAAGTGGTGGTGCCGCTTAGGTGACTCGAACACCTGACCCCATCATTACGAATGATGTGCTCTACCAACTGAGCTAAAGCGGCTCTGCCGCGCCCCATAATGGCGTTGCGGTGGTGCCGCAAGCCGGAGCGTGGAAGATGGAGGCCCGAGCCGGAATCGAACCGGCGTATACGGATTTGCAGTCCGCTGCGTCACCACTCCGCCATCGGGCCCCACCTGCTGCCGGGGAGATTCCCCGTCATCAGGAAGGCGCGCCCTAGCCGAGAGGGGACGGACACGCAATCCGCTTTCGTGCATGACTGCTCCTTGCACAGCACGCCGCATATGATTAGCA
>MKUB01000129.1 GCA_001898545.1 Sphingomonadales bacterium 63-6 | reverse complement strand
CGATGCCCAGTGCCAGAGCGCGGGCTTCCTGTATCGCGGCGGCTCGCTGGAACCCTTCGTGGTTGCCACCTGCCGCACCCGTTTGACAAAACTGCGCACTGAGGAGCTGCGCCAATTGGAGAGTGCCGAATGAGCGAACCCAAACTCGATACGCTGGCCGTCCATGCCGGGACTGAGCCCGATCCCACCACAAAGGCGCGGATCACCCCCATCTACCAGACCGCATCCTATGTGTTCGAGGATGCCGGCCATGCCCAGCGCCTGTTCGCGCTGCAGGAATTCGGGAACATCTATACCCGCATCATGAACCCCACCAACGGCGCGCTGGAAGGCAAGATCGCGGCGCTGGAAGGCGGCGCGGCGGCACTTGCGGTGGCATCGGGCCATGCGGCACAGTTCCTGGCGTTCCACACTCTGATGGAGCCGGGCTGCAATATCGTGGCAGCGAACAAGCTCTATGGCGGGTCGCTCAACCAGCTGGGCGAGAGCTTCAAGAAGTTCGGCTGGGAAGCCCGCTTCGTGGATGCGGACGATCCGGCGAATATCGCCGCAGCCATCGACGAGAAGACCCGCGTGGTCTTCATCGAGAGCCTCGCGAACCCCGGCGGCGTGGTGCAGGACATCGCGGCCATCGCCAAGGTTGCCCATGACGCGGGCGTTCCGCTGATGGTGGACAATACGCTGGCCAGCCCGGTGCTGTGCCGCCCGATCGAGCATGGCGCGGATATTGTGGTGCATTCCACCACCAAATTCCTGAACGGCCATGGCAATTCCATCGGCGGCGTGATCGTGGACGCAGGCAAGTTCGACTGGGCCGCTTCGGACAAGTTCCCGACCCTGTCCCAGCCCAACGGTTCCTATCACGGCGCGGTGCTGACGGACGCGGTGGGGCCGATTGCCTTCATCATCGGCTGCCGCGTGCTGGGCCTGCGCGATCTCGGGCCCGCCATGGCGCCCTTCAACGCCTTCCTGGCGCTGACCGGCATGGAGACGCTGACGCTGCGCATGGAGCGCCATTGCAGCAACGCGCTGGCTCTGGCCCAGTGGCTCAAGGCCCATCCCAAGGTGGGCTGGGTTTCCTATGCGGGCCTGCCTGACGACAAATATCACGCGCTGGCCAAGACCTATCTTGGTGGCAAGGGCGGGGCGGTGTTCACCTTCGGTCTGAAGGACGGTTACGATGCGGGGGTGAAGCTGGTCGGCTCGCTCAAGCTGTTCAGCCATCTCGCCAATATCGGCGACACGCGCTCTCTGGTGATCCACCCGGCCTCCACCACCCATAGCCAGCTTGAAGGCGAGGCGCTGGTGCGCGCAGGCGCCGGGCCGGACGTGGTGCGGGTATCCGTGGGCATCGAGCATATCGACGATATTATCGCCGACATGGCCCAGGCATTGGACCAGATCTGATCTGACTTAAGGGACGTCGCGCTCAGGCGAGCGCGACGTCTTCCCCTTCCGCCCGGTGCATCAGGCGCGGGGCGAGCAGCAGCTTGAACAGAATGAACACCACGCCCGCCGCCGCGGCCAGCATCAGGTGCATCAGCCAGAATGCGCCGGTGTTCATCGTCTCGAACTTCGTACCCAGATAGCCCACCAGTGAGTTCCCGCCGAAGAAGGCGAGGTAATAGAGGCCGATCACCGTGGCGTTGATCTGCTTGGGCGCGAGCCGTGCGAACAGGGCAAGGCTGACCGGCAGCATGTGGGCGAAGCCGATCGAGTTGGTGATGTGGAACATCACCGGCCAGAACAGCCCGATTTTCCCGCCTTCCGGCATGGTCACGGCAGCCATGTAGAGGCAGGCCATCCCGCCCATGGAAAAGGCCGAACCGATGATCATCTTGGCAAGCTCATCCGGTTCCCGCCAGTGGCGGCCGTACCAGCGATAGAACAGGGCAACCCCGGCCAGGAAGCTGACCGAGACGACCGCATCAAGCGTCACGAGCCAGGTGGTGGGCAGCAGCATACTGCCCCAGCGGAGCGCGAAATCCTGATCCGCCCAGATCAGATAGACGTTGAAGATCTGGTTGTTGGGCACGATGGCGACGGACATTACCGGGATGAGCAGCAGCAGGGCAAAGGTGGCCAGCCAGTCTTTACGGGTCATGGGCTGGCGCGGTTCCGCAGCCTTGCCGGGCACATCGAAATGTTCCTTGGGCAGGTATTTCTGGCCCGCGATGTAGATGCCGAGGCCGATCAACATGCCGACGCCTGCCGCACCGAAGCCGTAGTGCCAGCCGACTTTCTCGCCCAGCGTACCAACGATCAGGGGCGAGGCGATCACCCCGGCATTGATGCCGAGATAGAAGATCTGGAATGCATCGGCCCGGCGCAGATCCTCCGGCTTGTAGAGCGAGCCGACCTGGCTCGCGATATTGCCCTTGAACATGCCGGAACCGAGGATGAGGCAGAGCAGGGCGAGCAGAAAGGTAATATTGAAGGCCATCAGGAAATGGCCCAGCGCCATGGTGATCGCACCGAACAGAACGGTGCGCCTTTTGCCCAGCACCCTGTCGGCAAGCCATCCGCCCAGGATCGGCGTCAGATAGACACTGGCGGCATAGGTTCCGAAGATGGCGGAGGCGAAAGCCTGTCCATCCAGCCCGCCATAAAGGGCGCGCAATTGCTCGATCCCGGCGACCTGCTCCACCTGTCCCGGCAGCAGCAGATGCTTGACCATGTAGAGCACCAGCAGCGTCTGCATACCGTAATAGGAAAACCGTTCCCACGCCTCGGTGAAGGCCAGATAGCCAAGCCCCTTGGGGTGGCCGAGAAAGGCGCGGTCGGCGCGGGTTTCGATATCCAGCTCGGGCGTGGCTTCGGCGGTGGTCATGGAATTCCCGTTCGTTACAGGCGCAACGGGTTAGCGGGGTGGGGGCGACGTGTCTTGCTTTAAGTGTGGTGCGTGGGGGCAGGATTGCTGCAATGACGAACCCTCACTCGTCATTGCGAGGAGCGTAGCGACGAAGCAATCCAGAGCGATTATCCGCAAATCTTCCCGTAAAGATCCTGCCAATGCGGATTCAGCGCTTCAATCAGCGCAATCTTCTTCCTTCTCGATCCACCCTTGACTTGCTTCTCCCGCAGAATCGCATTTTCCATGGTGGAATGAAGTTCGAACCAGACGAGGAGCTTGCAGCCGTACCGACTGCTAAAGCCTTCGATCTGGGCGCTACGGTGCTGCCAGGTACGTTTGGCCAAATCCGAGGTCACACCGGTATACAGCGTTCCGTTCGGCTTGCTGGCCATGATGTAGACAGCTGGTTGGAAGTAGCGCTCCATCGCCCTGGATTGCTTCGCTTCGCTCGCAATGACGAGCTTAATTCAACTGCCCGTCCAGAAACTCCGTCACGTCATCCAGCGGTACGGTCTTGTCGAGAAACGCCTCGCCAATCCCGCGCAACAGGACGAAGGGCAGGGTGCCTGCGTCCATCTTCTTGTCATGCAGCATATGGGCGGCCAGCATCTTGCCGCTGACGTTCAGGCCGAGCGATGAAAGTTCCGAAGGAAGTCCGGCAGAGGCGATGGCGGTGGCCACGCGCTCCGCATCTTCGCCCGAAATCAGCCCACGCCGCGCGGAATAGCGGGCGGCGAGGACCATGCCCATCGCCACGCCTTCGCCATGAAGCAGGCGATCTGAAAAGCCGGTTTCCGCTTCCAGCGCGTGGCCGAAAGTATGGCCCAGATTGAGCAGGGCTCGCGTGCCGGTGGTCTCGCGCTCGTCCTCGGCCACGATACGGGCCTTGGCCTTCACGCTTTCGGTCACGGCATATTCCTGCGCGGCCTTGTCGCCCGCGATCACGCTGGCGCCATTGGCCTCGCACCAGTCGAAGAAGGCGATGTCGCCAAGGATGCCATATTTGATGATCTCGGCGTAACCCGCGCCCATTTCGCGGACCGGCAGGGTGTCGAGTGCGTCGAGATCGGCCAGCACGAGGGCGGGCTGGTGGAAGGCGCCGACCAGATTCTTGCCCGCAGGCGTGTTGATCGCAGTCTTGCCGCCCACGGAGCTGTCCACCTGCGCCAGCAGGCTGGTGGGCAACTGGATGAAGCCGCAGCCGCGCTTGAGGATCGCGGCGGCAAAGCCGGTAAGGTCGCCGATCACGCCGCCGCCGAGCGCCAGAATATGATCCCCGCGTTCCACTTCCTCGCCCAGTAGCCAGTCGATGGTGCGCGAAAGCCCGTCCCAGCTCTTCGTCGCTTCACCGGGATCGAGTACCAGCCAGCGCGGTTCCTTGCCTGCCGCCGTCAGCGAGGCATCGACTGCCGCGCGCCAGTGCTTTGCCACATTGGCATCGGTGACGATGGGCACGCGCTGCTTGCGAAGCATCGCCCCACATTCCTCCGCCACATTGGCCAGCAGCCCGCTGCCCACGCGCACTTCATAGGAACGTCCCGCAAGTTCGACGGGGATCACAGCCATTGTTCGATACCTTTGAGGATTCGCTGCACGGCCTGATTATGCGGGCCGGCCTCGCTCATCACCTTGATGGGCGCTTGCGAGTAAAAGGGTTCACGCTCTGCTTTCAGGCGCGTGAGGATTTCGCGCGGATTGCCGTCGCGCAGCAGGGGACGAGTGTCCTTGCGGCCCACCCGCTCCACCAGAGTATCCGTATCGCAATCGAGCCAGACGCAGATCGCCTTGTCCAGCAGCAGGCGGCGCGTTTCGTCATTCACGAAGGCACCGCCGCCCGTGGCGATGATGGAAGGGCGATCCGCCGCCAGCCGCGCGATTACGCGGCGTTCCCCATCGCGGAAATAGGCTTCGCCGAAACGGGCGAAAATTTCGCTCACGCTCATTTGCGCGGCTTTCTCGATTGCTTCATCGGCATCGGTGAAGGGCAGGTGGAGCAGGCTGGAGAGCTTGCGCCCGATAGTGGACTTGCCCACGCCCATCATTCCCACCAGCGCGATCGGCCGGTCGATACGCGCGGCCAGCTCCTCAATCTCGGTTTCGCTGAGCATGGGTTCGGGTTTGGTCATTGCCGCCTTGCCTATAGATGCGCTAACCGGCAGCGCAAGCGCCGCGCGAACCTAGCGCGCGGCTGGATGAAGCTGGCGAGGACGCGATCATTGGCCATGAGTTCCAGGGGGTTTGTTGCAACATTGGCGGTGATCGTGCTGCTGGTGCTCGCCTTGGCGTGGTATGACGGGGGCGAACAGCCCATGCGCGAAATCAGCCAGCCCGTTGCCCTGCCAGGAGATTTCAAGTGAAGCGCGCCCTCCTGATCGGCGCTGCCGCGCTGGTATTCACATCCGGCATGGCGATTGCCGCGCCGGAATCTTTGCTGCCGCCGGGATTCGACAAGCCTGCGCCAGCACCCGTCGTCAGGCCCGTCGCTCCCGTTGCCGCGCCGACGGCAGTGTCCCCCGCGCAGGGCGGCAGTGTTTCTTCGCCTGTAGTGCAGCCGCTGCCCGGGGTGGCGGCCAGCGGCGTGCCCGGGGCGGTTTTGCCATCCAATTTCCCCTCGATCGCGCAGATCGAGAATATGAGCCCGGATGAAATCGACGAATTGCTGGGCTTGAAGCCGAAATTCGACATTCCGCCCGGCGCGCGCCGTTCACTCCAGCAAGTGGGCGTAATCTCGCGGGAAGAAGGTGGATTCCCCGCGCGCGCCGTGGCCGGTCAGCCCGCGGCGCTGGTTCGCGCGGCACTAGGGGCGACCAAGCATCCCCTGGTCTCGCGCTGGGGCCATATCCTGCTGCGCCGGACGCTCGCCAGCCGATTGGACGCGCCGCAGGGCATGGACCCGGTGGAGTTTGCCGCCCTGCGCGCTGCGGCACTGAACCGCATGGGTGAAGGCTATGTCGCCCGCGCGCTGGTGCAGGATATCGATTCCTCCAACTACAATTCCGCGCTCACCAATGCGGCCTTCGATGCCTATGTGCTGACCGGCGATATTGTCGGCCTGTGCCCGGTTGCGCGGCTGAAAGGCGATATTCGCAAGGATGGCGAATGGAAGATGGTGCAGGCCATCTGCCGTTCCTATGCGGGCGACGGTCGGCAGGCTGCGCGCGATCTGGACATCGCCCTTTCGCGCGGCACCGCGCCGCGCATCGATGTCCTGCTGGCCAAACGCTATGCGGGCGCCGCTGCCGAAGGCGGGCAGGCGGTGAATATCGAATGGAACGATGTGCGCGAACTTAACCCCTGGCGCTATTCGTTGGCCGTGACGCTCGGCATCGAAGTGCCGGATAGCCTGCGGAATGGTGCCGGTGCTTGGTATGACCGGATGGGTGCGCTTTCGCCTGCCTTGCCGTTGGGTATCCGCGCTGCATCGGCGGATCGCGCTGCGGGGGAGGGCATCCTTTCCAGCGCCGCGATGGTCGATCTCTATTCGCAGATATATTCCATGTCCGAGATTGAGGGCGATGTGGCCCAGCGCGCCGCCTTGCTGCGCGAAGCCTATGTGGCGCAGGACCCTGATGACCGAATTCAAGCGATCCGCGACCTGTGGGGTTCCGCCACGCCCGATTACGGACGGCTGGTGCTGACGGCCTATGCTGCGGCGCGCATTACGCCGAGCAAGGATCTGGAAGCGGATGCACCGTTGCTGATCGCCTCCATGCTGTCGGCCGGGCTTGACCGGAACGCGATGCGCTGGGCCTCCGTGGTTCCGCAGGGCAGCGCGGGCTGGGCAATGCTGGCGCTGGCGCAGAACCGTCAGGACAGCACAGTGGGCCAGTCGGCAGTCAATTCCTTCTTTGACGACGATTCGAGTGCAGGCCAACGCAAGGCCCAGTTCCTCCTCGCCGGGTTGGCGGGCCTTGGCCGCCTGGATGAAGGCGACACGCGCAGCCTTTCGGAATCCCACAGCGTCAATCTCGCGCGGGAAAGTTCGTGGAGCCGCATGATCACCCGCGCGGCGGAGGCAAACAATCCCGCGCTGGTGGCGATGCTGGCGGGGCTGGGTATGCAGGGCGACAAATGGGAGATGATGACGGCGCGCCAGCTCTATTACATCGTCCGCTCGCTCGATCGCGTGGGTCTGTCTGCCGAAGCGCGCATGATCGCGGCAGAGGCCGTCGCCCGGGGATAGGGCCATTTCCGGCGCCATCGAATCCTTCCTCGCCATGCTCGCTGCCGAGCGTGGGGCGGCGGCGAATACGCTGGCGGCCTATCGCCGGGATCTGGAGGGTGCGGAAGAACTGCTCGGCAATCTTGAGCGCGCAGACAGGGAGGCTCTCGCCTCGCTCGGCACCCGTTGGGCCTCGCTTGCGCCCGCCACGGTAGCTCGCAAAAGCTCGGCTTTGCGCCAGTTTTATGGCTTTCTTCAGGATGAGGGACTGAGGAAGGACGACCCTTCCTCGGCACTGCCAAACCCGCCCGCAAGGCGCGCATTACCGAAGATTCTCAGCCATGAGGAAGTGGCCAGCCTGTTTTCCCGTGCGGAGGAGGAGGCGGAAAGCGGACGGATGGATACAGTCCGGCTGCTGACGCTGCTGGAAATGCTCTATGGCTCCGGCCTGCGCGCCACCGAACTGGTTTCGCTGCCTCTTTCCGCCGTTCCGCGCGATGCCCCGTTCCTGACCGTCACCGGCAAGGGCGGTGTTTCCCGCATGGTGCCGGTTTCCGCGCGGGCAAGGCAGGCGCTCTCCCGCTGGCTGGAAGTGCGGCAGGGAGAAGGGCGCTATCTCTTTCCCTCCCGCGCCAAGCATCTCAGCCGCATTCGCCTCTACCAGATGCTCAAGGAATTGGCCCTTCGCGCAGGGCTGGCGCCGGAAAAGCTGAGCCCGCACGTGCTGCGCCATGCCTTTGCCACTCATCTGCTGGAAGGTGGGGCGGATCTGCGGGTTTTGCAGACATTACTGGGACATGCGGATATCGCGACAACGCAGATATATACCCATGTCGATGCCGCGCGGCTGGTGGCGCTGGTGAATGAACGCCACCCTCTGAGCCGCGCCCCTCTTGCCCCGAAGGCTTCGGGCGACTAGCGCAGGACGCATGATTTCCTATCTCGAATTCGAAAAGCCGGTTGCCGCCCTTGAAGCCCGAATTGCGGAGCTTCGCGCTGCTTCCGAAGGTGACGACGTCGATATATCGGCCGAGATCAAGCGTCTTGAGGCCAAG
>MKUB01000128.1 GCA_001898545.1 Sphingomonadales bacterium 63-6 | reverse complement strand
CCACGAACACGGGAACGCGCACGCAGGTGGCCTGCACCTTCACCTTGGGGTCGAGGATCTTCTTGGTTTCGGCCACCATCTTCCATTCTTCCTTGGTCGAACCATCGTCCAGGAAGACGTCGATATGCGGGATCACGTTGAAGGCGATCTGCTTGGTGAACTTCTTGGGTTCCACCTGATCGCCCACGAAGATCGCGCGGCTCTGCTCGAACAACTCGTCCATGCCCGCCTTGCCCGCGCCGGAAACCGACTGATAGGTAGAAACGATCACGCGCTTGATCTTGGCGGCATCGTGCAACGGCTTGAGCGCCACAACCATCTGCGCGGTGGAGCAGTTGGGGTTCGCGATGATGTTCTTCTTGGTGTAGCCGTCGATCGCTTCCGGGTTCACTTCGGGCACGATCAGGGGCACGTCCGGGTCCATGCGGTAGAGCGAGCTGTTGTCGATCACCACGCAGCCAGCTGCAGCGGCCTTGGGCGCATATTCAGCCGTCGGGCCCGACCCTGCGGCAAACAGGGCGATGTCCCAGCCGGTGAAGTCGAAATGTTCGATATTCTGGCACTTGAGCATCTTGCCCGTATCGCCCAGCTCGATTTCCGTGCCCGTCGAACGCGGCGATGCAACTGCGGCCACTTCGTCCATCGGAAATTCGCGTTCGGCCAGGATCGCCAGCATTTCGCGGCCGACATTCCCCGTGGCACCGACAACAACTACCCGATAACCCATCTTGATAACTCCCGGTTGCCCGATGCGGCGGGCAAAGATTCAGCTGATAAGGAAAAGGGCGCCCCGGCTTGCCAGCCAGGACGCCCTTTCGTGATCTTGAGATCGGCGCGGGCTGTTAGCCCTCCTGGCCGGCGCTCTGATAATCGCGCCGCTCTGCGATGCGCGCACTTTTACCGGTGCGGCCACGCAGGTAGTAGAGTTTCGCCCGCCGCACGACACCGCGACGGACGACGGTAATCGAGTCAATGTTCGGCGAGTAGAGCGGGAACACGCGCTCCACGCCTTCGCCGAAGCTGATCTTGCGAACGGTGAAGTTGCTGCCCATGCCGCGGTTGGAGCGGGCGATGCAGACGCCTTCGTAATTCTGGACGCGGGTGCGTTCGCCTTCAACGACGCGCACGCCGACGCGAACGGTGTCGCCCGGACGGAATTCGGGGATGTCCTTCGCGGCCTTGGCGATTTCCTCGGCCTCAATCTGCTGGATCAGGTTCATTTGACCTAGGTCCTTCAACTATCGCTACGCGCCAGAGGCAGGTCAGTCCCGAGCGCCCCAGTGGCGCTCCCAAAGGTCTGGCCTGCGTAACCGTGTGTCATCCTCCGCCCTTTGTTTCCGCCAGGCGGCGATTTTCGCATGATCCCCCGATCGCAGCACTTCAGGGATCGTGCGCCCTTCCCATTCAACAGGTCGGGTATAATGCGGATATTCGAGGAGACCTTCTTCGAAGCTCTCTTCGGTACCGCTGGAAGCGGCGCCCATTACGCCGGGAAGCAGGCGAATGCAAGCGTCCAGAAGCATCAAAGCGGCAGGTTCTCCGCCCGACAGCACGATATCGCCGACAGAGACCTGTTCGATCGGCCTGCCTTCGAAGATTCGCTCGTCGAATCCCTCGAAACGGCCGCATAGAACGGTCACCCCCTGCCCCGCCGCAAGCTCGCGAATCCGGGCCTGGGTGATCGGCTTGCCGCGCGGAGTCATCGCAAGCACGGGGCTGTCCGGATGGCGTTCCAGCGCATGGTCCACCGCGCGGGCAAGGACATCGGCCTTGAGCACCATGCCCGCCCCGCCGCCTGCCGGCGTGTCATCGACAGTGCGATGCTTGTCCTGCGCAAAATCGCGAATCTGCACGGTCTCGCAAGACCATTTCCCCTCCTCCAGCGCCCGCCCGGCCAGCGAAATGCCCAGCGGCCCGGGGAACATTTCCGGATAGAGCGTGAGGATAGTGGCGGCGAAACTCATTGCGGCAATGTCCAGTTCTCGACCTTCAGACCGGGCATATCCGCGAAGTCGGCTTCATTATTGGTGATCAGCGTCACGGCAAGGGATAGCGCATGTGCGGCAATCAAGCGGTCGAATTTTGCGCGCCTGAAGGGCAGCCCGCCATAGGTCCGCCCGGCCGCTTCATCGAAGGGAACGGCAGGGATGACGTCCAGAAAGTCACGAAGCTCAGGCGCCTGCGAAGCCTTCTCGCCAAATCCGACAGCGATTTCGGCAAGGCTGATAGCTGAACAGCACAAACTGCCTTCATCCTGCCCCGCAACCCGGCGGATCAGTTCTTCGCTGGCACCGTTCAGCAGATAGATGCAGATATTGCTATCCAGCATGAAGTTGAATTCAGACATCCCGCCTCAGCAATCTACCTTCCCAATCCAGTTCACGCTCTTCGAATTGCCGATCGTCCGGCTGCAATGGCGCGAGCCACGGAGCCTTGCCGGCAAACCTGCTGACGTCGATCTTCCGTTTCGGCTTCTCTAAGGGCTCCAGCGAGTAACCTTGCTGGACTTCGCGTAATACCATCTCCGAGCCTTCCTCCAGCCCGAGCGCCTTCGGCAGGCGCAAGGCGAGGGAATTGCCTGACTTGAAGACTTTCGCCCTATATTCCTTGCCCATCGCTGCCTCCGTATATACAAATTGTATATACTACTCAGCAAAGCCGGCGGCAACCACCAGTCGGGCCTCGCTCCATTCGGGCACGGCGGCTTCGTTCATGGGGACCATGAACTTCTTTCCGTCCGGTTTCTCGATCTCGATCACGTCGCCCGCGCCGTAATTCTCCACGGCCACCACCACGCCCAGCGGGACGCCTTCGTCAGAGATGGCGGGCAGGCCGAGCAGATCGGCATGGTAATATTCGCCTTCCTCCAAGGGAGGGAGCGCGGAGCGGGGAACGGTGAGGAGAGTGCCGCGCAGTTTTTCGGCGGCGGTGCGGTCGGCAATTTCCGCGAAACGGGCGATTGCGCCGCCCTTGCCATCGTCGCGCATCTTCTTGAGCGTCAGCGCGCCGTCATTGAACAGCTTGAAGCGGGAGAGCGCCGAAACGCTCTCCCCGAAAAGCTTGAGGCGAACTTCGCCCGTCACGCCATGCGCACCGGCCACGGCCGCGAGAGTGACGGGCTTGTCCTGCATCAAAGCTTAGCCTTCGGCCTGTTCCTCAGCCGGGGCTTCAGCAGCCGGAGCTTCTTCCACAGCCGGTTCTTCGGCGGGAGCCTTGGCAGCTTCTTCAGCGGCGCGAGCGGCTTCTTCGGCTTCAGCCAGCTTGGCGGCCTTTTCTTCAGCGCGTTCCTTGGCCTTGTCGCCCGGTTCGGCCTTCTTCGGGTTCACGCGAGCAGCGCGTTCCTTGATCCCGGCATTGTCGAGGAAGCGAGCAACGCGGTCGGTCGCCTGCGCGCCGACGCCCAGCCAATAGCGCACGCGATCTTCGTTGAGCGTGATGCGAGCCGGATCATCCTTGGCAAGCACCGGATTATAGGTGCCGACCTGCTCCAGATACTTGCCGTCGCGCGGGCTGCGCGTGTCCGAAACCACGATGCGGTAGTAAGGACGCTTCTTCGCGCCACCGCGCGACAGACGGATTGCAATTGCCATCTTGGATTACCTTTCTAAACTAAATCTTTGAAATTACTTCTTATTCAACAAATCTTGAATATTGGAAGGAAGCTGGCCGCCAGAACCGCCCAGGCCCGGCATTCCGCCGCCTGCGCCGCCGCCCAGGCCGGGCATGGCAGCGCCCATGCCGCCCTTGCCAAACAGCGCGCCGAGGCCCTTGAGGCCGCCCATCTTCCTGATCTGCTTCATCGCGCGCGCCATTTCCTGGTGCATCTTCAGCAGCTTGTTAATGTCCTGCACCTGCGTGCCGGAACCCTTGGCCACGCGGATCTTGCGCTTGGCATTGAGCAGTTCCGGGCGGGCGCGTTCCTGCGCGGTCATGGAGCCGATGATGGCATCCATATGGACCAGCACCTTGTCGTCCATGCCGCTCTGCGCCATGGCCTGCTTGGCCTTCTTCATGCCGGGCATCATGCCCGCCAGCATGCCAAGGCCGCCCATGCTCTGCATCTGGCGCAGCTGGGTGCGAAGGTCGTTCAGATCGAACTGCCCCTTCATCATCCGCTCCGCCATGCGGTCGGCATCTTCCTTCTGGATCGTCGCGGCGGCCTTTTCGACCAGCGAGACGATGTCGCCCATGCCCAGGATACGGCTGGCGACGCGCGAAGGTTCAAAGGTTTCGATCGCGTCGAGCTTTTCGCCCGTACCCGCGAACTTGATCGGCTTGCCGGTGACGGCCCGCATCGACAGCGCCGCACCACCGCGCGCATCGCCATCCATACGGGTAAGGACGACGCCGGTAAGGTCGATTTCGCCGGAGAAGCTCTGCGCGACGTTCACCGCATCCTGGCCGGTCAGCGAATCGACCACCAGCAGGGTTTCCTGCGGCTTGGCGATTCCGGCCACGGCCTTCATCTCGGCCATCAGCGCATCGTCGACATGCAGGCGGCCCGCAGTATCGAGCAGCAGCACATCCACGGCCTGCAACTTGGCGGATTGCAGCGCGCGCGTGGCGATATCCGTGGGCATCTGGCCCGGAACGATCGGCAGAGTGGCGACGCCGGTCTGCTCGCCCAGAACGGCAAGCTGTTCCTGCGCAGCCGGGCGATTGACGTCGAGCGACGCCATCAGCACCTTCTTGCCCTGCTTTTCCTTGAGCAGCTTGGCCAGCTTGGCGGTGGTAGTGGTCTTACCCGAGCCCTGGAGGCCGACCATCATGATGATGGCGGGCGGGCTTACCGCGAGATCGAGGCCGACGGATTCCTTCCCGCCCAGCATTTCGACCAGCTCGTCATTGACGATCTTGACCACTTGCTGGCCCGGAGTGACCGAGCGGAGCACTTCCTGCCCCACGGCCTTTTCGGTGACTGCATCGATGAAGCGACGCACCACCGGCAGAGCCACGTCGGCTTCCAGCAGGGCAACTCGCACTTCGCGCATCGCGGCGCGGACATCGTCTTCCTTGAGCGCGCCGCGCCCACGCAGGCGATCGAATACACCGCCAAGCCGGTCAGAAAGACTGTCGAACATCGACCGTTGCTACTCCTTCGCCAGTCATGAAACCGGCCAAACGCGAAAAACGCCGGCGGACGAAACCTCGTCAGCCAGCGGGAAATCCAAATGCTCATCCATGCATCGAAGCATGGTTATATTCGGTAGAATGGTGGAGCCTAGCGGGATCGAACCGCTGACCTCCTGCATGCCATGCAGGCGCTCTCCCAGCTGAGCTAAGGCCCCATTCATTCATCCATCGGAAGGCTGGGAGCCGTTCCGAAGCCGACCTTGCCGGGCCGGGAGGCAGCCCTCTATGCGCACTCCCAACCCTTGGCAAGAGGATAATTTCGCCTTCGACGAATTAATTATCCTCGTCGTTATCGTCGCCCGCACCGGGCACGCCGAGATCGTCGTCACCACCGAGGTCAACGTCATTATCGGGCGAATCGACGTCCTCGTCGATGTCTTCCAGATCGTCATCGGCAAGATCGGAATCCTGTTCCTCGACTTCCTTCTCCTTCACCGCTTCGGCGAACGGAATCGGCTGCTTCGACTTCAGCACCGGTTCGGGATACCACTGGTTGCCGCATTCGATGCAGGCCACCGGATCTTCCTTACCGAGGTCATAAAAGCGCGTGCCGCATTTCGGGCAGGTGCGCTTCGTCCCCCACTCAGGCTTGACCATAATTATTCCTCAACTGGGCCCGCAGATGGCACGGGCGAATAAATCTTGCGTGGTGATGGATATTACCGGCGCCGGAATCAAGTACCGCCGCCTCACCGGGTGGCGCGCCTTGCCATAGGGCAAAGGCACTGTCAAAAGCCGCGCGCATCCAGCCTCCCCCTGTAAGAGAGTCCTCACTACCTTGTCGCACGCCGATCCCGCAGCCGCCCGCCCGCGTCGCTTCACTGCCACAGGCCCCCTTAAAGGCCGGATTCGCGTTCCGGGCGACAAGTCGATCAGCCACCGCGCGATCATGTTCTCCTCCCTGGCGGTAGGTGAAAGCCGCATCACCGGCCTGCTGGAAGGGGAAGACGTAATGGCCACCGCCGCCGCCATGCGCGCCATGGGTGCGCATATCGAGCGGATCGGGGAAGGCGAATGGCGCGTCAACGGCGTGGGCGTGGGCGCCCTGCTCCAGCCCGAGGCGCCGCTCGACATGGGCAATAGCGGCACTTCCACCCGTCTGCTGATGGGCCTTGTCGCCAGCCATCCGATCACGGGGACCTTCGTGGGCGATGCCAGCCTCTCCAAGCGCCCGATGGGTCGCGTGACCGGCCCGCTCTCCCAGATGGGCGCGAGTTTCGAAACCTCCGAAGGCGGCACCCTGCCCCTTACCGAACGCGGCATCGCACCGGCCGTGCCGATCACTTATCGCCTGCCTGTCGCCAGCGCGCAGGTGAAAAGCGCGGTGCTGCTGGCCGGGCTCAACACGCCGGGCATCACCACTGTGATCGAGCCTGTGCCCACCCGCGACCATACCGAACGGATGCTGACCGGCTTTGGCGCGGAACTGTGGGTCGAGGAAGAGAATGGCGAGCGCGTCATCCGCATTCGCGGCGAGGCGGTGCTCAAGCCGCAGGTGATCGACGTTCCGGGCGACCCCTCCTCCGCCGCCTTCTTCCTCGTCGCCGCGCTGATCGTGCCGGGCAGCGACGTGATTATCGAGAATGTCGGCCTCAACGCCACCCGCGCGGGCCTGATCGAGGTGCTGCGCCAGATGGGCGGCAGCATCGTGGAACTGGACCGCCGCGAAGTGGGCGGCGAGCCGGTGGCTGATCTCCATGTCACCCATTCGGCGCTGAAAGGCGTGGAGGTCGATCCGGCCATTGTGCCCAGCATGGTCGATGAATTCCCCGCCCTCTTCGCCGCCGCCGCCCTGGCCGAAGGCCGCACGGTGACGCGCGGACTGGAAGAACTGCGCGTGAAGGAATCTGACCGGATCGCGGTGATGGCGGCCGCACTCACCGGCGCGGGCGCGCAGGTCGAGGAAACCGAGGACGGCCTGATCATCGACGGGACCGGCGGCGAGTTGCTGCGCGGCAGCGCCAACAGCCGGGTAAAAACCCATCTGGATCACCGCATCGCCATGAGCATGGCCGTGGCGGGCCTTGCCTCCCGCGATGGTGTGGATGTGGACGATACTCGTCCGATCGCCACCAGCTTCCCCAATTTCGAAGCGCTTCTGGACGGGTTGGGCAGCGCGTAATGACCCCTGCGGTTGCCAATATCTTCGGCTTTGCGGGCATGGCCTGCATCATCGCGGCCTATGCCTATCAGACGGCAAAACCCGAGCCGAACCCCTTCCTCCATCACGGCACCAATCTGCTCGGCGCGGCGCTGCTCACCGTTTCATTGCTGGTGAACACCAATCCCGCTTCGCTGGTGCTGGAATTCTTCTGGGCGGCGATTGCCATCTATGGCCTGGTCCGCGCCTTCCTGAAACGCGGGAAGGAAAAGGCATGATCATCGCGGTCGACGGGCCCACTGCCTCGGGCAAGGGCACTATTGCCAAGGCGCTGGCGGCGCATTTCGGCCTGCCCCACCTCGATACCGGACTGCTCTATCGCGCGGTGGGGCGGCAGGTTGGGCTGGATGGCGGCAATCCTGAAGATCCCGCCGATGCCGAGCGCGCCTGCGCCTTCCCCGATTCGCTGCTGGACGACCCCGCCCTGCGCAGCGAGGAAAGCGGCGGGCTCGCGAGCCGCGTCTCGATCCATCCCGGCGTTCGCCGCGCGCTTTACAAACGCCAGCGCGCCTTCGCCACCCGGCCCGGCGGCGCAGTGCTGGACGGGCGCGACATCGGCACGGTGATCGCGCCGGAGGCGGCCGCCAAGCTGTTCGTCACCGCCAGCGTGGAAGCGCGGGCACAGCGCCGCTTCCTCGAAATGCGCGAACGCGGGGAGGATGTGACGCTGGAGGAAATCGCCGCCGACCTGCGCGAGCGCGACGAGCGCGACCGGACCCGCGCCACCGCGCCGCTGATCGCCGCCGAAGATGCCGTGCTGCTCGATACAAGCGCGATGAACCGCGAAGAGGCCGTGAGCGCGGCCATCCGCATCGTCAATGAACTGACCGGGCAGACGCCCTGCCCTTAGGTTCAGGCAATGCGACGAGCCTTTCCCATTCCCTCTCGTCATGCCGGAAAATGTAAATAATATATTGTTATACAACGATATTTTCTAAAACAACCCGGCGGGGAAACGACCACTCTCGCCCCTTGCAGGGCCCGCATCACCCTCGCAGCCCGGAACCCCTGCGAGTGTGTAACATGTGTAACACCCCCGCTTTCGCCCTCCGGGAAAGCCAGCCTGCGGCCCGGCGCTGAAACCGCGATTTACCTTGCTTTCCGGCCCATTTTCCCATAGGCGCAG
>MKUB01000127.1 GCA_001898545.1 Sphingomonadales bacterium 63-6 | reverse complement strand
AATCGATGTGTGGCCGGATGATGGTTCGCCCCAGAGGACCATCTCCGCTCAAGGGAGGGCCTACTTGCGAGCCCTACGCCTTCCCAGCCATGCACCAAGGGCCGAGCAGACAAGTTTGCCGCGATACTTAGCCTGCCACTCGCATATCAAACAACGCGCAATCGCTCCGCTCGCCAGAGCGGGCGCCTGACACTACCGGCCCGGCCCCGTCCATCCTCGGTTGTCTTACCCCCGGCGTCAGTCCGCATTCGCCAGCGGGGGGTTGGGTGTGTCTGGTTCATTCGTCATCCCGGACTTGACCCGGGATCCCGCTTTCTGGCGCTCGCGGAGGCTCTGAGAGTGTTGCGCCCATCCATATCTCGTCATTCCCGCGCAGGCGGGAACCCAGCAGCAACCGTCGGAACTGGGTTCCCGCCTGCGCGGGAATGACGAGGGGTGGGGAGACAGCGCAGTCCCATCTCCGCGCGAATGACGAGATTTGAAGTTGGTACCAAAAGGACAGCGGTCCCGGGTCAAGCCCGGACGACGGGGTAAACCACCCTCAAATCTCCGTATCGAGTTCCCGGATCTCCTGATCGAGGTCCTGCAATATTTCGCGGCGCGTTTCCGCGTCCAGGCTGCGGTTGCGGGCAATGCTGTCGCGGGCAGCCAGAAGAGCGGCGCGGGCGCTGGCATTTGCGCTGGCAGCAGCCCTTACTCCTTGATCGGCGGCGGCCACCGCAACCGCACTCGCACCCGATACGCCGCGAGCGATGTTGATCTCCAGCTGCTTGCCCCACTCATCCCACTGCTTTTCCCATTGCCGGGCCTGCCGGTCCCAATCGGCCGCAGCCTTGTCCCCGTCCTGACGGGCGATCTTGTGGCGCATATCGTCCAGCGCCTTGCGCTGCCGGGCAGTCAGCGGCGTATCGCTCTTCAAGGAAACGCTCCGCACGGTGGCGGGTGCCTTGTCGCTGCTCTGCGTGAACAGGAACATTTGCGTTTCCTTGCCGCTGGCGGGATCGCTGCTGACCCTGCTGCTCTGCACCGTGGTCACGCTCGAAACGCCAGGAACCGGAGGAGCCGCGGGTGCGGCAGGGACCGGCGGAACGGCCAAGCCATGGGGAACATCGGGCGCTGCCGGAGCAACTGGTGCAAGCGGCGCAGCGGGAGCCGCAGGCGGAGCGGGCGGAGCAGGCGGCTGCGGCAGGCGGCTGTGCTGTTCGGCATAGCTGATCGACGCGGTCAGCGGCAGGGCAATCACTGCCCCCGCCAGCATCAGGCGCCCGGCCCACCGGCGGCGCGGGGAAACATCCGCCATGGTCAGGCTGCGCAGGCGGTGAATGATGGACTTCTCGCCCAGCAGCGGCCCGAAGCTGCGATGCCCGGCCATTGGCGCGGCGAGCGACAGGCGCGGCCCGGCGGCAAAGCTGGCGATTACCCGGCCATATTGCGCCCGCAAGCGCGGATCGTGGCGGGCGATCACCCGCGCATCGCAGGCCGCTTCCTGATCGCGGCGCATGGCGCGCCAGCCCAGCCAGGCCAGCGGATTGAACCAGTGCAACGCCAGCAGCGGCTGGGCCAATATATTGGCCAGCAGATCCAGCCCGCGATGATGGGCCAGCTCATGCTCTATGGCCAGATCGCGCGCGGTGCGGTCTTCCATGGCCATGAATTCCATCGGCAGCGCAATCACCTTATCGCTCACCCCGAAGGCCACGGGAGAAACCGCTGCGGGGCTTTCCACCAGCCTGATCCGGCCGACTTCGCCCACGGGGCGGGCGCCGGTCAGCAGCCAGCCCCGCATCCGGTAATAGGTCCACCAGCGCCACAGCAGGAAGGCCGCCGCCCCGCCCAGCCAGGCGAGCAGCAGCGCATCGGCCAGCATTCCGCTCAGCATATCCCAGATGCCGGGCTCGGCAGGCGGCACGAAGTCCGGCATTTGCGCCGCATTTGCAGAGTGGAAGGCCACTTCGGAAAGCGGCGTCAGCTCCGTCGGTCCAGCGGAAGTCACCAGCTGGGCGGTGGGGGCCGGTGCAAAACTGGCGGGCAGCACCACGGGCGGCATGACGAAACGCAGGAACGGCAGGGCCCACAGGGCATAGCTCATCTGCGCCCCGAACTGGCGCGCCACCGGGCCGCGCAGCACCAGCACCAGCGCAATAAGCGCCCCGGTATAGAGCAGTGTATCGGTCAGCCAGGCGATCATTGCTTCAACTCCCGCAGCAAGGCCTCGATCTCGGCAATATCATCGTCCGACAGGGCTTCAGCCTCAGCCAGATGGGCCAGCAAAGGCGCGGCCCGGCCGCCGAACAGCCGATCTACCAGACGGCGCGATTCCCCGCCGACATAATCCGCCCGCTCCAGCAGGGGGCGATAGAGGAAACGGCGCCCGTCGGGCTCGGTCGCGACAGCCTGCTTGGCGACGAGGCGCGACAGCAGCGTCTTCACCGTGGCGAGGCTCCAGTCGCGGCTGCCGCCCACCTTGCCCGCCACATCGGCGGCGGTCAGTGGAGAATGCTCCCACAGGGCCTCCATAACGGCATGTTCTGCTTCGCTGATGCGTTCGGGCCGGGTCGTATCCTGGCCCTCTTCACTTTCCGCCACGAGTTCCCTCCCTCGCAATGACCAAGCGGTTTCGCCGCATACGACTACAGATGTAATCTGAAGCTCAGATGAACGCAATCGACAGCACTATTTCCTTGCGCCCCCACCGGGCAGTGGCGGCGCACTGGCCAGCCGATGGGAGAACCCAAGTGAACTCAGCATTTTTCGCCAATAATATGCGCGCTGCCCGCAAGTCTGCGCTGTGGCATTTCACCCGAGGCGAGGCTAACTGAATAGCAATGTCCGTAAACGCCCCTTCGCGCCGCGTCGCCAGCCTCGCCGATTGTCATAATATCGAGGATTTCCGCCTGCTTGCCCATCGCAAGCTGCCCTTCCCCGTCTATCACTATATCGATGGCGCCGGGGATGACGAGATCACCAAGCGGCGCAATACCAGCGCCTTCGACGATTGCGATCTGGTGCCCAATGTGCTGGCCGGTGTGGAGGATGTCGACACATCTGTCACTGTCATGGGCAAGAAAACGCCCCTGCCCCTGATCCTCTCCCCCACGGCCCTGCAACGCCTGTTCCACTGGCAGGGCGAGCGCGCCGTGGCTGCCGTCGCCGAGAAATTCGGCCTGTGGTTCGGCATTTCCAGCCTGGGCAGCGTCTCGGTGGAGGAAGTGGGCGCGCGCTTCACCGGCCCCAAGATGCTCCAATATTACTATCACAAGGACCGGGGACTGAACGCCGCGCTGATCGAAATGGCGCGCGCCGCCAAATTCGATGCCATTGCCCTGACGGTGGACACAATCGTTGCGGGCAAACGCGAACGCTGCCTGCGCACCGGCTTCACCAGCCCGCCCAAGATCACCCCGGCCAGCTTCCTGTCCTATGCCACCAAGCCGCGCTGGGCTCTGGACTACATGTTCCGCGAGAAGTTTTCCCTGCCCAACCTTGAAAAACATGTGGCGGCGGGAACCAACGTGGCCACATCGGTGGCGGATTACTTCAACACCATGCTGGACCAGTCGATGGACTGGAAGGCGGCGGACAAGCTGCGGCAGGATTGGGGCGGCACCTTTGCCCTGAAAGGCATCATGTCGGTCGCCGATGCGAAGCGCGCCGCGGAAATCGGCGTGGACGCGATCTGGGTTTCCAACCACGGCGGCCGCCAGCTTGACGGCAGCCGCTCCCCCTTCGACCAATTGGCCGAAATCGTGGACGCGGTGGGGGACAAGGTAGACGTCATCATGGATGGCGGCGTGCGGCGCGGCACTCATGTGCTCAAGGCCCTGTCCGTGGGCGCCAAGGCGGTGGCCGGTGGGCGCCTGTATCTCTACGCCCTCGCCGCTGCCGGGCAGGCCGGGGTGGACCGGGCCGTTTCGATCCTGGAAAACGAGATTATTCGCGATATGAAGCTGATGGGCGCGAAATCCGTGGCTGATCTTTCGCGCGAAAATCTGAGGTGGCGATGAAATTCTTTGCCCTGCTGACCATGGCGCCGCTGTTGGCGCTGGCTTCCCCCGGTTTGGCCCAGAATGACGGGCCCCATGCAGCAGCACCCGATCCCGCAACCACGGCAGTCGCGCCGGAACGGGAATGGAAGACCACGCCGGTCGCCATCGAAACCACGCTGGGCACCATCACCGTGGCGCTCGAAACTGAGCGTGCGCCGATAACCTCCGCCAATTTCCTGCGCTATGCCGATCAGCACCGGCTGGATGGGACGGTATTCTACCGCGTGCTCAAGCTGGAATGGGGCCAGCAGCCCAACGGGCTGATCCAAGGCGGCGCACAGAACGATCCGGATCGCATCCTGCCGCCCATCGCGCATGAGCCAACCGACAAGACCGGCCTTTCCCACGTGCGCGGCGCGCTTTCCATGGCCCGCTATGCCCCTGGCTCCGCCACGGCCGATTTCACGATCATGGTGGGCGATGTTACCTCGCTGGATGCCGATCCGAAGTCGGAAGACCCCGATCAGCAGGCAGGCTTTGCCGTGTTCGGCCATGTAACCGGCGGGATGGACGTGGTGGAAGCGATCTATGGCCAGCCCATCGACCCGGAAAAGGGCGAAGAGTTCCTCAAGGGCCAGTTGCTCGCCCAGCCGGTGAAGATCATGTCGGTGACGAGAGTATCGCCCTGAGGCCTCGCGTTACCGAGCCTTTCGTTCTGCCTCGACTATCGCCTGCCAGGCTGGCGGATTTTCCGCCCTGATCTTCTCGGCCACGAAAAGCGCTCCGTAACGGGTGAGGTGTTTCCGATCCGGCGTCAGCGGATTTCCCTGTCCATCGAAGAAATGCAGCCGTTTGCCATCCGGCCCAAGCAGGCGAACAAGATCCACATATCGCTCTGCCGGAAGCTTCGCCGCCAGAGCATCATTATATTCCTGTTCCTGCTCTGGAAGACTGGCAAAGGCCTCCGCTCTGTCTTCCATTGGGATCCGGCCGAAGGGATTGATATTGTACCCGAAATCCTTCGATCCAAAGTAGATTATACGAGCATTCATAATACCGGCGAATTGGGCGTCCATCTTCTCGACGCAGCCCGGCCCCTGCGTATGCAAGGCGACAACAATCAGATCGGCCTCAGCATACAGGGATTTCAAAACTGCGGGATCAAAAGCATCTTCGCTCCCGCAGGCCGGATAGTGCTGCAAGTAGATCAGGTTTTTCCCTTCAAGCGCCTTTCCTTCCAGGAGAATATTGCCGACATCCCGCCCGTAGCTATCCCCCAGCAACAGGACATTTGGTTTCCCGTTTCCAGGAAACTGGTCAGTCGTATAGCGACGAACGCGCTCATTATACGAAATATAGACCTCTCCAGCGCTCGCGATGTTTGGATAGGTCCAGCGCGGGAAGCCTTCTTTCACATGCAGAACGAGCCCGATAGCGACGAAAAGCGCCGTTAGTGCAGCCGTGATCGGGATGAACAGCCGCAGGGGCATGAACTTGCGATCACGGAAGGGCTGTTCCACAAATCGCCAGCTCAACCACGCCAGTGCCAGGGTCGCCAAGGTCAGGCCGGCCATTTCCAGGGGCTCCGGGGGCGTCAGGCTTGCCACGCGGGCAAATGCAAAGAGCGGCTGGTGCCAGAGATAAGCCGAGTAACTGATGAGGCCAATCACAACCATGGGCCTCAACGACAACAGCCGATAGGCAATCGTTCCCGGCCAACTGAACAGGAGCACGCCGACCGCCCCCAGAACGGGCAATGCGGAATAATAGGATGGCGATGGAATATGTTCGTCAAACAGGAACATCGGCAAAACAATTGCCAACAAGGCGAGCAACGATACAAAATTGTCGAAAGCTCGCGGCTTGCGGGTGACATAGGCTGCCGCACAGCCGGCCATCAGTTCCCATGCGCGTGAAGTCGGCAGATAGAAGCTGACATCCGGATAAGTGCGCCAGCCATGCTCTGAAATGGCGAAGCTGGCGAGCCCGACCAACAGGATTGCCGTGATCTGTACCCGCGCTCCAAACCGCCACAGCAACGCCAGGAATATGGGGAAAGCCAGATAGAACTGCTCTTCAACCCCAAGGCTCCAAGTATGGAGCAATGGCTTGAAATTACTTTCGAGCTCCCAATAGCCAGATGTTCTGGCGAGCAGGAGATTGTTGGCGAAAAGCAGCGTTGCAACCACGCTTTGGCCGAAATTCTGCAGAAAATCGGGCAGCATCAGCCAGAAGGCAAAGGGAAGCGAACATCCGATCACCAGCAACAGCGCCGGGAGGATGCGCCGGGCCCGCCGCTCGTAGAAAGCAGCAAGGGTATAGCGCCCCTCTTCCAGATCCTTCTTCAGGATCGTGGTGATGAGATAGCCGGAGATGACGAAAAAGACGTCAACTCCGAGGAAACCTCCCCCAACAGCCTGCACCCCCGCATGGGCGAGAATCACAGACATCACCGCAATCGCACGGAGGCCATCTATATCAGCGCGATACTTCAGGCGAACCTCCTACCTGCAACTGGCGATTTTCAGAGACTATTGCTCCCGATCAATACACTCGCTTCTTCGGCTTGATGTATTCCACGTCGTCGGTCAGCGTGAATTCGTGGACCGGGCGGTAATCGAGCTTCACCGATCCGCCCTTGCCGCCCCAGCCTTCGAACCAGGCCGCAGTGTGCTTCATCCAGGTCTTGTCATCCCGCTCGGGGAAGTCCTCATGCGCGTGGGCGCCGCGGCTTTCCTTGCGGTTGAAGGCGGAATGCATGGTCACCGTCGCCTGAGCGATGAGGTTGTCCAGCTCCAGCGTTTCGATCAGGTCCGAGTTCCAGATCAGCGAACGGTCGGTGACGTGAATGTCTTCCATCCGCTTGTAGGTATCGGCCAGCTTCACCTTGCCTTCGGCCATCAGCTCGTCCGTGCGGAACACGGCGGCGTGCTGGCTCATGGCGCGCTGCATCTCGGTGCGGATTTCCGCCGTCGAGGAGCCGCCATTGGCATTGCGGAAGTGGTCGAGACGGCCCAGCGCCATGTCGGCGCTGTCCTTCGGCAGGCTGTCATGCGCGGTGCCGGGCTTGATGATTTCCTTTAGGCGGTGGCCGGTCGCGCGGCCGAACACCACAAGGTCGATCAGCGAATTGGAGCCCAGGCGGTTCGCGCCATGGACCGAGACGCATGCCGCCTCGCCCACTGCGAACAGGCCGGGGACCACGGTTTCCGGATTGCCGTCCGCCCCGATAGTCACGACTTCGCCGTGATAATTACAGGGGATGCCGCCCATATTGTAATGGACGGTGGGCACCACGGGCAGCGGCTGGCGGGTCAGGTCCACGCCCGCGAAGATCTTGCCGCTTTCGGTGATGCCGGGCAGGCGTTCCGCCAGCACCGCCGGATCGATGTGATCGAGGTGGAGGTAGATATGGTCCTTATGCGGGCCAACGCCGCGCCCTTCGCGGATTTCCAACGCCATGGAGCGCGACACAACGTCACGGCTGGCGAGATCCTTGGCGGAGGGGGCATAGCGTTCCATGAAACGCTCGCCTTCGGAATTGGTGAGATAGCCACCCTCCCCGCGCGCGCCTTCGGTGATGAGCACACCCGCGCCGTAAATGCCGGTGGGGTGGAACTGCACGAATTCCATGTCCTGCAGCGGCAGGCCGGCGCGCAGCACCATGCCGCCGCCGTCGCCGGTGCAGGTATGGGCCGAAGTGGCGGTGTAATAGCAGCGGCCATAACCGCCGGGCGCCAGAACAACGGCATGGGCGCGGAAACGGTGGATCGAACCGTCATCCATGCACATGGCGATTACGCCGCGGCACTGGCCATTTTCCATGATCAAATCGATCGCGAAATATTCGATGAAGAAATCCGCGTCGTATTTCAGGCTCTGCTGGTAGAGCGCATGGAGCATGGCGTGGCCGGTACGGTCCGCAGCCGCGCAGGTGCGCTGCACCGGCGGGCCCTCGCCCATGTTCTGCATATGGCCGCCGAAGGGTCGCTGATAGATCGTGCCATTGGCGTTGCGGCTGAAGGGCACGCCGGCATGTTCCAGCTCGTAAACCGCCTGGGGTGCTTCACGCACCATATATTCGATGGCGTCCTGGTCACCCAGCCAGTCCGACCCCTTCACGGTGTCGTACATGTGCCACTGCCAGTGATCGGGTGTGTTGTTACCCAGCGAGGCGGCAATGCCGCCCTGCGCGGCCACCGTGTGGCTGCGGGTGGGGAAAACCTTGGTGATGCAGGCCGTGCGCAGACCGGCTTCCGCCGCCCCCATCGTGGCACGCAGGCCCGAACCGCCCGCGCCAACGACGACCACGTCATAAGTATGGTCGATGATCTTGTAAGCTGCGTCGGCCATCAGGCGGCACCTCCCAGCGCGACCTTGAGGATGCAGAAAATCGCGAACACGCTGCCGGCAATGGCGACGAGGTTAAGCGCGGC
>MKUB01000126.1 GCA_001898545.1 Sphingomonadales bacterium 63-6 | reverse complement strand
GACCATCTCCGCTCAAGGGAGGGCCTACTTGCGAGCCCTACGCCTTCCCCGCCATGCACGCAGGGCCGAGCAGACAAGTTTGCCGCGATACTTCGCCTGCCGTTCGCATCTCAAACAACGCGCAATCGCTCCGCTCGCCAGAGCGGGCGCCTGACACTACCGGCCCGGCCCCGTCCGCTCTCGGTTGTTCCTACACCGGCGTTAGTCCGCACTCGCCAGCGGAGGGTTGGGTGTGTCCGGTTCATTCGTCATCCCGGGCTCGACCCGGGATCCCGCTTTTTAGCGCTCGCAGAGGCACGGAGGCGCTGAGGGTGTTGCGCCAACTTCAATCTCGTCATTCCCGCGCAGGCGGGAACCCAGTTTCGACGGTTGCTGCTGGGTTCCCGCTTTCGCGGGAATGACGAAGTTTGAACTTGGTACCAAGAGGCCAGCGGTCCCGGGTTAAGCCCGGGACGACGAGGGGCCAAGAAATGGGCGGCATTTCGCCTTAGCTACGCACCGCTTTCGCCACGGCATCCAGCACGCCATTGATGAATTTCGCCTCGCGCGCATCGAAGAAGGCGTGGGCGACATCGACATATTCGCTGATCGCGCTGCCCAGCGGCACGTCCTGCCGGGCGAGCAGTTCATAGGCGCCGGCGCGCAGGATCTGCAGCATGGTCTTGTCCAGCCGGTCCAGCTTCCAGCCTTCGGCAAGGCGGGATTCCAGCAAGCCGTCGATCTCTTCCTGCCGGGCGATCACGCCCGAGACGAGATCGTCGAAGAAAGCCACTTCGGCCTCCGCCAGCTGGTCCTCACCATCGTCCTGGGCGCGGCCGAGGCGGTGCTGGTGAAATTCGTCCAGCAGGCGGGGGAGGGCGATTTCCTCCATCTGGTGCTGATACAGCGCCTGCACGGCGGAAAGCCGGGCGGCGGAACGGGCTTGCGAACGGCCACTCATTTCAGTCTCAATTCCACGGATTTGGCATGGGCGGGCAGCCCTTCCATCTGGGCCAGCCGCACTGCTGCGGGGCCGATCTTCGCGAGGGCTGCATCGTCCAGCGCAATGAAGCTGGTGCGCTTCATGAAGTCCAGCACCGAAAGGCCGGAGGAAAAGCGCGCGCGCCGCCCGGTGGGCAGCACATGGTTCGGCCCGGCGACGTAATCGCCCACCGCTTCCGGCGTCATGCGGCCAAGGAACACGCTGCCCGCATGGCGGATTTCGGCAAACAGGCTTTCGGGATCGTCCACCGCCAGCTCGATATGCTCGGCCGCCAGTGCATTGGCGAGGCGGGGAGACTCGGCGAGGTCGGTGACTTCCATGATCAGCCCATGCGCGGCCCAGCTGGCCTGCGCGGTCTTCTTGGTGGAGAGCATGGCGCTCTGCACATCAACCCGGTCTTCCACCTGGCTGGCAAAGGCCGGATCGTCGGTAATGAGGATCGACTGGGCGGCGGGGTCGTGCTCGGCCTGGCTCAACAAATCGGCCGCGATCCAGTCGGGATCGTTCTTGCCATCGGCGATCACGAGGATTTCCGAAGGGCCCGCCACCATGTCGATGCCGACAACGCCGTAAAGCTGGCGCTTGGCCTCGGCCACCCAGGCGTTCCCGGGGCCGGTGACGACATCGACCGGGCTGATCCGCTTCGTGCCATAGGCCAGCGCGGCGATGGCCTGTGCGCCGCCCACGGGCCAGACCTCGTCCACGCCCGCCAGATAGGCGGCGGCCAGAACCAGTTCGTTGACCTCCCCCTTGGGCGTGGGGGTGCAGACCACCAGCCGCTGGACGCCTGCAACCTTGGCGGGGATGGCGTTCATCAGCAGGGAGGAGGGGTAGGATGCGCGCCCGCCCGGAACATAGAGCCCGGCAGCATCGACCGCGCGCCATTTCGCGCCGAGCCGCACACCCGTATCGTCCGTATAGTCACGGTCCTGCGGCAGCTGGGCTTCGTGATAGGCGCGGATGCGGCTGGCGGCGAGTTCCAGCGCCTCGCGCAGATCGCTGTCCAGCGCCTCGAAGGCTGCCTTGCACCGCTCGGGCGCGATGCGCCAATCGCCCTCGGGCAGGGCGAAACCGTCAAAACGCTGCGTATATTCCGCCAGCGCCTCATCCCCGCGCGCGCGCACTTCGTTGAGAATGGTCGCCACGGATTGCGCCACATCCCCGCCGCTCTCGCGTCGGTCGGCCACGATGCGGGCGAATTTCCGCTCGAAATCGGGATCGGAGGTTTTCAGGCGGATCATCAGGCGCGCCCTTCCGCCACGGCGCGGAACGCCTCGACCAGTTCGCCAAGGCGCGGATCGGTCTTCAGCGCGGCGCGGTTGACGATCAGGCGGGCCGAAACCGGCAGAATAGTGGTCGTTTCCACCAGCCCGTTTTCCTTCAGCGTGCGGCCAGTGGAAACAAGGTCCACGATCCGCTGCGACAGGCCAAGGCTGGGGGCGAGTTCCATCGCGCCGTTGAGCTTCACGCATTCGGCCTGAATGCCCTGCCGCTCGAAATAGCGGCTGGTGAGGTTGGGATATTTGGTGGCGATCCGCAAATGGCTGATCTTGCCCAGCGGCTCCAGCCCGGAATTGACCGGTTCCGCCACCGAGAGGCGGCAGTGGCCGATGTCGAGATCGACCGGTGCGTAAAGATCGGGATAGTCGAATTCCTCCACCACGTCGGAGCCGACGATGCCCGCCTGGGCCGCCCCATGGGCGACGAAAGTGGCCACGTCGAAGGCACGCACGCGGATGATCCGCATGTCGCCATTTTCGCAGGCGAAGCTGAGTGCGCGGTTGTCCTTGTCGTTGAAGGCGGCTTCGGGCACCACGCCGGCGCGTGCCATTACCGGCAGCGCTTCCTCAAGGATGCGGCCTTTGGGAACGGCAAAGGTAAGCGGTCTGGACATGGCGCGCGCCTTAAGGACACAGCGCGGAAAGGGCAATGGAAATGGCGGAAGGCGGCTCGGCGGAAAAACCGGTCATGGAAATCGCGAGCGTCGAACAGGCGCTGCAATGGCAGGCGGACCACACTGCGCGGGCCAATGCCCCTTGCACCAGCCGGGTGATCGCGGCGGAGCGGGCCGTGCTCCGCACCGATACGGAAGTGGCCCGGCGCATGGCCAACTGGCCCGGCCTGTCGCTGGAAGATGCCATGCCGCTGCGTATCGCGGGCGGCATCCACAATCTCTACCTGACGGGCGACGCGCCCGAGCTTGGCCCTGTCTATGCGGGCGAAGTGACCGATCAGGCAGAGATCGACCGGATCGTCTGCGCGCTGGTGGAGAAGTTCGACGCGCGGCTTGCCCCCTGGCTGGACGGGCCGCCGCAGACCAATGAGGCCGGGCGCGCCAATAGCCTGATGGCCGGGCTGCTGTGGTTGGCGCAGAGGCTTGGGCCGAAATTCGAGCTGAACGAGATCGGATCGAGCGCGGGCGTCAACACCATGATGGAGCGCTATCGCTTCGATCTGGGCGGGGTGAGTGTCGGCCCGGTGGATTCTCCCATGCAGCTCAGGCCCGAATGGCGCGGGCCTCCGCCGCCTGACGCAGAGGTGGAGATCGTGGCGATCCGTGGGTCCGACATCGCGCCGGTGGACCTGTCCAATCGCGACGAAGCGCTGCGGCTCAAATCCTATGTCTGGCCCGATGCGACCGAGCGGATGGCGCGGATCGATGCGGCGATTGCCCTGGCCGCGCAGCAGAAGCCCGATCTGGTGAAGATGGATGCGGGCGCTTTCGTTGCGGAAATGCTCGCCCGCCCGCAGCAGCAGGGCGTTACGCGGGTGCTCTATCATTCGGTGATGTGGCAATATCTGCCGCAGGAAACCCGCGCCGCGATCACGGCGGCGATGGAGGCGGCAGGCGCGCAGGCCACCGCGGATCGCCCGCTCGCCTGGGTGCGACTGGAAACCAACCGCGCCACTTTCGCCCATGAGATGAACGTCAAATACTGGCCGGGCTCGGGCAAGGAATGGACGCTACTGTCACAGGCCCATCCGCATGGCGCCTGGGTGGAGTGGTTCGGGAAGCCTTAATCCGGCTTCCCGCCGAAGCGCCGCTCCCTTTCGGCTTCCGCCCGCACCGCCCGGCGTTGCAGATAGCGCCCGAAGGGGCCGAAACGGGGGCCAAGGCGCTCCACCAGCCCGCCGTGGAAGCTCAGCCATTCCCACACGCTGACCAGCGCCAGGATCAGCACCGATGCCCAGCCAAAGGCGAGCGCGGGCGGATGGGCGAACATGCCCCACAGGGCGAGCAGGATGAACATTCCCAGCCCGAAGCGGTGTGACATCGGGAAGGTGCGGAAGGGATTGGCGAAGCGTTTGAACAGGCCCACGCCCAGCAGGTAGATGCCCGTCCCCCCGCAGACGGCCAACACCAGCGCGGGCTCCGTATGGCCATCGGGGTGGGCCAGCAGCATCTCATCCGCCACGGCTGAGCCGATCATGCCCATGGCAATCGGCATGTGGAGATAGGTAAAGGCGCTGCGGGCGATCCGGCCCGGTTCGGGATGATGCTCGATCAACTCCGCCCCACGCTGCGCGCCGACATCGAAATAGATCCACCACATCAGCACCGAGCCGGTGAAGGCGGCGAGGAAGGCGGCGCTGTTGGCCAGCGCGAATTCCTGTCCGGCAAAGGTGGCGCCTGTCACCACGATCCCTTCGCCCAATGCGATGATGACGAACAGGGCGCAGCGTTCGGCCATGTGCCCGCCGGAAATCCGCCAGTCGCTGGGCATTACTCTGCCGGCAAAGGGGAGCCTGTAGCCCGTGCTTGGCCCGGAATATTCGATCAGCAATGCCGCCGCCCACCAGAGCAGGCGCACTTCCTGTTGCGGGGCGAGCGCTCCTGCGATCCACAGGCAGCCGCTGATCAGAAAATAGATCACGATCCGCTGCATGGTGCCGGCCGCTTCATGGCCGCCGCGGGTCATGGCCACGGCGACGAAGGCGGAGCGACCGATCTGTATAGCAAGATAGGCACAGGCGAAGATCAGCCCGTGGTCCCCGAATGCCTTGGGCGTGGCGACTGCCATGATGAGGCTGGCCAGCATGGTCAGCAGCAGCACGATCCGCACCTGCACCCTGTCGGGATCGAGCCAGTTGGCGGCCCAAGTCGTATAGACCCAGGCCCACCAGATCGCCGCGAAGATCACCAGTGCTTCGGCCAGCGCGGCTATGCCGTGATGGGCCAGCAGGAAATGCGAAATCTGCGTGATGGCAAAGACGTAAACGAGGTCGAAGAACAGCTCGAGATAGCTGACCCGGACCTCATGCCCGGCGGGATCGCGCAGAAGAGAGCCGGGCAGGAGCGCCATTGGCCTATTCGCTGCGCGTCAGCGGCTGTTCGGGCAGGGGAATGAATTCCACCTCGTCGCCCGGAACCTTGGGGAAGCGGCCTTCCTTCCAGTCGCGCTTGGCCTGTTCGATCCGGTCCCGGCTGGAGCTGACGAAGTTCCACCAGACATGGCGGCGAGTGGAGAAGGCTTCCCCGCCCAGCAGCATCACGCGGCCGCCGGTCTTGGAATCGAGCACCATTTCGGCGCCGGGGCGCAGCACGGCAAGTTCATAGAGCTTGAGCGGGCGGTTATCCAAAGTCGCTTCCCCGCCAACCAGCATCACGGCGCGTTCATCCGCATCGGCCTCGATCGGGATCGCGCCGCTGGGGCCGAGCAGGATTTCGGCATAGATCGTTTCGGCATAGGTGGTGGTGGGGGCCTTCTCCCCCCACAATTCGCCCATGATGACGCGGGCGGTGACGCATTGGTCCTCGATCACGGGAAGATCGGCCACAGCCTCGAAAGCAGGCGGGATTTCTTCCTTGCCGTCGGGCAGGGCGAGCCAGGTCTGCATGCCATAGAGCTTCGGGCCTGCTTCCCGTTCCGGGCCGGGGCTGCGTTCCGAATGGACGATGCCGCTGCCCGCGGTCATCAGATTGACCTGGCCGGGACGGATGATCGAATGGCTGCCCAAGCTGTCGCGATGCTCAATCGCACCGGCATATTCGCCGCCGAACAGCCAAGTGACCGTGGCGAGGTTGATGTGCGGATGCGGGCGGACATCCATCGCCCGGCCAATATCCATCTGTGCCGGACCGAACTGGTCCACGAAGATGAACGGGCCCACCATCCGCCGTTCCTTGGCGGGAAGCACACGGCGGACCTGAAAATCCCCCAGATCGTGAGAAATGGGAGTGATAGTGTCGATCACATTCATGCCGTATCCTCTGGCGCAATGGCTTTGATGGCAAGGGCATGGACGCGTTCGCCCGGAATGTCACCCAATGCACGGTTAACCATGCGCTGGCGCTCAAGCCGGTTCTTGCCCGCAAATGCGGCGCTTTCGATTACCACGGTGAAATGCGATTCGCCGCTGCCATCGTCACCCGCATGGCCATGATGGCGAGCAGAATCATTGATCACTTCCAGCCGGAGCGGGCTGAACGCCGCCTCCAGCAAATCTTCCATTTCGCGCTGAACCGAACCGGCCATGAATTCTCCTGTGCTGGATTTCACCAGTGAAAGGGGCTTCCCTTATAGGACATGAATGCCCATCCTAAAGGGGTGAAGGATACAAGGCACGACAGGTTCAAGGGGCGGTACGAAGCACAGGGACGCCAATGCGAGGCGCCGGGTTGCGACGATATGGGCGAATTCCGCGCGCCAGGCTCGCGTCCGTCGGGTTTCGACGGGCCGGGGCAATGGCGCTGGTTCTGCCTGGACCATGTGCGCGAGTTCAATTCCGGCTATGACTGGTTCGAGGGGATGAGCGCCGAGGAAATCCTTGAAGCGCAGCATCCCGTGGCCGGATGGCGGCGGGAAAGCCGTGCCTTCAGCCCCGATGGCGGCGTGGGCGCCGCGCCGCGCTGGGCCGATTTTGACGATCCGCTGGAAGCTATCGGCGCACGCGCCGCCGATATTCGCCGCCGTGCCGCCGGGCGCTATGCCGCCGATCAGGCCCAGGCGCGTTTCACTCCGCGTGAGCGAGAGGCGCTGGGCGTGATGGGGCTGGAAGCGGATACGGATCGTTCGGGCCTGCGCAAACGCTATTCCCAACTCGTCCGCAAATATCATCCTGACCGCAATGGCGGGGATCGCAGTCAGGAAGCACGGCTGGGCAGGGTGGTGGAAGCCTATCAGATATTGAAGAAATCCACCGCGCTGGCGTGATTATGGCGGCCTGATCAGGCCTGTTTTGCCTGCCGTTCCGCGATCTGGGCATTATCGATTGCCTTGGCGGCTTTGTAGGCCTCGCGCGCCTGACAGCGTTCGGCATAGGCCATGAAGGCGGGTTGTTTGGGGAACGTGCCGAACTGCAGGCCAAAATCCACCTGACTGCCGACATAGACATCCGCCATGGTGAACCGGTCGCCACAGACAAAGGCATGGCTGGCCAGATGGCTCTCCAGCATCCCCAGCGCCGTATCGACATCGCCGAAGCCCGCCGAGATACGCTCCTGCACATTCTTCGGTTCATAGCCGAGATAGCGTGCGGTAATGCCTTGCTCGACGGGGCCAGCGGTGAAAAACATCCAGCGATAGAAATCGGCCCGTTCTTCCTCGCGCGGGGCGAGATCCCCCGCCGCGAGATAGGCGCAGATGGCGGCGCCTTCCGAAATCACCCGATCCCCTTCCGGGGTGTGATGGATCACCGTGGGCACCTTGCCCAGAGGGTTAATGGCGAGCAATTCGGCGGGCTTGGCATCCCACTCCACGGTCACCTCGTCATAGCTCGCACCCACCTCGTGCAGGGCCCAGCGGGCAGTCTGCCCACGTGACATGGGATTGGTGAAGAAGGTGAAGTGAGCCATGTCCTGATCTCCCGTTGCATGACTAGAACAAATGAAGAACAATGCCGCTCCGGTCAAGCCCGTTCGCACAGTTCCTTCAGCTGTTCCGCCACCGCCGTCCAACCCGGAATGAAGCCCATTTCCTCATGGTTCTTGCGGGCTTCCTCGCTCCAGTGCTTGGCGCGGGCAGTGTAGCGGGTGCCGTCGCCTTCAGGCTCTATTTCCCAGAAGCCGACCATGAAGGGACCAGCGGGGTCGAAATCCTCGCCCGTGAAGGCATCGGTGCTGACAAAGCGGCGGCCTTCCTCCCAGGCGAGGAAAATGCCTTCATTGGGCATGACTTCGCCATTGGGGCCATACATGGTCATGGCGCAGCGCCCGCCAGCGCGGCGGTCCTGATGATCGATCTCTACGCGCCAGGGCTTGGGGCACCACCATTCCTCCATGCGGTTGGCGAGGACATCCCACACCTTTTCCGGGGAGGCGGCGATGAAGGTAGTGACTTTCAATTCGTTGGACATCGTTTCGTATCCTCTCACAATTTCGTTCAGTCGCGGTCCGGCGCGCCGGGCGGGAACCAGGGGCGGAATGGCCGTGCATCCTCCACGCAGCGGCTGACTTCCGGCAGGGCGAGAAGCTCCGCGCGCAATGCGGCGAGGCGCGGGGCGTCGGCGGGGACGGGTTCGATCCAGTCGGCATAAAACAGCGAGGGGGCCGCCGCGCAGCTGACCAGTGAGACATGGGCGGGCAG
>MKUB01000125.1 GCA_001898545.1 Sphingomonadales bacterium 63-6 | reverse complement strand
GGTTTCGGCCTTCTGGATTCTCAGCGTGAACAGCTGGATGCAGACCCCGGCGGGCTATGAGATCGGCGCGAACGGCCAGTTCCTGCCCGGTGACAGCTGGTGGGCCATCGTCTTCACCGCCAGCCTCCCCTATCGCCTGGTTCACACGGTGATCGCGGCCTATCTCACCACGGCCTTCGTGGTGGGCGGAGTGGGCGCCTGGCATCTGCTCAAGGACCGCACCAACCAGCATGCGCGCAAGATGTTCTCCATGGCCATGTGGATGGCCGCGCTGGTGGCCCCGGTGCAGATCTTCGCGGGCGACCTTCACGGTCTCAACACGATGGAGCACCAGCCGGCCAAGGTGATGGCGATGGAAGGCCATTATCAGAGCCACCCGGATGGTGCGCCCTTCATCGTGGCGGGCATTCCCAACAGCAAAGAACAGCGCGTCGATTACGCGATAGAGATTCCAAAGGCTTCCTCGCTGATCCTCAAGCATGATCTCAATGCGCCGCTGGCCGGGCTGGACACGATCCCGCCGGAAGATCACCCGCCGGTCGGCCCGGTCTTCTGGGCCTTCCGCGTGATGGTGGGGCTGGGCTTCGCCATGCTGGGGCTGGGCTTGTGGAGCCTCGTCGCCCGCTGGCGGAAGAAGCTCTATGACTGGCCGCTGCTGCACAGGGCGGCCATCGTGATGGGGCCTTCCGGCTTCGTGGCCGTGATCGCAGGCTGGATGGTCACGGAGATCGGGCGTCAGCCTTTCACGGTCTATGGCCTGTTGCGCACGGCGCAATCCGCCTCGCCGCTGGACGCGCCCGCTGTGGGGGCATCCCTGCTGGCTTTCGTATTGGTCTATTTCGCGGTGTTCGGCACCGGCACCTGGTACATATTGCGGCTGATGCGCGGCGCGCCCAAGGTGCAGGAACCGGGCGTAAGGCGCACGGAAAAGGGCCCGATCCGCACGGCGGGCATCACGCCGGGGCCGGCGCGGGCCGTGGGCGGCCCGATCATCGAACAACCCGCGAAGGAGGATGGAGAATGAGCGTGGACCTCACGGCCCTCTGGGCCTTCATCATCGCCTTCGCCGTCTTCGCCTATGTGGTGATGGACGGGTTCGATCTGGGCATCGGCATCCTGTTCCCCAGCTTTCAGGTTGGGGAAGAACGCGATCAGGCAATGAATTCCATCGCGCCCGTGTGGGACGGTAACGAAACCTGGCTGGTGCTGGGCGGGGGCGGGCTGCTGGCGGCCTTCCCGCTGGCCTATGCCATTATCCTTCCGGCCACTTATCCGCTGATCATCGCCATGCTGCTGGGGCTTGTATTCCGGGGCGTGGCCTTTGAATTCCGCTGGCGCGATCCCGGCCATCGGCCCTTCTGGGACATGGCCTTCAGCGGCGGTTCGCTGGTGGCGGCGCTGTCGCAAGGGATGATCCTGGGTGCGATCCTGCAGGGCATCGATGTTGATGGCCGCGCCTATTCCGGCAGTTGGTGGGACTGGCTGACGCCTTACACCCTGCTGACCGGCCTTGGCACGGTGGCGGGCTATGCCCTGTTGGGCACAACCTGGCTGGTGTGGAAAACGGAAGGCAGCACGCAGGCCCATGCTTACAAGCTCGCCTTGCGCGCCACCATTGCCACTTTGCTGCTGCTGGGTGCGGTAAGCCTCTATACCCCGCTGCTCGACGCGCAATATTGGGAGCGTTGGTTCGCCATGCCCAATGTGCTGTTCGCCGCGCAGGTGCCGCTGCTGACGGCCATTATCGCGGGCTTCCTGCTGTGGGGCCTGAAGAAGAAATGGCAGGTATTGCCCTTCCTGCTTTCGCTGGGCCTGTTCCTTCTGGGCATGGCCGGGCTGGGCGTTTCCATGTGGCCTTTCGTGGTGCCCGATGCGGTGACCATCTGGGATGCCGCCGCACCGCCGCGCAGCCAGATATTCATGCTGATCGGCGTGGGCCTGACCCTGCCGCTGATCCTTGCCTATACGGGCTGGGCCTATTGGGTGTTCCGCGGCAAGGTGGGCAGCGAGGGATATCACTGATGCCTGCCCCTCGGGTTGAGGCGGACGATGCTCCGCTCTGGCGCCGCCTCCTGTGGATGGCGGCGCTATGGGTGGCCAGCATCAGTGTGCTGGGCGTGGTGGCCTATGGGATACGGTTCTGGCTGAAGGGGTAATTTGTACGTCATCCCAGCGAAAGCTGGGATCGCTCACCGCTGGGGACTGCCTCCGCCGAGGAGCAGAAATCGCGCCAAGTTAGTAAGTGACTTTGCAATGCGGTGCGTCTGGCCGCCAGCGATCCCAGCTTTCGCTGGGATGACGACATATGCGATGCGGGATGGGGCACTGGCGGAAAACACTTTCCTACAGTCCCCCAATTGGCCTTTATCCTGCGCGATGAACCGCTTTGCTCCTGCCCTTCGTCGCGCCTCAAAAGCCGCCTCGCTCCAGCGCGCGAAACCCCGTTCGGCCTGCACGAAAACCCTAAATGGAAAGTCACACTCGCGCGCGCACTCAAGGCCGAAAAACGGCTCGAAACTGCGGCTTACAGGGGGTGTTACACGGCAACTTTCACAGGCCGTTTTGCGTAACACAAGGGTGACACTTCGGCCCCGTCATCTAAGCAGGAAATCAAGCGAACCGCCGCCGACTGGCCAACCCCCGCAGAAAGGGGAATTGCCGGGTCACTCCATGCCGGCGACGGCTCGCAACTGATATGCGGAGGCGATCAGGCGGCCTTGCGCGCTGGAAAGGGCGGCTTCGGCCTCGATTGCCTCACGCTGGGCGTCGAGCAGGGCGAGCTGCGGCTTGGCCCCGGCCTCGACTTCAAGCTTCGTTCCGCGCAGGGCCTCTTTCGCGGCGGTCTGGCGGGCATCGGCGGCGGCCAGCATCAGCCGGGCGGTTTCATATCCGTCATAGGCGGTGATCGCGGCCTGTTCGGTGCGCAGACGGGCCATGTCGTAATCGGCCTGTGCGGCATCCGTTTCGGAACCGGCGGCGCGGGCCTTGGCCCCGTTGCGGCCGGAGGAGAAGAAGTTCCACTTCACCCGCAGCCCGGCGGAATAGGAATCCGCCTTGTAGCCGGGGAAGAACTGATCGCGCACGGCGGCCGCCTCGGCATAAGCGCCCAGCATCGGCAGGGCTTCGCCCTTGGTCATGCGTTCATTGCCTTCGGCCGCCTCGACCGCCTTTCCGGCGGCGAGCAATTGGGGATTGCCCGCCAGCGCCATGGCCATGGCCTCGTCCCGCGTGGCGGGGATCGGCGGCGGGGCGGGCAGGGCATCGTCCAGCGCCACTGTGTCTAGCCCGGTCAGCGAGCGCAGCGCGGCCATGGCGGCTTTCAGCCTGCCGTCGGCGGCGGCGTGGCCCGCATCGGCCTCGGCCAGCCGGGCCTTGGCCTGCGCCAGATCGGTGGAGGTGGTGGCGCCCACCTTGAACTTGAGTTCCGACTGGCGGAGCACTTCGGCCAGAGAAAAGCGCAGCAGATCGTAACTGCCCAGCAGGCGCCTTGCGGAGACCGCCTCGGCATAGGCGGCGGCCACTTCCACCCGCAGGTTGAGCCGGGCCTGGCGGGCCATCAGCTCCGCCGCCTGAGCCCCGCCGCGCGCCGCGTCGATCCCGCCGCCGGTGCGGCCGAAAGTGAGCAGCGGCATTTCCGCAGTGACCTGCGCGGTCAGCGGATTGGTATCGTCGGCGGTCAGGCCGAAGAAGCCCTTGGGGTCGATCCGCCCGAAGCCGATCTGGCCCTGGGCGTTGAGGTCCGGAAGGGTTTGCGCCTTGGCGAAATCGAGCTGTGCGGCGGCGGCCTGCGCACGGGCATCTGCCCCCGCAATGGCGGGCGAATGTTCCAGCGCGATGGCGGTCACTTCCTCAAGGGACTGGGCACCGGCCGGGTGGGGAAGGGGGGAGAGACCCAGCCCGGTGCCCAGAAGCACAAGATGGCGGAATTTCATGGCGCGCCCTGTTCGCAAGCTCAGTTAAAGGCCGTGCCGCTGCGCACGCCCAGTTTCCTGAAGACAATCGCTGCGGGGCAGAAGCCGGTGAAGCTGGCCTGCAGCATGTTCAGCCCGGCAAAGATGGTCAGCGCGATCCAGTATGGATGCACGGTGAGCGACAGGATGGAACTGGCCAGAACTACCAGCCCGGCGAATGCCATTACGGAACGGTCGAGGTTCATCGCATCACTCCTCAGTCGAAACGCAGTTTCTTCACGCCCAGCACATGCAAGGCCAGCTTCTCGTAGAAGGGCTCGCTCTCGCCGCTGCGGACCTTGTGCAGGAAGTATTTCTCGAAGCCGATCTTGGCGAGATGGACCCATTTGCCCTCGCTCGCCCAATTGACGTTGCGGGGCGGGATCTGCGGCTTGGCCACGAAGGCTACCCCGCTATCGCCGAAATCGGCAAGGCAGATGGCGTTCCACGTCGCCTCATGCGTCGGTTCCTTGCCCGCCAGGATTTCCTTCAAATTCTGCGCGATGGCGGTGACCATGCTCTCGATCATGAAGCCGGTCTTGGGCACGCCCACTGGCAGCGGGGTAGGGCCGACCGGCGGGATCGCGATGCACACGCCCAGGCCGAAGATGTTGGGATAGGTGGTGTTGCGCTGATGCTTGTCGGTGATGATGAAGCCGCGCGGGTTGGACAGGCCTTCGATCCCCTGCAACGCATCCACGCCGCGGAAGGCGGGCAGCATCATGGCCCAGCCGAAATCGAGGTCATGTATCTTCTTGAGCGAACCGTCCTCGTTCACTTCCTCCACATGGACCTTGCCGTCTTCCACCGAAGTGACTTTGGCATTGGTGATCCACTTGATGTGCCTGTCCCGCATCTCGCTTTCGAGCAGGCCCTTGGTGTCGCCTACTCCGTCCAGGCCGAGATGGCCGATATAGGGTTCCGGCGTGATGAAGGTCATCGGCACCCGGTCCCGCACTTTGCGGCGCTTCAGCTCGGTGTCGAGGATCATCGCCATTTCATAGGCGGGGCCATAGCAGCTGGCCCCTTGCACCGCGCCGACCACGATGGGGCGGGGATTGGCGCAGAGCTCCTCGAACTTGGCATGGGCCGCCTTGGCATGGGCGGTGACGCAGATGCTCTGCGTATGGCCTTCGGGGCCGAAGCCGGGAATTTCATCAAAGCCCAGCTCCGGTCCGGTGGCGACGATGAGATAGTCATAGGTAACCGAGGAACCGTCGAGCAGCTCCACCCGGTTTTCCTTGGGATGCACCTTGGCCGCGCCCTCCGAATTGAAGCCGATGCCGTGCTTTTCCATCACGGGGGGCAAGTGGACCTTGATCGACTCGGGCTCCCGCCAGCCGACGGCCACCCAGGGGTTCGACGGGACGAACCAGTAATCCTCACCCTTGTTCAACACGGTGATCCGGGCAGATTTTCCAAGAGTCTGGCGGATTTCATACGCGGCGATTGTGCCGCCAAGCCCGGCCCCCAGGACAACGATATGCGGTTGATCAGACATCTCAGCATTCTCCCGTGATGGGCTTGCTAATATAACGAACTATGCATATAAGCAATCCATAATTTATAGAAAGGATCGAATCATGGGCCTGTTCGGCAAACCCAAGCATAAGGAACTCACTGCGGCGCAGCTGAAGGCGATGCTGGATCGCGGCGAAGCGCAGGTCGTGGACGTGCGCGAGCCTGACGAATTCGTGCAAGGCCACATTCCCGGCGCGCTCAACATGCCGCTCTCCAGCTTCTCTCCGGCCAGCCTTCCCGACTCGTCCGGCAAGACCCTCGTGCTCAATTGCCTCGGCGGGAAGCGGTCCGGCCTTGCGCTCGATCAATGCGACGCTGCGAAATCGGCGGTGGATACGCATCTTGCAGGCGGATTTGGCGCCTGGGCGCAGGCCGGCCTGCCGGTCGAACGCTGAACATCGCGGCGAGGGGGCCTGAAATGACGGGCAAGACATATCTGCGTCTGGGCATCGCGGCGGCGATGTTGCCGCTGGCCCTGCCTCTGGCAGGCTGCGGCAGCACGGAGAACCCGCCTGCCGAAATCACACGGGCCACGGGTGAACGCTACACCGTCCAACTCGCCGAAACGGGCGACTGGAAGGATGTGAGCGCCGAGGTTTCGACTGTCGATCAGGCGCAGGTTCTTGCCCGCATTCCCGGCATTCTCACTTCGCTTTCCGTCAGGGAAGGCGATCTGGTCCGCAAGGGGCAGGTCATCGGGCGCATTGTCGATAGCCAGCTTGGCTATCAGGCGGGTGCCTATGGCGCGCAGGCCGCCGCGGCACAGGCGCAGGCCGCTGCCGCCAAGGCAGATCTGGAGCGGGTCCAGTTCCTCTATGACAATGGCGTCTATGCCAAGGCGCGGCTGGAACAGGCAAAGGCCGTGGCAGACGTCGCGCAGGCGCAAGTGCATGCCGCGCGCCAGCAACAGGGTGCAGTCAATGCCGTGGCCGGCCAGGGTGCGGTGATCGCACCAGCTTCAGGCAGGGTGCTGATGGCCGATATTCCTGCCGGGGCGCCGGTTGCCCCCGGGATGCCGATTGCCACGATCACCGCCGGGGCCACGGTGCTGAAGCTGGAACTGCCCGAAACCCTCGCTGCGCAGGTCCATCCCGGATCGCGGGTGCTGGCGCAATTGCCCGGTGCGGGCGGAATCTCGGAAGACTCCGGCACCATTACCCGGCTCTATCCCTCCGTAATGGGCGGGCAGGTGCGCGCCGATGTGGAGATTGCCGGGCTGGACGGATCGCTGATCGGCCGGCGCATTTCGGCCAAGGTCGAAGGCGGCAGCCGCAAGGCGCTGCTGGTTCCGGTCGAATATGTCACCACGGCCTATGGCCTCGATACAGTATGGGTTGTGGGCAAGGATGGCAGCGCGGCCAGTGTGCCGGTGCAGACCGCCCCTTCGACCGAGCAGGGCAAGGTCGAGATACTCTCGGGCCTTTCCGCCGGTGACATCCTGGTGAAGCAGACGGCTACGAAGCAGGCAGCGAAATGAATTTGGGCATTTCCGGGCGGTTGACCCGGGCGACTATCCAGTCGCCGCTCACCCCGCTGTTGCTGCTGGCGGCGATCCTGGTCGGCGTGATCGCCACGCTGACCATTCCGCGCGAGGAAGAGCCGCAAATCTCTGTTCCTATGGTGGACATCCGCGTCGCCGCGCCCGGCCTTTCGGCCAGCGATGCGGTGGAAGTGGTGGCCAAGCCGCTGGAAACCATCGTCAAGAGCGTGGACGGGGTGGAGCATGTCTACACCCAGGCGGAAGACAATGGCGTGCTGGTGACGGCGCGCTTCATCGTCGGCTCCAATCCTGAAGACGCGGCGACCCGCATCGACGAGAAGCTCAATGCCAATATGGACCGCATCCCTGTGGGCATTCCGGCCCCGCAGGTGACGGTGCGCGGCATCAATGATGTGCCCATTGTGGTTCTCACTTTGTCGCCCAAGCCCGGAGCGCCGGGTGCATGGAGCGAACAGGCCTTGGGGGAACTTGCCGGGCGGCTGCGGACCGAAATCGCCAAGGTGGACGATGTCGGGCTGACCTTCATCACCGGCGGCCAGCGGCAGGCTGTGCGGATCGCGCCCGATCCCGCGAAATTGCAGCTCCATCAGGTGCCGCTGGGCAATCTGATCGAGGCGGCGGGGCAGGCCAATCGCGCCTTTCCGGCTGGCAATGTGCGTGAAGCGGGGCAGGCCGCCGATGTGGTGGCCGGTCGCACGCTTTCCGGCGCGGAAGAAGTCGGCAATCTGCAGGTCCGCTCCGTCACGGGCGCGCCCGTCTATATGCGCGATGTAGCCAGTGTCACCGAAGCGCCGACGCAGGATCAGCAGATGGTCTGGCGCTGGGCTAAAGAGGATGGGGAGGGCGCCAAATGGGGCCGCACTCCCGCCGTCAGCATTGCCATTGCCAAGCGCGCCGGAGCCAATGCCGTAACCGTCTCGGAAGCGGTGGTGAAGCGCGTGGAAACGCTGGAAGGCACGCTGATCCCGACTTCGCTGAATGTCGCCGTCACGCGCAATTACGGCGAAACGGCGAATGAGAAGGCGAACGAACTGCTGTTCCACCTCGCTCTCGCCACGGTCTCTATTGTGGTGCTGATCGGCTTTGCCATCGGCTGGCGCGAGGCCGGGGTTACGGCCATTGTCATTCCCACCACCATTCTGCTCACCATGTTCGCATCGAACATTATGGGCTTCACCATCAACCGGGTCAGCCTGTTTGCGCTGATTTTCTCGATCGGCATTCTGGTGGACGATGCCATCGTGATGATCGAGAATATCGCCCGGCATTGGGCCATGCTGGATGATCGGCCGCGTATGCAGGCCGCTGTGGAGGCCGTGGCGGAAGTGGGTAATCCCACCATTGTCGCCACCATGACCGTGGTGGCCGCCCTGTTGCCGATGCTGTTCGTCTCGGGCCTGATGGGCCCCTATATGGCGCCGATCCCGATCAATGCCTCCGCCGCGATGATCTTCAGTTTCTTCGTGGCGGTCATCATCGCGCCCTGGCTGATGATCCGCTTTGCGCGGCAGACGCTGGATCATGGCGGGCATGACGAGCATGGCGGGAAGCTGGGCCAATATTACGCCCGCG
>MKUB01000124.1:8693-10009 GCA_001898545.1 Sphingomonadales bacterium 63-6 | reverse complement strand
CGCTATATCGGCCGCAGGAGATAGCATGACCGCCGAAACCAAACTGCCCGCCGGAACCGACCTGCTCGAAGAGATCAACCGCCTGCGCAAGGAACGCAAGGCCGTGATCCTGGCCCATTATTACCAGCGGCCCGAGATTCAGGACCTCGCCGATTTCGTGGGTGACAGCCTGGAGCTGAGCCGCAAGGCCGCCGCCACCGATGCGGAAGTGATCGCCTTTTGCGGCGTCAAGTTCATGGCCGATACGGCCAAGATCCTCAGCCCGGAAAAGATCGTGGTTCTGCCCGATCTGGATGCCGGGTGCAGCCTTGAGGATTCCTGCCCGCCGGAGAAGTTCAAGGCTTTCCGCGAGGCGCATCCCGACCATATCGCGCTGACCTACATCAACTGCTCGACCGAGGTGAAGGCGCTCAGCGACATCATCGTCACCTCTTCCAGCGCGGAAACGATCCTTGCCCAGATTCCGCCGGAGCAGAAGATCATCTTCGGGCCGGACCGGCACCTTGGCGGTTACCTGAGCCGCAAGTTCAATCGCGAGATGCTGCTGTGGCCGGGCGTGTGCATCGTGCACGAGGCGTTCAGCGAAACCGAGCTGATGAAGCTCAAGGCCCAGCATCCCGGCGCGCCGATTGCCGCCCATCCGGAATGCCCGCCTTCCATCATCGACCATGCCGATTATGTCGGATCGACCAGCGGCATCCTGAAATTCGCGCAGGAATTTGCGGGCGACACGCTGATCGTGGCGACCGAGCCGCATATCATCCACCAGATGCAGAAGGCGCTGCCCGAAAAGACCTTCATCGGCGCCCCCGGCGCGGACGGCAACTGCAACTGCAACATCTGCCCCTATATGGCGCTCAACACGCTGGAGAAGCTCTACGTCGCCCTGCGCGACCTTGAGCCGCGCATCGAGATCGAGGAAGGCCTGCGCCTGAAGGCCAAGGCCAGCCTCGACCGGATGCTGGACATGGCCAGCGGCACGGTGGGCAAGGGCGATCTCGGGGCGCGGGACTAACCTCTAACCACTGACCTCAAGCGGGAGCCTCTGCATGCCCACACGATCATGGCTGTTCGTACCGGGCGATAGCGAGCGCAAGCTGGCCAAGGCTCCGCTGAGCGGGGCCGATGTGGTGATCGTGGATCTGGAAGACGCCGTCGCTCCCGAAGCGAAGCCCGCCGCGCGGCGCATGGCGGCGGAGTGGCTGCAGATCCACCGCCGCCGCATTACCGAAGGCCCGGAACAGGCCCATTGGGTGCGGATCAACGGGTTGGGCACCGATTGGTGGCGCGGCGATCTGGATGTCGTCATGGCGGGC